>CAVPFR010000043.1:0-63629 GCA_963703785.1 uncultured Acidobacteriota bacterium | reverse complement strand
AGCTCCAACAACGATTCCCTTTTCACCAGCGGCAGCCTGACGCAGTACTGCCGCATGATTCGCTCGCTGCGGGAAGCGGGCGCGGCAACGTGAGCGGCGGCATGGGTGCAATCCTGCTGGTCTCCCTGATCAAAGTGGCCGTGCTGATGTTTTTCGTTGCTGACCGCGGTGGCTTACCTGGTGTGGTTCGAGCGCAAACTCGCGGCGCACCTTCAGGGGCGCTGGGGACCTTACCGCGTGGGCCCGCACGGCCTGTTGCAGCCGCTGGCCGATGGCGCCAAGTTTCTGCTGAAGGAAGACATTACGCCAGCGGGCGTGGATCGATTCGTCTATTACGCTCGCGCCGCTGGTGACCATGACCCTGGCGATCTCGGCAATCGCCATGATTCCCTTTGGCCCGGCGGAGATCCGCATTCTTGGCGTGACGACGCCTCTGGTGATCGCCAACATCAATATCGGCCTTCTGGCCATATTCGCCATCACCTCGGTGGGTGTTTATGGCGTGGCCCTGGCAGGCTGGTCCTCCAACAGCAAGTATTCGCTGCTGGGCGGGCTGCGGAGTTCGGCGCAGATGGTGAGCTACGAACTTTCGCTCACGCTCTCGGTGGTCGGCGTGCTGCTGCTGGCAGGCAGCTTCAATCTCAGCGAGCTCGTCGTGCGGCAGGGCGGCTTCAGCTGGGGCTTCGTGCCGCAATGGAACCTGTTCAGCCCGCCCTTTCCGCAGGTGCTGGGATTCGTTTGCTACTTCATCTCCGCCATCGCCGAGACCAATCGCGCGCCTTTCGATCTGGCCGAAGCCGAATCGGAGATCGTGGCCGGCTATCACACCGAATATTCCAGCTTCAAATTCGCCATGTTTTTCCTGGGCGAGTACGCCAGCATGATCACGGTGGCGTGCCTGGCCACGATTCTGTTCCTGGGCGGATGGCTATCGCCCTTTCCGCAAACGGCGAGCCTCTACTGGACGCACTACCTTCCCGCGGCTGTTCTGGTCCATCGGGGGATCGCGCTGATCATTGACGGCGTTCTACCACAAGGGGCTCGGCCGCGTGCAATTGCCCGTGTTGGGCGCTGGTTCTTTGCGCGCTATCATTTCTCTGCGCGCGTCCCGGCATCATCGAAGGCGATCCAGGGCCCGTTTTGGTTCCTGGGGAAAATCCTGGTGGTGCTTTTCGTTTACGTGTGGGTGCGCTGGACGCTGCCGCGCTTTCGTTACGATCAACTGATGCGCTTCGGATGGAAATTCCTCTTCCCCCTGGCGCTGCTGAATGTGGTGCTGACCAGCCTGGCCGTGGTGATGCGCAAATGACGCCTCAGATGCTGGTTTTTCTGGTGCTCGCGGCGGTGGCCGTGGCGGGCGCCGTGAACGTGGTTGTGCTGCGCCATCCCATTCATAGCGCGATCTCGCTGATCGTGGTCATGGTCTCGCTGGCCGGCCTGTTTTTGACGCTGGAAGCGGAGTTCATCGCCGCGCTGCAAATCATCGTCTATGCCGGCGCCATCATGGTGCTCTTCGTCTTCGTGATCATGCTGCTGAACGCGGGCGAGGAAGAGCGCACCAACATGAGCCGCATGGCGCGCTACGTGGGCGTGCCGCTGGGTATCGTTTTGCTTGGCGAACTGGCGTACCAGGTGGGCGCAGCGTGCTTTATCCATGACGGCGCAGCCCGCCGCCGCCGGCGCGATTCACGGGTTATCCATGTTGCTTGTTCCAGGATTTCGTATTTCCGTTTGAATTGACGTCCATTTTGATCCTCATCGCCATTCTGGGCGCACTGGTGCTGGCCCAGCGGCGCGAAGGAGTGCCCGCAAAGCGGGAGCGGCAAAACGTCAGCTGAATGTCGGTTCGCATCGGCAAAAGGTAAGGAGAGAACCTTGGTGCCCATTTCCTACTACCTCGCTCTCAGCGCGGTCCTCTTTGGACTGGGCGCGATTGGCTTCGTTTTCCGGCGCAACATCATCACCATATTCATGTCCATCGAGCTGATGCTCAACGCCGTCAATCTGGCGTTCATCGCCTTTGCGCGCGCCTGGGGACAATTGCAGGGGCAGGTGTTCGTATTCTTTGTCATCGTGGTGGCCGCGGCGGAAGCCGCCGTGGGCCTGGCCATCGTGATCGTGATTTCGCGGAACCGGCACTCGCTCAACGTGGAACGCATCAATCTCCTGAAGCTCTAGCGCGGAATGCCGATACTCCATCACCTGTGGATCATTCCCCTGCTGCCCCTGCTGGGCGCGGCGATCAACGGCATTCTGGCCGGCGGACAGCCGCGCAGCACCATCAATGGCGTGGCCCTGGGCAGCACCGGCCTATCCTTCCTGGCCTCGCTCGAAGCCGTTCGGGAGTTCGCCGCGCTCGGCCCGGCGCAGATTCCCTGGGTGCAAACCTACTTCACCTGGATCGACGCCGGACACTTCCGCGCCGATTTCGCGCTGCAAATCGACCAGCTCACCGTGATCATGCTGCTCGTCGTCACCGGCGTGGGCTGGCTGATTCATCTCTACTCCACCGGGTATATGGCCGACGACGGGGGCTACCGGCGCTTCTTCACGTATCTCAATCTCTTCATGTTTTTCATGCTGACGCTGGTTCTGGCCGCGAACTATGCACTGCTCTTCGTGGGCTGGGAAGGCGTGGGCCTGTGCAGCTATCTGCTGGTCGGCTTCTGGTTCCTGAAGAAGACGGCCACGGATGCGGGCAATAAGGCGTTTTGGGTAAACCGCGTCGGCGACGTGGGCTTCGTGATCGGAATGCTGCTGCTGTTTCGCGCAGTTTGGCACGCTGGACTTCGAGCCCATCTTCCGCGGCGCCGCGGTGCTGCCCACGGAGACTTCGGGACACGGCATCCTCACCGCGATTGCGCTGCTGCTGCTGGTTGGCGCCACCGGCAAGTCCGCGCAGCTTCCGCTTTACGTCTGGCTGCCCGACGCCATGGAAGGCCCCACGCCCGTCAGCGCGCTGATCCATGCCGCCACCATGGTCGCGGCCGGCGTATACATGGTGGCGCGCTCGCATGCGCTTTTCGTGCAGGCGCCGATGGCGCATGCTGGCCGTGGCCGTGGTCGGCTGCGCCACCGCTCTTTTCGCCGCCACCATCGCCCTGGTGCAAACCGACATCAAGCGCGTGCTGGCTTACTCCACCATCAGCCAACTGGGCTACATGTTCATGGCCTGCGGCGTGGGCGCGTTCGGCGCGGGAATGTTTCACCTGATGACCCACGCCTTCTTCAAGGCGCTGCTTTTCCTGGGCGCGGGCAGCGTGATCCACGCGATGGGCGGCGAGCAGGATATGCGCCGCATGGGCGGCCTGCGCAAAGCCGTTCCGTGGACTTACGGCACGCTTCTGGTGGCCACGCTGGCCATTTCCGGCACGCCTGGGTTCTCCGGCTTTTTCAGCAAAGACGAGATCCTGCTGGCCGCGCGCACCGGCCCCTATGCCAACCCGGCGATCTACTGGCTGGGGATCTTCACGGCGGGCCTGACCGCGCTGTACATGTTCCGGCTGCTCTTTCTGACCTTTCACGGCCGGCCGCGCTTCGACGAGCACAAGACGCACGTTCACGAATCGCCCAGCGTCATGCTGGTCCCGCTGGTGTTGCTGGCGATTCTTTCCCTGGCGGGCGGCTGGTGGGCGGCGCCGCATCTGGTGGGCGGCCCGAATTATTTCGACAATTTCGTGCAGCCGGCTTTCGCAGCGGGCGGGGTCTCCAGCAGCAGCGAGCCCTATACCGGCATTGGCAGCCTGGCCGCCGGCATCTTTGGTCCTCCGGTGATCGCGGCTTTGTTGGGCTTCCTGCTGGCCTGGTGGCTCTATATCCGCAGGCCCGAGCTGCCGGGGCGGCTGGCGGAGAGTTTTCGCGGAGCTTACCGAGTGCTGGTGGGCAAGTATTTCGTCGACGAACTCTACTCCACCGTCGATCGTGCGCCCGCTGGTGTGGATCTCCGACGAATTTTCTGTGGCACGTGGTGGATGAGGAGAGCATCGACGGCCTGGTGAACGGGGTGGCCCACGAAGCGGGAGAGTTCGGCGACCGCGTGCGGCACCTCAATTCCGGCAATACCCGCAGTTACGCGGCGTGGGTGATTGTGGGCGCGCGTGCTGCTCACCACTTTGCTAGCCTGGATGGTGCGCTAGTGCACAGCTCCCATGTGCTGACGGTATTGACGTTCCTGCCGCTGGCCGGGACCGTGGCACTGCTGATGCTGCGCGGCGACGATCACGGTGGATCCGGCCGCGTGGCGCTCGCCGTGGCGCTCGCTGGAGTTCGGCCTTTCGCTCCTGCTGCTGCGCGCCTTCGCCCTGGACTCCGCCGCATATCAGTTCGTCGAATTTCACAACTGGATTCCCTCGCCGCCGATTCATTACCACCTGGGCGTGGACGGCATCAGCCTCTTTCTGGTCCTGCTGACCACATTTCTGACCCCCATCGCCATGCTGACGGCATGGAAATCGATTCACGAGCGCGTGCGCGGTTCTTTATCACCCTGCTGGTGCTCGAGACCGGCGTCATCGGAGTCTTCGTCTCCCTGGATCTTTTTCTCTTTTTCCTTTTCTGGGAGGCCATGCTCATCCCCATGTACTTCCTGATCGGAATCTGGGGACACGAGCGCCGCATTTACGCCGCGATCAAATTCATTATTTACACCATGCTCGGCTCGATCCTGATGCTGGTGGCCATGATCTGGCTGTACGAAGTGAGCGGCAGCTTCGACCTGGTGCAGATCCAGTCCATGCTCCTGAGCGGCCAAGTGACGCTTTCGCTGCGCACGGAACTGCTTCTGTTTGCCGCGTTCTTCCTGGCCTTCGCCATCAAAGTGCCGCTCTTCCCGCTGCACACCTGGCTGCCCGACGCGCACACGGAAGCGCCTACCGCCGGTTCGGTGATGCTGGCTGGCGTGCTGCTGAAGATGGGAACTTACGGCATGCTGCGGTTTTGCCTCCCGCTCTTCCCGGAGGCTTCGCACCGGTTCGCTCCTTACATCGCCGTTCTGGCCATCATCGGCATCATTTACGGCGCGCTGGTCGCGATGGTCCAGCCCGATCTCAAGCGCCTGGTCGCTTATTCGTCGGTGAGCCATCTGGGATTTGTGGTGCTGGGGCTGTTTGCGTTCGATCCCACCGCGATTCAGGGCGCGGTGTATCAAATGCTGAACCATGGCGTTTCCACCGGCGCACTCTTCGTATTGGTGGGCATGCTCTACGACCGGCGGCACACGCACATGATCCGCGAGTATGGCGGCCTGGCTACGCCCGATGCCCGTGATCGCCGCGTTTTTCCTGTTTGTTTCGCTTTTCGTCGGAGGCTGCCCATGCTCAACGGCTTCGTGGGGGAGTTCCTGATTCTGCTGGGCACTTCTGTGCGTCACGTGAACTGGGCGGCTGCCGCAACCAGGGGCATGGTTCTTTCCGCCGTTTACCTGCTGTGGGCCTACCAGCGCGTTTTCTTTGGTGCGGTCACGCACGATGAGAATCGCACGCTTCCCGACGCCGACCGGCGCGAGCGGCTGGTCCTGGTGGCCATGGCCGTGCTCATTCTGTGGATGGGCATCGGCTCGGTGGGCTTCACGCGGCGCACCGAGGCTTCCGCGCGCAACGTGCTGACGCTGATGCAGCGGCCGCAGGCGTATAACGCGCGGGCGAACGTGGTTCCCACTCCCGCCGCTCCCGCCGCGCTTCCAGGGAGCGTGCGCTGATGTTTCCTCCGCGAGAAGACGTGCTGCGCCTGCTGCCGGAGATCATCCTGTCGCTCTCTGGGATTGTGCTGATGCTGGTGGAACCGTTTCTCACCCGCGCGCGGCGAACGATACTGGTTTCGATCGCCGCGACGGGCAGCGGGCTGGCGCTCGTCGCCACGATCTATCCGGCGCTGCATCCCGGCGAAGCGTTCTCAGGTCTGCTCGCATCGATGGCTTCAGCGTGTTCGTGCACGTGGTGGTGGAATCCGTGGCGTTCCTGGTGATCATCGGCTCGGCCGATTATCTCGACCGCGAACACATCCAGCACGGCGAATACTACGCGCTGGTTCTTTTCGCCACCGTGGGCATGGGCGTGATGGCCAGCGCCGCCGAATTGATGACCGCGTTCGTGGGCCTGGAGACCAGCTCCATCTCCACGTACATTCTGGCCAGCTATCGCCGCGACTCTCCGCGCTCCAACGAATCGGCCATGAAGTATTTCCTGCTGGGCTCGTTTGCCACCGCTTTTTTCCTCTACGGCATCGCGCTCACTTATGGCGCCACGGGAACCACCGAGCTCGGGATGATGAAGTTCCCCACCATGCGCGGCGGCGAACATCTGCTCGATCTGGGATTGGCGCTGATGCTGGTGGGCCTGGCGTTCAAGGTCGCCGCGGCGCCGTTTCAGCTTTGGACGCCGGATGTCTACGAAGGCGCACCCGCTCCCGTTACGGCGCTGATGTCCTCCGGGCCCAAAGCTGCGGCGTTCGCGCTGCTGCTGCGTATCCTGGCCACGGTAGCCGCTGCCGGAACGTTCTGGTTCTGGGCGCTGTGGGTTTCCGCGGTGCTGACCATGTTCTTGGGCAATCTCGCGGCACTGGCGCAAACGAATGTTAAAAGAATGCTGGCGTACAGCTCGATCTCGCACGCCGGATATATTCTCGTGGCGCTCACGGCCGCGGCTGCCTCGGACCAGGTTGCGCTGGGCATGGCCGCCGTCCTCTACTATCTGGCCGTCTACGCGCTGATGAAACTGGGCGCGTTCATTTTCGTTTCGCAACTGGGCGGCGAATCCGAGCGCCACATGGATATCGACGATTTCCGCGGCCTGGCCACGCGCCAACCGGCTGCCGCCGCTTGTTTTGCGCTGTTTTTGCTTTCGCTGCTAGGACTGCCGGTAACCGCGGGGTTCCTGGGGAAGTTTTATATCTTCAACGCGGCGCTGGCCTCGCGGCTGGTCTGGCTGGCCGTTCTGCTGGCCATCAATAGCGTGATCGCCTCGGTCTATTATTTGCGCGTCATCGTGGTGATGTACATGCGCGAGCCGAATCAAACCTGGCCGCCGGTGCCCATGCCCTGGGCCGTGACGTTCGTTTTGTCCGTTGCCGTCGCCGGCAAGTCTATCTCGGATTATTCCCCGGCCGCGTAATGGCGCTGGCCACACAAGCCGCCCTTTCCCTGCCCGGCCGCTAATTGCGGAACACGTTTTTGAGTTCGCTGATTTGCCGACGTTGCGATTTCACATCTGGCCGATTTGCTGGGGGAATACGTCCGGGTAGAAAAGCTGAGGGGCAATAGCCGCGAAGCCATTGCGCCCTCTAAATCGAGCCGTAAGTCACAGGCGTCCCGGTAATCCGGCGACCCAACAGCCTTGCGGCTAATCGCGTCTTCCAAACTGAGGCGTACAACCTGCCAGCTTTCCGGTTCGGCCTGGTGTCCCCAAATGCCGCGAAGGCTTCGGGAACTCCAAACCAAACCACAAGGCCTCTGAGCTCTCCGATGCAGCGAAGACCACGACAGCGTTTGGCTATCGCGGCCTTGGAACTGCACCGTGACTCCACCGAGTTCTTCTCTTCCGTGCAGGGGCAATCGCCTTTCAGCTTTTGCGCCGCATACCCTGAAGATCGACTCCGTGAAGCTACCGGCAATTCAGGGATTGCGAAAACCGTGAGGAAATCGCAATCTCCGAATCGAACCGTAACTCTTTACGCTTGCGGTTGAATCTGCCGCGCAAGATAAATCCTCGCGCTCCGAGCGTCAACGAAATTCCCACGATGATTCGAAAAAAGCCTGTGCAAAGCTGTGGACGACTGTTGAAAAAAGTGCAGCGAGGCGCGCGCTTCTGAAACCGTGGAACCGCGATCGGGCGACGCCATAGGCAGAAACAAAGAAGCCCGCGGAACGCTGGCGCGCCCGCGGGCCGGAAAAACCTTGGCTTGGTGGTTACTTAACCTTGATAAAGATGATGGCAAACGTGTACAGCGCCATCGATTCGATCAGCACCAGCGCGAGAATCAACATGTTCTGAATCACGCCGGCGGCTCCGGGATTGCGCGCCATGCCTTCCGACGCGGCCGCAGAAGCGCGTCCCTGCGCGATGCCGCAAGCTCCGGAAGCGATGGCCATGGCGAAGCCGGAAGTGATGGCCACCCAATTGGTGGCGTTAGCGGCTCCTCCCTGATCCCCGGCCTGAGCGAATGCGGCGGGAGCAATCAGGCAGAACTGCGAAAAGCACCAGTAGCACAACTGCGTACTTTCTCATCGTGACGACTCTCCTTGGTTATGAAGTGCCGCTCGGAGGTGGTTCCCGACATCCTCGTGCAGCCGGGCTCACGCGAAACGGCGGATGATGCCGTTATGAATGAATGGCCCTAATGCAATGATTAATGCCCTTCCGCAACCGCCCCGGTGAGATAGATCACCGGCAAAATCGTGAACACGAAGGCCTGCACGAAAGCCACGAAGATGTGCAAAACGATGAAAATCACGGGCGCCAGCAGCGGAAGAGGCGCCAGGGTGTAGCCGAGAGCGTTCAGCTTGCCGACGAACACAAACAAGGCCAGCGTCAGCCCCAGGAAGATTCCGTAGAGCATTTCGCTGACCATCATATTTACCCAGAGACGAACGGTGAGCGAGAGCAGCCGCGCCATATGGCTGACCGATTCCACCACGACCATCAGCGGCGACAGGTAAACATTCGGCCCCATGAAATGCTTCCCGTAATGCACGGGACCATGTTTCTGTCAGCCCGGACCAGTGGTAATAGAGGAACACCACGCATGGCGCAACCCAGCGGAACGGACACCTCGGCAGTGGGCGAAGCCAGTCCCGGCACGAGGCTGATCAAATTGGAGAATAGAACGAAGATCCCGATGCTGCCGATCATGGGCAAATACGTTCAAGCCGCCGTGGCCGATATTATTTTCGAGCAGGTCCGCCACGCCCAGGGACATCGGATTGCGCAGCAGCAGCTCCATCACCTGCTGCGTGGCGCCGGGCCGTTCCACGGAAAGCCGCGCGCGCAGCCACAGAAAGAACACCGCCGCCAAGGCAAAGACCAGCAGTTCCATGGCAATGTGGTTCGGAATGGGATATTGCGGATTGCTGGGCTGAATGTGCAGGGCGCTTAACAGCGCCAGGGCGGCCTTGCCGAACGCGGCATTGACCAGCTTTGTTATTCCCAGGATGCTTTCTTCCATCGGCCTTCCGATTAAGCTTCCGATTAGTTACGAACCGCTTGCGTCTTGCCGCATGCCGCTCGTGAGCAATTCGTACACCAGCGCCACAACCACCGCCGCCGGCGCCGCGAAGATTCCGCCCAGCACGGGTGCGACGGGCAACCAAGAACGGGAGAGGATAACATACAGCGCTCCCAGCAGCAAAGCGAAGCGTCCAAAGAACTTAAGGTAAGCGAGCACGGGCACGCGAACTTGCTGCCGAACCAGCCTGAGCCGTGGCCGCCGCGCCAAACGCCCGCACGCTGCCCTTCAGCCAGCGAAAATTGATCCAGGAGATTCCCGCGCCCACGGCGACTGCCGCGCTTCCCCGCCATCCCCAGCGCCAGCCGCGCCCAGGCCGCTCCCGCGCCGCCCAACAGCAGCGTCAGCCATTCGATGCGCCGCAGCGCGGCGGTTCCAAACGGCTCATCCGCCATCTTGATTCGTTCCCGGCGGCCTTCTTCCGGTGAGCCGCCGGATCAGTTCGTACATGCCGGCGGCGAATCCCAATGCGCCGAGCACCAAAGTCAAAATGGGCGAAGTGTTGAAGTGCTTGTCCAGCAGATAGCCGAGGCCGGCGGCGATCACCACGCTTCCGACCAGCACAAACGGCAGATCCAGAACGTTGCCGAGCTGGCGGCCGAATCCGTCCGGCTGGCGCCGGGGCGGGGAGGGACCCGATCTGGACGATTATCGGGCAAACAGCGCTGCTGGCAGAGTTAGAGAATAAGTGGCCATGCGGATGAATGGCTCGGGATATATGCCGGCGACCAGCGTGACGAAGCACATCACCGCCAGGGCCACCGACTGCCCCGGCGTTACGGTCGCGCGCCCCAGTTTTTCCGGCTCGCGCAGCCACGCATGCATCACGATCCGGAAGTAGTAGTACAGGGCGGGAACGATATAGAGCGCGCCAAGAAGCGCCAGGTAATAGTGCTGCGTCTCGATGAGCGAAAGCAAAATATAGTACTTCCCGACGAAGCCGGCCAGCGGCGGAATTCCGGCGAGCGACAGCATGAAAATCAGCAGCACGATGGCCGACGCGGGACTGCGGTCGATCAGGCCGTCCAGATCGTCGAGTTCGTCGCCGATCATGCCTTGGCGGCGCAGCACGATGAGCACGGCGAAAGCTCCGATGGTCATGAAGGCGTAGACGAAAAGATAGAAGCCGATGCCCTTCAAGCCGGTCTCGTTGCCGTCCCCGCTCAGCACGGCCACCACGCCCAGCAAAATATAGCCGACGTGCGAAATCGACGAGTACGCCAGGAGGCGCTTGACGTTGGTCTGCGTGATGGCCGCGAAATTCCCCAGCGTGAGCGAAGCGACGGCCACTCCCGCGATGATCTCTATCCAGCTCACGCGCACCGGCCAGTAGACGTAAAGGAGCAGCCGCAGCAGCAGCGCGAAACTGGCGGTCTTCGAGGCCACGCTGACGTACGCCGTGATCGTCGTGGGCGCGCCCTCATAAACGTCCGGCGCCCATTGATGGAACGGCACGGCCGCCACCTTGAAGAAAAGCCCCGCCGCCACGGTAACGATCGACAAGAGCACCAGCAAATCCGTGGGCCCGCGCAGCTCGAGCGCCGTGCGCACCACGTCGAGATTGGTGCGCGGCACTTGCAGAGGCAGCCCCAGCGGCCCGTTGATCTGGGCCATGGCGCTCATGCCATAGAGCAGCGAAAAGCCGTAAGCCAGCAGTCCCGAACTGAAGGCCCCCAGCAGCAGATATTTCACCGCGGCTTCGTTCGAGCGCTTCTGATGGCGCAAAAATCCGGTGAGTATGTAAAAGCTGAGGGCCATGGTTTCCAGGCCGAGGAACTGCACGATCAGGTCGTAGCCCGAGGCCATGAACATCATGCCGACCGTGGCGAAAAGCAGAAGGGCGTAATACTCGCCGTGATTTTCGTTTTCGACTTCCAGGTAGCGCACCGAGAGCAGAATCACCAGAGCCGTGGCGATCAGGAAAATCATTCCGAAAAACAAGAAGAAGGGATCCACCACGATCGAGCTATTGAATCCGCCCACGGCATCCGGTCCCAAAGTGCGCATGCGGAAAAGCGAATAGCCGCTGAAGAACACGCCGAGCATGGCGAAGACGGCATTGCCAGCCTTGTCCTTTACCGGCAGCCAGAGGTCGATGATCAGAATGGCGAGCCCAAAAAGCATGAGCTCCACTTCGGGAATGATCAGGTAGAAGTCGTGGCTATCCATGGAATTTAGCGCTTCTCCGCTGCGTTCTCCGCCGAGCTTGCTGGCATCTGTGCCGGAGCCGCCGAAAGCGAAGATTGCGCCAGCATTGCGGCTGGCGCTGGCGTCACGGGCGCTTGTTTACCTCTATTTTTGCTCGCGGTCAGATTGCTCGGGATGCTCGTGTTGCGCGGCATCGCCATTGCTGCGGGGGCGACAACTGCCGCAGCGACGGGAGGCTTTTCGTTCCGGCGTTGCGCCGTGGCCGAATTGTAGTAGCCCGGGTTCACCTGCTCGACGATCTGCCGCACCGGCGCATCCAGCACGGTGAAGAGCGGCTTGGGATAGATGCCGATCCAGAATGCCAGCAGCACCAGGGGTATGAGCGTGGCGTATTCGCGCATATTCAAATCGGGCAGGTGCTCGTTGGCCGGATTGGTCACCGGACCGAACATCACCCGCTGGTAGAGCCACAGCAAGTACGCCGCGCCCAGCACGATGCCGATCACAGCCCACGCCGCCCAGCGCAGGCTCACCTGGAAAACTCCGCTCAGAATGGTGAACTCGCCGATGAAGCCATTGAGCAGCGGCAGGCCCAGCGAGCTGAGTGTGGCGATCATGTAGATGGCCGCGAAATTGGGCATGGGCGTGGAGAGCCCGCCGAACTCCGAAATTAGCCGCGTATGCCGGCGTTCGTAGAGAACGCCGATCAGCAAGAAGAGCGCGCCGGTGGATATTCCGTGGTTGATCTGCTGGATGACGCTGCCTGAAAGGCCCTGCGGGTTCAGCGCAAAGATGCCCAGCGTGCAGAAGCCCAGGTGGCTCACCGAGCTATAAGCGACGAGCTTCTTCATATCCTTCTGCATCATGCATACCAGCGCGCCGTAGACGATGCCCACAATCGACACGACCATCAGGATATTGACGATGTGCTGCCGCGCCACGGCATCGCCCGGCAGAAGCGGCAACGAAAAGCGGATGAACCCGTACGTGCCCATCTTCAGCAGCACGCCCGCCAGGATGACGGAGCCTGCCGTGGGAGCTTCCGTATGCGCGTCGGGAAGCCAGGTGTGGAACGGAAACATGGGCACCTTGATGGCAAAGGCGAAGAAGAAGCCCCAGAACAGAATCGCTGGTAATTGGTGGAAAACTGCGACACCGTCCCCAGCAGGGTGGGGATATCGAACGTGTACGCCGTCCCGGCCACCACATGCGCGTGATAGTAAAGCGCCAGAATCGCCAGCAGCATCAGCACCGAACCGGCCAGCGTATACAGGAAGAATTTGATAGCCGCATACAGCCGCCGGTCGCTGCCCCAGACGCCGATCAGGAAGTACATCGGCACCAGCATCACTTCCCAGAAAAGATAGAAGAGGAAAAAATCGAGCGACATGAAGACGCCCAGCATGCCCGTCTGCAGCAGCAGAAACAGAATGTAGTATTCCTTCTTGCGCTTCTTGATGGCGCTCCACGACGAAAGAATCGAAATGGCGCCCAGCAAGGTGGTCAGCATCACCAGAAGAAAGCTGATGCCATCGATTCCCAGCGAATAATGCGCGCCGATGGAGGGAATCCAGTCGCAGGTTCGCGGAACTGATACCCCGGCGTTCCGATCTGGAAGCGCCACAGCAGCGGCAGCGAAACGATCAGACCGAGACAGCCGAACAGGTTCCCGACCACGCGATGCAGGTTATCGCTCGTCGCGCGGAATCAACAGCAGCACAATCGCACCGATGAGCGGCGTGAACAAGAATCCAGCTCAGGATGATGACTTTGGTTGACTTCCATTCTGCTCCTCGCCTTTTTAGTGCAGCATGTGCAACGTACACCGACCACTCGCAGGAATAGCCCAGGAAGACCAGCACGCCCAGAACGATCAGCAGCGCGTAATTCGACACGCGCCCGCTCTGCAGCATGCGCACCGGATAGCTGAAATCCACACGATGCGCGCCGCCAGATTCACCAGCCCGTCGATGACCCACTTGTCCCAGACCACTCGAAATACTCGAGACCAGCCGCGTGAGCCAGCCCGCGCCGTTCACGCCCAGACCGTTGATCACTCCCACGTCGAACGCGCCCAGCGTGACGCCCAAATCCTTGGCCCGGTTCACGAACATGGCGTCGTAAATCTGGTCCACGTAATACTTGTTGTAGATCAAGCGTGTAAAGGCCACCCGCTTTTGCCGCGATCGTCGCCGGGAATGCTGGGCCGCCTCAGATAGAAATACCTACGCCAGCCAGATGCCGATGAGCGCCACGCAGCACCGATACGGCCATCAATTCATATTCGGTGCGTGTGGACCGCAGCTTCCGGCATCGCGGCCACCACTTCGGCCTGCTTGCGCGATCACCGGGTCCAGGAATCGCGCGAAACAATCTCTCCCGCCCAGCGATTCCGGCCAGCCAATCCATCCGCCCACTACGGAAAGCAGCGCCAAAATCATCAGCGGCACGGTCATCGAGCGCGGCGATTCGTGAATGTGGTGCTCCACCTCAGGCGGCACGCGCGATTCGCCAAAGAACGTCATGTACACGAGGCGAAACATATAAAACGCGGTCATCCCGGCGGTGATGAACCCGATGGCCCAGAGCAGCGGACGCGCATTGAACGAAGCCGCGAGAATGGCGTCCTTACTGACGAAACCGGCCAGCGGCGGAATTCCGGAAATGGCCACGGTGGCCACGAGAAATGTCCAGAACGTGGTGGGAATCTTCGTTCCACAGCGCGCCCATCTTGCGCATGTCCTGCTCGCCGCACATGGCGTGAATCACGCTGCCGGAGCCAAGGAAGAGCAGGGCCTTGAAGAAGGCGTGCGTCATCAAGTGGAAAATTCCCGCAGTGAACGCGCCCACGCCGAGCGCCAGAAACATGTAGCCAAGCTGGCTCACCGTGGAGTACGCCAGGACACGCTTGATATCGTTCTGCACCAGGCCCATGGTCGCCGCATAAATCGCCGTCACCGCGCCGACGGTGGCGATTGCAGCCAGGGCAACCGGAGCCAGTTGGAAGACCGGGTTCATGCGCGTGATCATGTACACGCCCGCGGTGACCATAGTTGCAGCGTGAATCAGCGCGCTCACCGGCGTGGGACCTTCCATGGCGTCCGGCAGCCAGACGTACAGCGGAATCTGCGCCGATTTGCCGGTGGCGCCCACGAACAGCAGAAGGGCGATCGCGGTCATCACGCCGCTGCCCACCGCGAATCCTCCGGCGCCGATCGCCGAGCTTATTTCCGTGAACCGCAGGGTCCCAATCGTGTTCAGCAGAAGAAACAACCCGAGGATGAAGCCCGCATCGCCGATGCGGTTGACGATGAAAGCTTTCTTCCCCGCATCCGAGGCCGATTTGCGCAGGAAATAGAACCCGATCAGCAGATAGCTGCAAAGTCCCACGCCTTCCCAGCCGACGAAAAGCAGCAATAGATTATTCGCCAGCACCAGGACCAGCATGGAGAACATGAACAGGTTCAGATAGCCGAAGAAGCGGTAGTAGCCGCCCTCGTGGGCCATGTAGCCGCTGGAATAGACATGGATCAGGAATCCCACGCCGGTGACAACGCCGAGCATCACCGCCGACAGCGGATCGAGCAGCATGCCCCACTGCGCGTTGAAGTAGACCAGCCGCCCGGACATGATGTGCATGGCGCCCGCGGGCACCCAGTCGAACAGCACGATCTCCACCAGGCGCTGCGACGGCGTCCGCGCGATCAGTTGCACGATGGCCCCAAACGCAAACACCATCGCCAGGCCCACGCTGCCCACGCACACGGCGGTCACGGCCTGATTCGAAATCCGCCGCCCGATGAAAAACATGGTGGCCGCGCCCGCCAGAGGAAACAGCGGAATCAGCCAGATGTGCGCCAGAAAGAACTCAGCGGGCATAGACGATTCCCCGTTTAGCCGAACGCGCCGCCTTCATGCCACTCACCATTTCAGGATATCCATTTCGTCCGCCAAGACCGTCTCGCGATTGCGGAAGAACGCGATAATGATGCCCAACCCGACGGCAGCTTCGGCCGCCGCGTCCGTGATGATAAAGATGGCGAAGATCTGCCCTTCCACCGATCCCACCAGCCGCGAAAACGCCACCAGATTGATGTTCACCGCGTTCAGAATCAACTCGACGGACATCAGGATGATGATCACGTTGCGCCGCGTGACGATGCCCACGACGCCGATGACCAGCATCGCCGCGCTCAGAAAGATGTAATGTCCGATCGGCACCATCGCTCATACCCTCTTTTTGGCCATCACCACCGCTCCCACCATGGCCACCAGCAGCAAAATCGAGGCAAGTTCGAACGGCAGCATGTAGGTGTGGAACAGGGAAAAAGCCACGCGCTCGGTATTGGGCTCGAGCATCTGGGCGGCGCGGGCGCCGTGGCGTACAGCGTGCCCCGGCTCACCAAAATCGCCACCGCGACCTGCGCCGCCAGTACCGCGGAGATAATCAGCGCCACGAACCATTGCCGGCTGAACTGCACCTGATGCAGGGCCACGTCCAGGTTCACGAGCATGATCACGAAAACGAACAGCACCATGATCCCGCCCGCATAAAGAATCACCTGCACGATGAAGAGAAACTCCGCGTTCAGGTTCAGGAAAATTCCCGCCGTGGCCAGCAGCGCGGTAACCAGAAAAATCGCGCTCTGCACCGCATTCCGCCGGGTCACCACCAGAATCGAGGAGACGATCGCCAGCGCGGCGAAGAAGTAAAAAATGGCCACGTTAAGCATCCGCGGCGTTCCCCTCCTCTTCCCCGACCAGCGGATGCTCATGCTTCTCGCCAACCGACACGAGATATGCCGCCGCGCCGCAGCGTGATGGCGATTCCCAGCAGAAGCGCGGGCACCGCCGGCCAGCCCAACTGCCGGTGCAGCGTGAGCCCCACGGCGATGCCCATGACGTTCACAATCGAAAGCGGCACCAGAAATTGCCAGCCCAGGCGCATCAGTTGATCGAAGCGGTAGCGCGGAAACGTGAAGCGCAGCCACATAAAGACGTAGATGTAGGCGCCCACCTTGAACAAAAACCAGAAAGCGCCGTGAATTCCCGGCTTGGACGACGCCAGAAACGAGCCGCTCGGCGCCGCCATGGGCATGATCAGCAGGCCCGCCACGGCGATGCACAGCAATCCCACCGCCGCCATGAACGCTTTCTGCACCGGCACCGGCTGCTTCGGCGTCCGCCGGAAGCAATAACCGGCCACCCACAACATCAGCAGCGGCGGAAGATAATCGAGAAAGTTGAGGAAGGACGTATTCGCAAAAGGCCGCATCCAGCCGCCCAGGAAGAGCGTCGTAGCGATGGACGCCACCACCACCATATTGGTGTACTCGGCCAGGAAATAGAGGGCCCAACGGAAGCCGCTATATTCGGTCATATAGCCGGCCACGAGCTCGGATTCCGCTTCCGGCATGTCAAAAGGCGCGCGGTTGGTCTCCGCGATGGAAGCTACCAGATAGATGAAAAATCCCACTGGCGCCGCGAAGATGAACCATACGCCATCGTCGGTCTGCGCCTGCACGATGGCGCGCGTGGAAAGCGTGCCGGCCAGCAGCAACGCGCCGACGATGGCCATTCCCGCCGAAGTCTCGTAACTCACCAGTTGGGCGGCGCTGCGCAGCGCTCCCATCAGCGAATAGTGGCTGTTGGAGGCCCAGCCGCCCAGCACGATGCCGAAAATTCCCAGTGAGCTGATGCCCAGGATAAAGAGCATCCCGATATTCAGGTCGGCAATCTGGAAGAAAGGACCAATCGGCACCGCCGCCAGAGCCAGCATCGCCGCGGTCACCGAGATCAGGGGCGCGCCCCAGAACACCAACTTATCGGCGCTCTCCGGAATGATGTCTTCCTTGAGCAGCAGCTTCACGGCATCGGCGATCGGTTGCAGCAGCCCGTGCGGGCCCACGCGCATCGGCCCCAGACGCACCTGCATATCGGCCATGACCTTGCGTTCCACGAGCACGATGTAGCCGGCCACCAGCGGCAGCACCGCCACGATCACCAGCGCAAAGAGCACCGGAAGAACAAAGGGCAAGAGTGCGTGAAGATTCATCTTTTATCGATCCACCACTTCCTATCCACTTGCCTTATCGATCCACTTCTCCGAGGACGATATCGAGCGTGCCGATCACGGCCACCACGTCCGCCACCAAATGGCCGCGGATCATTCGATCCAGCGCCTCGAGATTAATCAGCGACGGCGGCCGAATGCGCACGCGATACGGCTGCGTGGTGCCGTCGCTCACGATGTAGTAGCCCAACTCGCCCTTGGGCGCCTCGATGGAGTGATACACCTCGCCCGGCGGCGGCTTCAGCACCTTGCCCACTTTGCCCATAATCGGCCCCGAGGGAATATTTTCGATGGCCTGGAGGCAAATCTTTCGCGATTGGCGCATCTCCTCGAGCCGCACGAGATAGCGGTCGTAGGTATCGCCATTCTTCCTCGTCGGTATGCTGAATTCGTACTGATCGTAGGCCGCGTACGGCATGGCCTTGCGAATGTCCCACTCCACTCCGCTGGCCCGCAGCACCGGCCCGGTAACGCCCATGGCGATGGCATCCGCCGAGTTCAGGATTCCGATGCCCTTGGTGCGGCCCACCCAGATGCGATTTTCGGTGAGCAGAGATTCATACTCATCCACGCGCCTGTCGAACTCCTTGCAGAAGCGCTCGGTATCTTTTTCCAGCTCATCGTAGGCCTCATATTGCAGGCCGCCGATGCGGAAGGCGTGCGTGGTGAGCCGCGCTCCGCAATATTTCTCGAAAATTTTGAGGATCTCTTCGCGTTCGCGCAGACAGTAAAAGAGCGGCGTCAGCGCCCCGATATCCAGCGCGTGCGTCCCCAGCCAGAAAAGGTGGCTGGCGATGCGCTGCAGTTCGGTGAGAAGCGTGCGGATCACACGCGCCCGCGGCGGCGCTTCCACGCCCATCAGCTTTTCGACCGCTTCGCAGTAACCCAGCCCGTTGGACACCGCCGCCACGTAATCCATGCGGTCCACGTAGGGCGCGAACTGCTGATAGCTGCGATGCTCGGCGATCTTTTCCACGCCGCGATGCAGGTAGCCGATCACGCATTCCGACCCGACCACCTTCTCGCCATCGAGTCGCAGCTTCACCCGCAGCACGCCGTGCGTCGAAGGGTGCTGCGGCCCCATGTTGAGGATGATTTCGTCGGCGCCCAGGACGGTGGTGTCCACGTTGGTACCGCGCCCTCCGAATTGCCCGCCGAATTGGTCGAATGCGTCGCTCATTGCTTTTATTGGGCTTCTATTGGGCTTCTATTGGGCTTCTATTGCCCGCTCTCGATGCCCAGGTTTTCGCGCACCCAGTCTTGGTCCTGCTGCAAAATGTCGTAATCCTTCCGCAGCGGATAGCCTTGCCACTCCTCCGGCAGAAGGAGGCGCTTCAGATTGGGGTGCCCCTCGAAGACAATCCCAAACATGTCGTAGATTTCCCGTTCCAGCCAATTGGCCGTGGGCCAGATGCTCTCCACGCTCGGGACCGGCTCGTCTTCCGCGAGGGGCGCCTTGATGCGCAGGCGCTCATTTTTGGGGAAGGAGTAGAGAATCAGCACCAGGTCAAAGCGCTTTTCGCGCTTGGGCCAGTCCACCGCCGTTAAATCCACCAGATAATCGAACTTCTCTTCGTCTCGCGTATATTGCGCGATCTCCAGCAGCCGGTCGGCCGAAGTCACGAGAATGGCCTGCTTGCGATCGAGCCAGGCCTCCAGAATCGCCCCGCCGAACCGCGCTTTGTAGCGCTTCACTAGATCGTTTTCGAGCGGCACAGGCTTGGGCGGCGGTTCCTTGGGGGGAGGGGGTGGCCCCGCCGGCTTAGCTGTCGCAGGAGCAGCCGGTTTTGCCGCCGCAGGCGCCCCTGGCGCTGCGGGCGTTGCCGGCGCTGCCGGCTTTGGCGGCGGGGCACCAGCCGCTGGGGGCGCGGCAGGAGTTGCCGGCTTTGCGGGAGCCGGCGGCTTCGCTTCACCCGCCGCTGGCGGCTTTTCCGGAGCGGCGTCAGACGATGCGGCGGGAGCCTCGCCAGGCTTATCGGCCTGGGGCGGACGATTGGGCTGCTTTTCGTCAGAATCGTTGGTCATGGGTCCCGAACGGAGCGCGAACGCTCCCCCTGAAGCGCGTTCTAGCGGATCGCAAAACACCTGGGGCACACACGCGCGAATCCGTTCAAACGCGAACCGTAGTTTCTAACACAGCGCACAACACAAGACAATGCCTTCCCGTAAGACAGCCGCTCGCGCGCATGGTTCGTTCGCGCGTCGTTCGCAGGACGGGCGCAGGAGGGGCGCACGACGGGCGCTCAAAAATTCGCCGGCGCGCAAAAAAATTCCCGGCCGCCAAATCCTGCCGGGAACGCCGTACCCTTTATCCCTTGCTTACACCCACTCCAGCGCGCCTTTCCGATAGAGCCAGACGTAGCCCACGATCAGTATGCCGAGGAACACGAACATGCTCGCCAATCCGTAAACCGGCGAGAGACGAAAGCCCTCTTCGCGCGTGGAAAACAAAACCGCCCACGGAAACAGAAAGATCGTCTCGACGTCGAAAATCACGAACAGAATGGCCACGATATAAAACCGCACCGAGTAGCGCCCGCGGGCGTCGCCTTCCGCCGGAATCCCGCATTCGTAGGGTTTCAGCTTCGCTCCCGTGGCCCGCGAATCGGGGCGAATGAACCGGAAAAGCACCAAGGTCACGGCGGGAAAGGCCATGGCCAGAACGGCAAAAATGAGGATCGGAATGTATTGCCCGGGCATTTACTCGCTTCTCGCGGCGAATCTCAGCCGGAACTTTCGCCGCTCAACAAAATATCGAGCCGCACATCCTAACACACCCCGCTCGTTCGCGCGAATAGCGCCTGGCGCGATGCGGCGTAGAAATGTCGCGCCTATTTGAGGGAGGCCATGTCGATCACGAAGCGATATTTCACGTCGCTCTTCAGCAGGCGTTCATAGGCTTGGTTGATCTGCTGAATCGGGATCATTTCGATATCCGAAGCGATCCCGTGATCGGCGCAAAAATCCAGCATCTCTTGCGTTTCACGGATGCCTCCGATGATCGAGCCGGCCAGCTGCCGCCGCCGGAAGAGCAAAGCGAAGGCGCTGATGGGGGTGGGTTTTTCCGGCGCCCCCACAAGAGTCATCGTGCCATTGAGCTTCACCAACTGTAGATAGGCGTTCAGGTCGTGTTCGGCCGAAGCTGTGTCGAGTATGAAATCAAAGCTACCGGCGTGTTTCTGCATCTGCGCCGCATCCGTGGAGACCACCACTTCGTCGGCGCCAAGCCGCAGCGCTTCGGTGGTCTTCTTGGCGGAGGTTGTAAAGAGCACCACGTGAGCGCCCAGGGCCTTCGCGAATTTAAGGCCCATGTGCCCAAGGCCGCCCAGCCCCACCACGCCCACTTTTTGCCCTTTGCGGACGTTCCAGTGGCGCATCGGCGAGTACGTGGTGATTCCCGCGCAAAGCAGCGGCGCCGCACCCGAGAGGCTCAAACTCCCCGGCACGCGAAGCGCGAATGCTTCGTCCACCACAATGCTCTGGGAATAGCCGCCGTAGGTAACTCCCCCAAGAATCTTGTCCTCGGCGTTATAGGTCAACGTGGGGAAGGAGTCGCAAAATTGCTCTTCACCGCTCTGGCAAGCGGGGCAGGTGCGGTCGGAATCCACCATGCAGCCCACGCCGGCAATGTCTCCTTCCTTGAATTTCTTCACCGCGCTGCCCGCTTTCACCACCCTGCCGATGATCTCGTGCCCCGGGACGCAGGGATACACGGTGGGCATGACGCCTTGCCATTCATTGCGCACCTGATGCAGATCGGAATGGCACACCCCGCAATAGAGGATTTCAATTTGCACATCCTGCGGACGGACGGCGCGGCGGCGAATGTTGAACGCCGTCAAACCCGAACTGGCGCTCTGCGCTGCATATGCTTTCGCCGTGGAAGTCTCTTCCCTCACTGTTTGACGGGCAGCTTCGCTCATGTCGATCTCCTCATGGGCTCCTCGTGGGCTCTTTGTGGGCTCTTTGTGGGCCGAAGGCGCCAGAGCTACTTTAGACCCGCACTTCCGCGGAGTCTAGCGATGCTTGTGTCGTCTTCCGTGCTGGCTTGTGCCGATTCGCACGGCGCGTTCGCGCGTGCCGTGTGCTAGGATCACTTTTCGGATAATCGAATGCATTCGTCGGAAGCAACTACCAGGAACATTCGCGTCAGCGTCAAGGCCGAGTACGATGCGGGCCGCTCCAGCCCCGATCGCAATCACTGGTTCTTCCTTTATACCGTCCGCATCACCAACGAAGGATCGCACACCGTTCAACTGGTCAGCCGCCATTGGGTGATCACCGACGCCATGGGAAAGGTCCAGGAAGTTCGCGGTCCCGGCGTCGTGGGGAATCAGCCGGTTTTGGCGCCGGGGCAAAGTTTTGAGTACACCTCAGGTTGCCCGCTGACCGTGCCCTTCGGCTCCATGCACGGCACCTACCAAATGATCGACGATCGTAACGAGCACTTCGACGTCGAGATCGCGCCCTTCGTGCTGGCGGAACCGCAGACCAGAGTCAATTAGGCGCATAGCCTACGGCCTACTTTGCTTTTGGCTTATCGAAGTATGCGAATTAGGCGAGAAGCCAGTTACCAAAAACCCCCGTGCCGGTTCAACCGGTCGATGCAACACCACCAGGCGAGTAAAAAGTTCTTCTTAAACCGGAGGTTTTGGTCCTTTCAGGGTTCTACAGCATAAAAGCTGATTCTTGGCCCCTTTTTAGAAGCTTAGGCTGCCCCTTGAAAAGTCTAAGTTTTGAGCAGGCGTCAGCGGGTGTTGCATCCACCCCTTAAGACCACCCGACTTATCGAGACTTGGCGCGATCCTTAATCGATTCGATTGCTTTTGTTGCGGCGTCTCGGACATCGAAGCGTCGCTGGCCATTGGCCAGAACCCGTGACTGCGGATCAGATCGTGCTACGTCTTCCAGCTTTGGAATCCATTCTGCTCTGCCAAAGCGGCCGAGAGCTTCAATCGTCGGGAGTCGAACCCCGGCCGCCGGATCGCGTAAGCCGGACGTTATTGCTTGACGAAGCTGTGTTCGGATTGTGGGCGATAAATCAGCAGTAATCTTTTCGAGATGCACGATGACGGGAATTGCCTGCTGGCGATACGTATCTAAAACATCTCTGGAATCCTGCCTACCATAGATATCCCCTTCTGCTATTTTCAGAAGACATGCAGCAATCCCTGAACCGCCCTTGACTGCCAGTTCATCGGCAAACTTCGAATCGGGGTTATATGGGCCCTCGGCCAAGATGCAGGCTTGCCGCTGGTCGCGCCAATCGGCTATTGCCGCGACAGTGCCCATCAGATCAGAAACATATTCGGCGTAACCTTCCCCTGGATCCACGAGTCTAACGCCGTGAATTAGACGATTTTCTCGGTCGAGTAAGTCCACCAGTGCAGCTTGCACGTCTGAGCGTTTGACGGCGTCTTGGTCTCTCTTGAGTTTTTCATATGCATCGATACGCTGCTGAACGTTGGGTGACTTGAGGGCTAACAACAGTCCGGGCGCCGAACCGTCTTGCTGAGCGGACAGCATGAGGCAGCCAAAGAGCAGCGAAACGGCTATCCCTCGAACTCCGACGGCCAAACTCATGTGCGCCGCATTTTACCTCTACTCTGACGATGCTAAGTCCTGATAAACGGTGCCGGATACTGGCCCGTTGGCGAACCGGCCGAAAGGTCACCTTCCGATCAGGACTGCGCTGCGAACGACGGGGCTTTTGGCGTCGTGCTTTACCACGGGCCTTTACCAGGGTTCGGGGCCCTCGTCGCTGAAGACGGCGCCGGTAGGGCCATCGTCGGGAAGAAGCGCCAGGCGCACGGGCGTTGCGGCTCCCTGCTCCACGGTTTTCTTTCCGGTATGCCGATTCATATCCGTCGCGGTGAAGCCGGGATTGCCCGAATTCACCTTGATTCCCGTGCCTCTCAGCAAATTGGCAAAGTGAATGGTGATCATGTTGAGCGCGGCTTTCGACGCGCAGTAAGCGAGCAGCATGTTGCGTGTGGTCAGGGAGTTGTTGGGGTCCGCGTTTACGGTGAGCGAACCGAGCCGGCTGGACACGTTGACGATTCGCCCGCGCTGGGATTTTTTGAGTAGCGGGAGAAAAGCCTTGGTGACGCGGAAGGCGCCAAAAACGTTGGTCTCGAAGGTCTTCTGCAATGCGTCAGCGGTCAATTCCGAGGCCGGCACCCAATCGAGCGCGATCCCCGCGTTGTTCACGAGAATGTCCAGCCGCCCATGGCGGCGCTCCACTTCGGCCGCGGCGTTATCGACGCTGGCCTGCGAAGTCACGTCGAGCTGGATGAATTCGGCCGGAAGACCTTCCGCCGTCAATTCAGCCACGGCCTGCTCTCCGCGTTCCGGTTCGCGCGCTCCCATCATCACCACAACGCCCTTGGCGGCGAGCTGGCGGGAGATTTCCCTGCCGATTCCCCGGTTCGCGCCGGTCACCAACGCAATCGTTTCTGTCATAGGGCCCTCACCATAACATCCAGTGCCGTGCGTTCACTTCATGCGTTCACTTCATGCGTTCAGTTCATGCGTTCATCTTCAAAGCGGCGCGCATTTGCGCTGCTGATGCCGCGAGTCATTGCTCCTTGACATATCTCTTAACGTCTTTCAACGCCACCTCCGCCCCATAGATGACGCCGTTCGCATCCGCCGCGACGCCCTCCGCCGCGCTTGTGCCCATGTAATTGGGAGCCGTATTCGGATCGGGAATAAACGCTGTGACCGAGCCGTCTTTGGCGCTTCCGATTCGAATGCCCCTCTTCCAGGCAGCATGGTCTTTGGCCACCGAGCCGGATTCGGAATCGGCGACGTAAATCACATCATGGCGATCGATGGAGATACCGCTGGGCCGGCTGAACTGCCGCCATTGATCGACAAATTTTCCGTTTTGATCGAAGATCTGTATGCGATTGTTGCCTCGGTCGGCCACGAACAGCCGTCCTTGGGAGTCAAACGCGAGCGCGTGCGGTATGTCGAACTCCCCGGGAGCCGCCCCCTTCTTACCCCAGGTCATGATGAACTTGCCGCCCTTCGAGAATTTCACGATGCGCGCGTTGCTGTCTCCTCCGTGTCCATCCGCGACGAAAATGTCCCCGTTCGCCGCAACGGCTACGGCCGATGGCCGGTTGAACGTGTCCTCCGTGGCGCCCGCCACTCCCGCCTTACCGAGCGCCAGCAGGACCTTCCCCTTCGGGCTGAACTCGAAAACCTGATGCCCTTTTCCGTCTTTCCCATCGCCATCGGTGACCCATACGTTCCCTTCCCTATCCACCGTGATGCCGTGAGGAAAGACGAACATTTCGGCGCCGAAGCTGGTAAGGAGCTTGCCCGATCGATCGAACTCCAAAATAGGAGCAAGGTTGGAACCCGCGCAGGTGTTCGCTCCGCATCTTTCGAACACCCAGATGTTGCCTTTGCTATCCACGGTCACTCCGGCCGTGGAGCCCCACGTCCTCCCCGCCGGAAGCTTGGCCCAGTTCTCAACCGTCCGGTAGGGGTTCGGAAGCGAATTCGTGGGCTGCACTTGCGCCTCAATACACACGCTGCCCATGGATATCAGCAGCAGAACGGCAACGGCCGCCGCCAAACTCGCCCTTATTACGCCCGCACTCCCGTTATTCGAGGAAAACATAGCCACGCCTCCGCTGAACCCCAGGATCGATGTGCAACTCGGTGCAACTCGTGGTACCACGAACTACAAAAGTTGCCTCAGCGCTGCTGCCGCCTGGATTGCAAAAATCTCGCGCCGCCAATCGCGAAAAGAAGGACGGCCATCGCCAGCGTCGCCGGGGTCACAAACGTGAAAATCGCCGTCGGTCCGTGCATATTGATATCGACAAACCTGATCAGCAGAAAAGCCAGAAGACCAACCGATACGGCGGGAATCGGCAGTTGCTTCAACCGCGCATGCCGGGCCCAGATCACGCCTCCCGTCAATGCCGCCAGCAGGCCCAATACGGTCAGCAGGAGGCTGGATGTCTCCGCCGCGCGGAGCAAGGCAAAGCTATTCAGCTTGATGGCGATTTCATCCACCCAGCCCAGCTGCGTGTAGAGAAGAATTCCCAGCCCCGCCGTCACGACGCCGGCAAGGATCAGCCATTTCGTCCATCCCGTGCTGCCCATGCGTCAATTCTATCTTTTGGAGTTCTGTCGGTGTAAGCCTTGCCGCGCACTCTCGCGCCGTCAGACGGCGTCGAACATCAGCTCCTTGGCTCGCTCGGTGGCCTTCACCACCGCTTTGATGAGCGTCACGCGAACTTTGCCGTCCTCCAGTTCCATGATGCCATCGATAGTGCAGCCGGCAGGCGTAGTCACACCGTCCTTCAGCAGCGCGGGATGATCGCCGGTCTCGAGCACGGTGCGCGCCGCGCCCTGCATGGTCTGCGCCGCGAGCAAGGTGGCCACGTCGCGCGGCAAACCCACCTTCACGCCGCCTTCCGCCAGCGACTCCAGCACAATGTACAAAAATGCCACTCCGCTGGCCGATAGACCGGTCACCGCATCCATGTGCTTTTCGTCCAGCACTACCACGCGCCCGACGGCCTCGAACATGGCCTTGGCCAACTCCACATGCGCCGCGGTGGCGTGGCTGCCGCGCGCGATGCCCGTCATCCCGCAGCCGATAGCGCAAGGCGTGTTGGGCATTGCCCGCACGACGGCTATCTGGCTGGCCAGATGCTGCTCGATGAATTTTGTGGGCACCGAAGCCGCCACGGAAACCAGCACCGCCCCGGCCTTCAACTCGCCGCGGATCTCCTGCAGCACCTCGGCCACCTGCATGGGCTTCACCGCCAGCAGCACCACATCCGCGCCGCGGACCGCGGCGGCATTGTCCCTCCCGATGCGCACGCCCAGCGCCTTCGCCAGTTTCTCCGCGCGCTCCGGGTGCCGCACCGTGGCCGACACGTGCCCCGGCGCCACCAGCTTCTGATCCAGAAATGCACGCAGCAGAATGCCGCCCATCTTGCCTGCGCCCAGCACCGCCAAATGTTTGTGCAAAAGAGGATTGCTCATAGGGCGAGTATTCTCAGTTAGATCGCCACGCCGGTCAATCACCTATCCGATCGGGGCACCTATCCGTTTGGCGACACAACCGGTCCCCGCCTTTCGGCGACTGCACCCCATCCCCATTCATTGCCAATCGCGTTATCATCGGCGTAAACCTAGTCGAGCGAAGTACGTGGCGCCTTATACAAAAGCATCCGCATTTCTCCTGGCCCTCAATTTCACTTTGGGGAGCGCCTCAGCCATGCCCGATTTGAAATTCACGGTTCGCCGTAACTTCGGCCCTTACCAAACGGAGACCACCACGTATCTGAAGCCCGACCGCAAGCGCGTCGAGGAGCAACAGCGCTATCGCCAGCAATTGTGGTCGGGTGGCCCTGCCGCTCCCGTTCGCCCGCCGCGCGTGGCGTCGATTACGCGTTCGACCTCGGCCAGATTTTCCAACTCAATCTCGACGACCGGGAATATACATCGCGGCCCATACCGAAGCCGCTCTCGGCGGAGGAACAGAAAGCGCGTGCAGAAGAACTAAAGGCCCGCGGCGCGCAAGTGCCGCAGCTACAAAGGCCCGCTCAGCCGAATTTGCTCATGGAAATAACTACCAGCGACACAGGTGAGCGAAAGCAGATGTTCGGCTACACGGCGCGTCACGTCGTTACGACCGAAAAAAGAACTCCGCTCGAAGGCGCGGTCTCGCTCCCTCAAGAACAAATTACCGACGGCTGGTACGTCGATCTAGATACTTCCATCTCGTGCGATCCGCCCCGGAAGCCGGGCGCCTTTGCCATGCTTAGCGTAGGCAGGAATGGAAGCATCGACTATCCCACCGTCAAGTTTGTCGGCACGCGCGAGACCGGATTTGCCCTTGCCACCACCCGGCGCGACACGCTATTCCAGCCCGATGGCTCCCGGCGGGAGGCGCCGCGCGCCGACGCCATGCAAGTGATCGATCTTTCGAGTGCGGCTCTGCCGTCTGAGTTATTCGATGTTCCTGCCGGATTTCGCGAGGTGCGGGAGATTCGCCGCAACCCAATCATGGCTTGGTGGGGACGCGCGCTCATGACGCTGCACAGCGTTTGGTTGGGATTCGAGCGTGCGCTGGGGCGGCCGTTTCGGAGGCTACCTTCGCGTAGGTGACAACGATAGATGAGATGCAGACGCCGCTATGGCACGGTAACCGTGATCGTTCCGACGTTCACCACGCTGCCACCCGACTGAGCCACTACCGTCATGGGAAACGTCACGGACGTAGCGCCCGCCGGCGTGTTTGGGCTGCCAACGGCCGCCGTGTTCGCGCCGACGGTCTGCTTGCTCACGGCGCCTCCGCAGGAAATCATGGCCGCCGCCAGCGCGAAAGTCATGGTTATCGAGGCCATTGCCCGCGCAATCGTATAGCCCCCGCGCTTGGTACGTCCCGCCAGTGCCGCGGTAAGCGCGGCCAGCAACAAAAGCGCAAATCCCCAAGGAGCGAGAATGTTCCGGCCCGCCGGCAACCCGATGGGGCTGTCCGGCGCGGGGCCCATCGGAAAATTATCGCGCGGACTCCGGAGCATCATTCCGGCAGCGGGAACGTTGGCCACTTGCGCCGTGAGCGTCGAACTGATGCTGCCATTGATCGGCACGAAGAAAGAACTGGGTGTGAACTTGCACGTCACGGCTGTGGGTGCGCTGCACGCCAGTTGGAATTGCCCGCTCACGCCGTTCGTGCCCATCATGGTGACCGTGAAACTGGCCGTCCCTCCCACGGGGATCGTCACTGCCGTCGGCGACACTTGGCCAGTCACCGTGCCCACGGTCGCCTGGATATTCACCGCTTGCACCTCAAGGGGAGTGGTTGCCGTGATGGTGAAGGGGAAGCCGCCCGGCGGAAGCGTGGGAGGAACCGTGACCGTCATCGCCACGATTGTGCCTGAAGCCGTCGGCGTTGCCGACGCGGGATTGAACGAGCACTCCGCTCCAGCAGGCAAATTGCTGCAGCCGAGATTCACGGCTTCGTCGAAGCCGCCCGTGGCGACAAGCGTCACCTGCGCCGTCGCCGAACCTCCTGGCATTGCCGAGAGGGACACCGGCGTCGCGCTCACCGAAAAATCGGTGGGCGCGCTTCCTTCACTGAGCATCGCGCCTTGCGCGGTCCAGGACAGAAAAACGTGATTGGTCGCGTCCGTGGCAATTCCCACGACTCCCGCAGGACTGCTTGAAATGGCGGCCGGGGCGGAAAACGAGGCGCCCTGCGCATTCGAGCGGCTGAACCAAAACCCTGCCGGACTCAGCCTCCCAGCGCCTCCCAGGCCACGCCGGCATCCCCCGCCGAATCCACGGCCATCTGCGCCGTTGCGCCCGAACCGCAAAGCGGGCACGATACCGTAACGATGTTCACCGGGGTCGCGAAGCTTGTTCCGCCGTCGCTGGAACGGCTCAGGCTGAATTGAAACGTGTCCATGGAGCGATCCGGCGATCCCACTCGCTGTTCCACCGACACAAGCAGATTGATATTGCCTTTGCTGTCGATGGCCATTTGCGGCACCGTCGTCTGGGCACCGCTGGTCGCCGGAAAAAGTTGCTTCGCCGTCGAGAACCCGCCCGTTGGTCCGCCCGACCGGCTGAACCAAACCGAGCTATTGTTGGCGTCGTCCCAAACGGCATAGATATTGCCGGCGGGATTCGCCGCGAATTGCGCCGATTGGCCCGTGCCGAGACTGACGGGCTGCTGCCCGGTTGCCACCGGATTCACAATCCATACGCCGCCGCTGTCGATATCGCACCAGCCCAGCGCCGTATTGCTCGTTCCGGGCACGGCAAAAACTGTAACGCCGGAGACGCCCGATTTCCCGGACCCCAAGATCGCCGGCGAGGTAACGTTCCCGCTCGATTGCCGTTCGGCGTGATAAATCGTGCTGGTAAGGTTTAGCGGCGTCTGGGCCGTCCAAACGATTTCCGCGACGCCCTTTTGGACCGCCAATTGCGGATTGCTCACGGCTGAGCCCGCGGGATTTTTCGTGACGTTCGTGGTCTGGAATGTTTTCCCGCAATCGGCCCATCGCGCGAAAAGTATGTCGTTGGACTCCACCCCGAGCGCGTTCGCAAACGCGAATCGATCGCGCAATCCGACTCCAGCGCCATGCTGAAGGAGTTCCCTGCCGTCACTGCCGCTTGTACCGCCGGGGCCAGCGGATGGAAAACGCCGGCACTCATTGTGCCGCGCACAAACCATAAGCTATTGCTGGAAACAGCGCTTCCCGTATCCAGGTAGGCGATATCGAGATTGCCCGTTGAGTCTACGATGACTTGCGGGGAAAATGCGGTCGTGTCGCCGGCGATGTTTGCCGGTGGCGTAAAGGTTTGGGCGCGCGCCGGCAGGCCGGCAAAGCCCATCGCGCCGCACAGCAGGATCGCTCTCCAGAAAAGCCCTTGGCACACTGCGAATTTCCACTCCAAGACCGCCACCGCTGACCGCAATGGTGTTCGCGTCATTTGGCCTGCATGTGTTCCGTTGCTTGGATTGAGCGAATGAGCCGGGGCACTGCGGAGAATCACTCAAATCGGCGCGAAACGAAATACCTGGAAACCGTGACATGGCTTGCCTTGAACACCGTATCTGGTGCGGTTGAGTCCGCAGGCGTGCCGCATGCGCCAGTGTTGCGTGAGCTTGGCGACCGAGGATTTGCTTTGTTGTTCTTGGGGACGACTCGAAGTTGAGGTCAAGCAGGCGACGTGTTTCGGCCCGGCGCTAGGGCACCGTAATCGAAATCGTTTGCAGATTCGTTGAGCTGGAGTTGGCTTGCCCCTGCACAACGAGAGGGAACGTCACGGAGTTTCCGCCGCCTCCGCCTCCACCGCCGCCGCTCCCGCCGCCTGCCGCTGCTAGCCGCCCGCCGCAAGAGACCATCGCCGTAACCGCTGCCGCCAGCACCAAACTCCATGCCAGACCACGAGCGTATCGCCCGATTCGTGAATCCTCGTGACGCGCGGCCTGATTCGCAACGATCAGCAGCATTACGAACACCATGAACCCAACGGCCCACATCCGCGCGGCTCGCCTCTCGCTTATGCCTTCCGGCTCTGCGCCGACGCGCGCGGCCGGCCGCGGCAGTGCCACCGTGGCTGCCGGCTTCACGGAAACGCTAACGTTCAGGGTCGCCGTCCCACTCCCATTCGCGCTCAAGGTGACGGACGCGGGTGTGAACGTGCAACTCACTCCCGCCGGGGCGCCGCACGCCAACGTCACCGATCCCGGTACCGTGTTCGTCGATTGCAACGACACCGTAAAACTCGCCGCGCCGCCCACACTGATCGTCGCCGACACCGGCGACACCGTCGCGCTCACCTGCGCCAAGTTGAACGGAGGAGGCGTGGTGATCCCCTTGGAATCGCCGTTGATCAAAACGTCTCCCCCGCTGCCAGCACTCCCCAACCACACCACATACACGTAGCCATTCGCATCCGCCGCGATCTGCCCCGTATTCGCCGCGGTTGTCGGTGCGCTATCCATCGTGAATTTCTGGAAGGTTGCCCCATCCGTCGAGCGCGCCAGCATAATGTCGTAGCCGCCGCTGGGATTCGCCGCGCTGGCCTGCTGCCAAATGACGTCCATAGCGCCGCTAGGCTCTGTTACGATCTGCGGGAATCCGCTCGGCGCCGTGCCCGATGCATTGAGCGGGATAGGATTCGAGAACTTGCCCAAATTCGATCCGCCTGGTGAGCGGCTGAAATAGACCACTTGGCTCTGATTGCTCGAGGAAACATCCCCAGCCAAACCACATTCACGTTGCCGCTCGAGTCAATGGCCATTTGAGGCGTGCGCGATGCTGTGCTGGCGAGATTTTCAAATTGGTTTCCCGGGTTCGTGCTGCCCGGGCGGCGCGAAAGGATCGGTATCCGTCGCATAGGTCCAGATCACGTCCTGGATCTGCGCGTTTTCATTCGCCCACAACAATTGAACCGTAAGGCTTCCGCCCGCGGCAATCTGCACGTCGGAGGTGCAGCCGGTTACCGGCTGACCGCTCACCGTCAGATTTCGCCCACGGAATAATCCGTGAAGGTCAGGCCGTTGTCCGTCGACCGTGCAAAAGTGATCGTAGGGCAGGCCGCCGCATTCTCCCACACCACAAAAACATGTCCCTGCGCATTGACCGCTATTCGGGGGCTCTCGCTGGCCATCGTCGAACTCGTGAGTGGTACCGGGGAAAGGAAGCTTCCGTTAAGCGAACGCCGGAAATAGGCGCCGTTCTGTCCCCACACAATATCGACGCCGCCGCTCGGATCGACGGTCATGTGGGGCACAGGCGCGCCGCTCCCTCCCATGCCCGATCCGTTGGACACATTCACGGGCTTTGGAAGCCAGCTCGTCCCGCCGCTGGCCAGGCTGCTGAAAAAATGTCGCCGCCGCCCGCCGCGTTCACCCCAGCCCAAGCCACGTAGACCCCGCCGGAATTGGCGGCGATTTGCGGCTGCGCCGTCTGCGAGCCTGATGAAGGAAAATTCGTCGTGGCCACCGTCATCGTGGCGGAAAACGTCTGCCCGCCGTCGAGCGAGCGCCGGAACAAAATCGCCCCAGCGTCGAGCCACACGACGTCGATCTCTCCGCTCGGCCCCACCGCTGTCGAGGGGATCACTGCGTGCCCAGTATTAGAAAGGTTTAGTGGAACCGGCAGAAAGGTCTGTGCTTGCGCTGCGGCAAACGACAAGGCCATAGCCAGCGCCAACCACGCCATTGCTCGCCCGCACCGGTATGGAAGTCGCGCCATGCTTCCGTGTTGTCGATTGGGAACCGCATGGCAAAGTACCTGGAAGATCGTAGGAGAGGAATGACCGCCAAGACCGGGGGGACAGGGCGGAAGTTGCCGTAGCGGTCGCGCCGCTACACTCGGATCGCTCCGTGAAACGCTAATTCGAGCCGCGGCGTATCAGTTCGCGGGTTCCCGGCGTGGCGCTGAATCGGCTTATTTTCGCCGCAGCCGCGGGAATCAACAGGCCGAAAATCGAACGTAAGGTCAACGATTCCGAGTCGCGTATTGCGCTTCGCTTCCAATAAACCTTCGTTGTGAAGATTCGCCGGCAACGATGCTCGATTTACCTTCACAAAATCGTGCATGACCGTTGGATTGAAAACGTCGCCGGGGACAAGTTTAGACCTAAGCGTCGATTCCAACATTTCATCGAGCCCCACCACGTTAACGACTCCGATGCGGTACTGCTTCTGCTCATCCAAATTCAGGATAAGTAAGATCCGCTGCAGTTTGTCGTCAACTTGGGGTTCCGGAACCGCTGTGAAATCAATATATCCGATGGCGGCGTACTTTTTTGTCAGCGCCTCGATACCCTTCCTGATCTTCTCCAGATCGAAGACCTTCTCCCGCTTCGAGCGGAATAAGACCGCGCAGTTCCCCCGGTGAGAAGGCTTTACCGTTCTCGAAAACTATGTCGCCCAGGTGATACTGCAAGCCCTCATCGACATGCCCGACAACCCGAAAATGTTGCTCGCTGGAATCGCCGCCGAGCGGTTCTGCTTTTCCTTCCCCTACCACCACCCGAAAATAACCTCGGTCTTGCCATGCGCCCCTTATGCCCACCTCGAGAAATTCGTTGAGCCACTGAGAGTCCGTCCCGTTCATGCCCCCCTTCACTTGCGCGATAGCCTCATCCACAACGGACTGAGGCAGGTGGATAGGCGCATCGAATCTGACCTCATCGATTATCGCTTTCGGATGATTGCTCTCCTCGTCCGACTCGGCATTGCTCGCGGCTGCGGTCGAAATACAAGGAGATGGGGGCGGCGTCCGCTGCGCACACATTGGCGCAGCACACAAGCAGAATGAGATTAAAAGGAAGGGGCCGGACGAAAATGCGGTCCGACAGCGCATGTCGCCACTATATGCCTGCCGCAGGTAACAAACAAGATGTCGCGAGGAAATAGCCGACAGTTACGCCCGGGGGCAAGACGCGGTCAGTTCTCCGGATCGCTTTCCTGCGCCGATATCGCTTTCGCACGAATCGCTTTGGCGCGCTCCTCGGCTTGCGCCGCCTCCGCGGTGTGGTTGGTCTTCAGCAGCAGCGCGGAGAAGTCATCCAGCATCGACGCGATCGCGGGATCATTCGCGCCCAGAACCTTTTCCTGAATCTGCAAATCGCGCTGTAAAGCCGTGGCGGCTTCCGCATAGCGCCCTTGCAAATAGAGAAGCTCGCTCAAGCCGTTAAGCACCGGCGCCAGTTCCGCGCTGTTCTCTCCATAGTTCTGTTCCAGGATATCGAGCGCCAGCAGATCGAGCGGTTCGGCCTTATCGTAATGGCCCTCCGCCTCGTTCAGCCGTGCGGAATCGGCGTAGATCGTGGCTGCCAGGAATCCCGAGCAAAATTCTGTTTGGCCAGCGCCTCGGCTCGCTTATAGATGGGCTCCGCCTCCGCGTACTTCCCTTCTCCCATGTACACCGTCCCGAGGTCGTCGAGCGTGGCCGCAAGATCGTCCTGGTCGCCGCCGCCTTTTTCCTCCATGGCCTTTTCGTCGATCGCCAGCACCCTGCGATAAAGCGGCTCAGCCTCCTCGTAGCGTTGCTGGTCGCGATAGTCTCCCGCCAGGTCCAGCAAGCTCTTGGCCACGTCGGGATCGTTGGGAGCGGACACGCGCTCGCGGATGGCCACCACGCGCTCATAGAGCGGCAGCGCTTCCACTTCGCGTCCTTCCAGGTCGTACAGCACCGCCAGATTGTTGAGGCTGGTGGCCAGATCGGGATTGTCGCGACCGAGCGATCTTTCGCGAATCGCCAGCGCCCGCTGATAAAGCGGCTCGGCCTGCTCGTACTGGCCCTGGTCCGCATAGAGCGCGCCAAGATTATTCAAGCTCGTGGCGACCTCCGGGTTGTCCTTGTCGGAAGCTTCGCGAATCTCCAGCGCCCGCCGAAAAAGCGGTGCAGCCTCGGCGTAATCTCCCTGTTCCTCATAGAGAACGGCGAGCTTGTTCAGGCACGCCGCCACGTTCGGAGTGGTCGCACCGTAATTCGCCTCCGCGAAACGCAGCAGTTCCCGCGCCGCCGAAACCGCCTCTGTGAATTTGCCTTGGTGATAAAACGCATCCACGCGCGCGTTCAGATCGTCCCAACTCCCCTGCTGCGCTTCGGCGCAAACCGCCAAACTCATAACCAAGAGAGTCGCCGCCAGGCCGCGGGTTAGTATGCGTATGGAGAACTTCACAATGTTCCTCTTGCCGCGCGAGTGCCTTGGGCTCAGAAGTGGCGCGAGTGTTTTTAGACTACCGTCCGCGAAACAGGCCGGTCAATTAACTGGTCCGTCACATGTTCCAAAAGGGCACACCGTCCCCAGGCCTGGAGCCAGACCCTGGTATCGAAACCTAACCCTGCGTCACCCCGTATAGAGTGCCAGTGACGCCGAGTGACGCTGAACTGGTGCGCCAGGCGCTGGCTGGATCGCAGTCGGCTTATCGCGACCTCGTGAACCGCTATGCCCGGCCCGCCGTAAATCTTGCCGCGCGCATGGTCCAGGATCGTGCGCTGGCGGAAGATCTCGCGCAAGAAGCCTTCGCGCGCGCATTCGAGCATCTCGCCACCTACGACGAACAACGCCGCTTCGCCAGCTGGTTCTTTCAAATCCTCCACAATGTGACCATCGATTACCTTCGCCGCAAGCGGCCTTCCTCTCTCTCCCTCGACGATCTGGAAGACGCCGGCCATGGGGTCCGGGACGCCACTTCGATGGGAACGCCGCCGGATACCCAGGCCGAACAATCCGCGCTGGGGCGTGCCTTGGACGCCTCCTTGGCGCGCATCCGGCCCGAATATCGCGAAGCCGTTGTGCTGCGCTATCGCGAAGATTTATCCGTGGAGGAGATCGCGGAGGCGATGAGTCTGCCGGTCGGAACGGTAAAGACTTATCTGTTCCGGGCTCGTAAGGAACTGGCCTCGCTTCTTTCGGCTCAGGGATGGGCCTCGGTCGATGCCGCCGCCAGTAGTGCTCGAAAAACGGGCGCGGGCTGAAACCTTGAAGCCGCAAATTCCGTAGAGTAAGCGGGAGCTTTTACCGGAGGATGGCGACACCGATGCCTGACAAGCCCTACTGGCTGCACGCCGAACAGACCGGGCACGAGGAACTGGCCGAGAGCGCGTTCGCGCGCCTCATAGCCGAAATTCCCTCGGTCGAGCCCTCCGCCGCCTTCGTAGATCGAGCCGCGTACGCTGCCTGGCGGGCCCGTAATCGTCGCCGCCTTGTGACGCGCCTGGCCTACATCGCGGGGGCTTTGTCGATCTCCATCGTAGGCGCAACCTCGATCTACGAACTCGCCGGGCCGGCAACGACTCTCGCCGCGCGCGTCACCGTGGCCTTCTCGCACGTCTTGGTATGGTTCCTGACGTCGACGAGCGCGGGAGCCGGGTGGTGGTCCATCGCAGAACGCGTCGGAACGGCAGTCGGCGACGCCATTGCCTCTCCCTCCGCATCGGCCTCTCTCGCTGCATTCGAAATGATCGCCTTGCTTGCCCTGTACGCGCTCGAGCGCTTGCTCGGCCAAGAGCTACGACGACCAAGGTAGGTCAGGAAAAGGCCTGAAGAGCCCAAAAAGGAAGACACGAAAATGACGCCTTCACGACGAAAATATGCATTCATCGCTTGCGCGGGGTTGTTTGCGCTCGGCATGGCCATGCTCCTGCACGGCCAGTCTGCGCCCAATGCCGCCAGTCTGCGCCAGGAACTCCGCGCGCAGTACAACATCGTCGCATTGCAGGACGAACTGGCTCTCGTCCCGCGTCAACGTAACGCCGATATCAAAATCATTGAGATTCGCGACGGAACCGTGGCCATCAACGGCAACGCGCTCACCGCGCGTGAGGCCCGCCAGCGCCTTGGCAAGGACGCCGACCTCATTTTCCGAGTCACTTACCTGGACCCCGCCGCGCAGCGCGACTTGGCTCGCGTGGACTCCGCCGCCCCCCAGTCGGACGGGCAGGAGAATAGCGATCAAGCGGACTCCGTTGCACCTCAGCAAACAAAGGTGCGTCGCGGCGATATCGTTCGCATCGGCGGCAACGTCACCGTGGCACGCGACGAAGTCGTCTCCGGCGACGTTGTGGCCATCGGAGGTTCGGCCGATGTCGACGGCGAAGTTACGCGCGGCGTCACAGTTGTCGGCGGCTCGCTGAACGCTCGGGCCGGACGCGATCGTGCGCGAAGATGTCACCGTGATCGGCGGTAGCCTGAATCGCGCACCCGGCGCGCGCATCGACGGCAAGGTCGATAACGTGGGCTTCGGTCCGAATTTTGCCGTGCGCCAACGGTCGGCGGGCCGTTTTCCCGTCCGCAATCTTTTCTCGCGCGCGGGCGGTCTCTTCGGCACCGTCCTGCGTACCACGCTCCTCGTCCTCTTCGGCCTGATCGTCGTGGTCCTCGGCGGCCGCTTCATCGACGCCATCGCGGAGCGAACCGCGAGCGAGCCGCTCCGCTCCGGCTTCACCGGATTGCTGGCGGAAGTGCTCTTCGTGCCCCTCATCGTCGTCACTGTTGTAGTTCTCGCCGTCTCCATCGTCGGTATTCCGCTGCTGCTGCTGATACCGTTCGCCGTTGCGCTGGCCGTCGTGCTCATGATTATCGGTTTCACCGGAGTTGCTTGCGTGGTCGGCCGGTTTGTAAGCCAGCGCATCGGAATCGGAAGAAGTCCTTATCTCTCGGTCGCTCTCGGCGTCCTGGCCGTTCTCGGCGTCACGCTCATTGCCAAGCTCTGTGCGTTCGTTGGTGGCGTGGCGTTCGGCATGGTGATTGGCGGCGCGCTGTCCGTCCTCGGCTTTCTCGCCGAGTACCTCGCCTGGACCATCGGCATCGGCGCTTTGATCCTCACCTGGCTCAACCGCCGCCATCGTGAACACCCGGCTGGGCCCACCGCCACGGTTGCAACGCCGACGCCGGCGGGTCCTGCGCCCGCCTGAGCGACGCCGTCCCTCGGCCAGGCGATATTCAGCAGCGCCGGCTCTACGAACAGACAATCGCGGAGGCGATCAGGCATCGCACAAATCGTGACCGCCTTGGCTCTCCAGCATCCAACAGGTTGGTGCGCCTCGCGAGCCAATCCTTATAAGGGATAAGGGGGCAAAATCGCCGCCAACTCACCCTCGCGTCATCGAGTGTTTCTGTGGCCTTTCGTTGTCCTGCTTATCGGCGCAGTCGGCGTTCAGTTTGTGCGTCCGCGATTGACGAATCCTCCCGTCACCGCCGAAGTCGCCGCGCCCCCGCAGGTTCAGCAGATACTCAGAACCTCCTGCTACAACTGCCATTCCAACGAGACAAAGTTGTCCTGGTTTGATTGGCCGGTGCCCGCATATTGGCTCGTCGTTAAACATGTAAGGGAGGGACGCAGCCATCTGAATTTCTCCGAAATCGGCAGCCTGCCTCCCGGGCAGCAAAACGGATTTCTCTTTGAATCTGTGAGTCAGATCGAGCTGGGCGCGATGCCCCTTCCCGATTACAAGCTCGCTCACCCGGAGTCCGCGATTACTCCTGAGGGATTGAATATTTTGAAGGGATACCTGACTTCGCTTGAATCCAACGCGCCGGCCGCTCCCCAGGACATTGCCGCTGCCGACGCACAGTACGCGGATTGGATTCGCCAGGCAAACTCCACGCCGGCTGTCTCCCCGGCGCCCAACGGCATCGCCTTTCTGCCGGATTACAAAAATTGGCAAGCCATCAGCAGCACGGAACGCGCGGACAACAACACCCTCAGGCAAATTCTCGGAAATGACGTCGCCGTAAAAGCTATCGCGGAGAACCACATCAACCCGTGGCCGGACGGCGCCGCCTTCGCCAAGATCGCCTGGTATCGGCAGCCCGACGACAAAGGGTTCGTTCGCACCGGAGCGTTCTTTCAGGTGGAGTTCATGATTCGCGACACCAAGAAATTTGCGCGGACGCTCGGTTGGGGATGGGCGCGCTGGCGTGGCGCAGACCTGAAGCCCTACGGCAAGGATGCGGACTTCGCGCGCGAGTGCGTCGGCTGCCATAGGCCGCTGCGCGACTCCAACTACGTTTTTACCGAGCCCATTCGAGGCCAGATTCGAGGCCAGCCATGAAGCTTCCGGGGCAACGAAGACGGCTCCATCTGCTGGCGCTTGTTTGCTCGCTCAGCCTTTTGGGATGCTCTGGCCGTCCATCGGCCGCCGCGCCAACTCTGAATCAAGACGCCGCTCTGCCTGGCGACCTTCCCATGAATCCGCTGCCCTGGAGAATCATTACCTCCATGGCTGACGAAACCTCATCGACCATGTCTACTCTCTACGGCAACGATTTAGCCGTGGACTACGCAAGAGCGCATTCGGACCGCAACTATCGGGACGGCTCGGTGCTCGCCCTCGTCACTTGGACGCAGCAGAACGACCCCCGCTGGTTTGGCGCCAGGATTCCCGATCGCGTGAGCTCCGTGGAGTTCCTCACCGTTGGCGCCCTGCCGGACGGCCACGCAACCTATTCCTACCAGGAGTACGCCGGAACTCCTTTGAACAGGCTTCCGCCGAGCAAACCACCACGCCGAGCGGCCGCGCGCTATTCCTCCTCGCTCAACGCGCCGCCGTCCTGCCCTAGAAGCCTCAGACGCCGCGAAAGTACGAGCAACCGTGCGCTACGAGACAAACCCCTCAGCATCGCGCACCCGGCGAATGTCGCGATTCTGCCGATGACTCTTAGATGTGTCCACTCCCGGAGGGCTATTGACGGGATAGTATCCGCGCGAAAGACTGGTGACAATTCTCGTGCTGAAACTTATCGATCTCACCCGGGAGTACGACGCCGATGGCGACGCGGAACGCCGCGTTCTCGCCGCGGATCGCTTGAATCTCGAAGTGACACCGGGCGAAGTGTTCGGACTGGTGGGACCGAACGGCGCAGGCAAATCCACCGCCCTCAAAATGATCTGCGGGTTGTTGCTGCCCACATCCGGCCGAGTGCTCGTTAACGGCGTCGATGTGGAGCGCGATCGCGAAGAGGCCCAGAAGTATATCGGCTATATGGCGGATTTTTTCTCGCTCTACGATGAGCTCACCGTCTACCAGTATCTCGAATATTTCGCCGGCGCCTACAAACTCGAGCCGGATTCGATTTCCGGGCGCATTTTGGAAGTGGTGACGCGCGTCGGCCTGGAAAGCAAGCGGGATGCGGCGATTGGCGGCTTGTCCCGAGGCATGAAGCAGCGGCTAGGCATAGCGCGCGCGGTGATTCACGATCCGCCGCTGCTCGTGCTTGACGAACCCGCGGCCGGACTCGATCCGAAAGCGAGGCATGAGCTGAAGCAATTGCTGCGCGGCTTTCAGGAACGCGGCTGCACCATCGTGATTACGTCGCACATCCTTCCCGATCTCGAGGAGATTTGCACCTCGATCGGCATCCTCGAAAAGGGCCGCTTAATCCGCGTCGGCAAGATTGAAGAAATCCTTCAGCAGCCCGTCCCGCAGGCTGGAGCGGCCGCCGTGCCGCGTGTGGTTCGGGTACGGCTCTCCGCGCCAGGCTTCGCGCTGGACTCTTGGCTTGCCGCAAGAACCGGCGTGAGCCGCGTGACCGCGTCAGGATCGGGAGCGCTATTCGAGTTCGCGGGCAGCGACGCCGATTTCACCGAGCTGGTCAAAGCGCTGGTCACGGCGGGCGCGCCGCTCTTGGCCGTGGAACAACCGAGTCTCACTCTCGAGGAAGCCTACAGCCGCATCGCCAAGGGAGAAGTGATGTGAGTAACCTAAATTCGCTTTTCCTGAACAATCCGGAGTTGCGGCGCAACTTCCGCATCGAGTTGAGTCCCAAGCGCCTGCTGACGGCTGCAATCATCACCGGCGTCTTCGCGCTGATCGTGCTTCCCTCCCTGACTCAAAACAGGCCCGCGGGCGGCTCCCCTTACATCACTCTCTATCTAACGGCAATCCTGTGGTCTCAACGAATTACGCTTACGCTGGGGGGAGCTATCTCCTGCTGGCGCGCTGTCCGGCGCGAGCGTGAATTGAACACCTTCGATTACCAGCGGATCACGCGCCTCTCGCCGCTCGAGCTAGCCATCGGCAAACTCTTCGGCGCGCCGGCGCTGGCGTATTTCGTCACCCTCTGTCTGGTTCCGACGGCGGTGGTCTCGGCTGCCGTCTCAGGCGGCGTCGCGGTGGAGTTTCTGGCGCGAAGCTACGTCTTGTTATTCACGGGAGCGCTGGTGATCCACGCCTTCGCGCTGATGATCTCCACCACCTCGGACAAGGGGGGAATGTCCAGCGGTCTCCTCCTCCTGATGCTGCTCCAGCTCGTTCCTGTCATCGGGTTGCTTTTTTCCGTGAGCCCAACGACTTCTGTCCAAAACGCCGGCCGGGCGAGCGCCTTGCCTTTTTATGGGATCGCCTTTTCGCCGACGTTCCTGTGGGCCACCTTGGAATTGGGTTTCGTGGCGTGGTTGCTATTGGCCGTGGTCCGCAATATCAAGCTCGGCCTGGAAGCGATGCAACTTTTTAGCGTTTGGGAAGGGCTGGGATTCGCGGCCTATTGCAATTTTGTCTGGATCGGATTCTATCCTTGGAGAGCCCCATCCCGCGGCAATCCCGCCGTTGCGAGCGCGTTGCTTCTCATGGCAGTAGCTTTCTTCTATGCCGTCGGGATCGGCGTGCTGCAAAGCCGCGAACTGGTCCGGCGCGGATTGCGCGAAGCAACCGGAGCTTTAGCCGGGGCCGCCCGGTGGCTCGGCCCGATCGGCTCGTTCGCGGTTGCCGCGGCGCTGGCGGAGATTGTCGTCGTCATTCTGACAACGCAGTACGCTCCTTGGGAAGCGAACGCAAGTGCCGCTCGTAGCCTCTTTCTGGTGCTCTACTTTGCGGCCTGGATGGCGCGGGACCTTTTCTATTTGCAATGGATGAAGATACGACCGGTGCGTTCGTCGCTCAGCAAGGCCTTCCTCTATTTAGGCGTTTTCTATTTGTCGAGCTCCATTGTGTTTCGCAGTGCGCTGACTTCGACGAATGTCGACGCCGCTTTCGCGGCCTGCTTGGTGCCGTTTCCGCTTCTGCGCACGTGGACGGAAGCACAGTGGAACGCGGCAGGAATGCGGCTGCTGGCCCTAGGAGCGCAAGTTGCCGTCGCGGTGGTCTTCGCCTATTTGTACTGGAGAGAGGTCGTGGGCCTGGAGAGCCGTCCGCGAGCAGTGACGGCTGCGCGCGCTGCCTGACGCTTCGATCCGTGGCCTCCCGGACGCCCGAGACGTGCGCTCCGGATGACATGTTCTCAAAGGTCACCGCGCTCGTTACTTTTCCGCGTTGCGATTCTGATCATTGCAGTTACGCTCCGCTCGACATCCGCATCGGTGGTGGCCCAACTGGACACGCTGATTCGCATCGCCGTATGCCCATGCCACTGCGTTCCCCCACACCAGCAAGTCCCATCGTTCTGGATTTCTGTGATGACCCTCCGCGTGTCCTCCGCGCTGCCGAACGAGACCAGCACCTGGTTTAGGACCACATTGTTCAGGATAGTGAACCCCGCCTGGCACAGACGTTCCGCGAATACTTTCGCCTGGCGGCAGTTTCGCTCGATCATCTCCCGCAACCCGCTGCGTCCGAGTGAGCGCATCGCTGCCCACAACTCGATCCCGCGCGCCCGTCGCGACGCTTCCGGCACGTAGTTCCAGGGTTCGCGCCCACCGCTCGGCGTCAGATAGGCGGCACTCAGCGTCATGGCGGTGCGGAGGTACTCCGGCGTCCGCACCACTGCGACGCCTGAATCGTAGGGCACGTTCAGCCACTTATGGCAATCAATCGCCCAAGAATCGGCAGAGCCCGCGCCCGCTAGCAAAGGTGCGTAAAGCGGCGAGAGGGCTGCCCAGAGCCCGAAGGCGCCGTCCACATGCACCCAGGAACCTGCCTGATGCGCACGGGTACAGATTTCCCCCACGGGATCAAACGCGCCGCTATTTACGTTTCCCGCTTGAACACACACAATCGTCTGATCGTCGAGGGGAGGCAGTGCGTCCAATTGTACCCGTCCCTGGTTGTCCACCGGAACCCGCGTCACTCGCGAACGCCCCAGCCCAAGCATCGATAGCGCCTTAAGCACCGAAACGTGAACTTCATCACTCACGACCACATGAATCGGCGGCGCTCCAAACAATCCGTCCTCCTCAGCGTCCCATCCTGCACGTTTCAGCAGCGCGGTCCGCGCCGCGGCCAAGGCTGAGAAGTTTGCCATGGTCGTGCCAGTAACAAATCCCGCCCCCGCTCCGAACGGCAGACCCAGCACGTCCACGATCCAGTCCAGGACTATTTCTTCCAACTTCGCCGCCACAGGAGACATCACTTGCATTGCGGCATTCTGGTCCCACACTCCCGCCAGCCAGTTGGCCACCAGTGCCGCAGGCAGCGAGCCACCGATCACGAATCCGAAATAGCGGCCTCCAGCCGTTGCAACCGTCGCAGGCGACCCGATGTCATCGAGTAATGCTAAGACCTCCGAGGGATCCGATGGCAATTGAGGCAGCGGCCCTCCCAGGGTTTCTAACCGGGCTACATCCGCAGGCAACGGTGCGACCCGCCGATTGGCAATCCCCGCGATGTATCGGTCCGCGCGATTCGCCGTTTCTACTAGCAATTTCTGCATGGATGCCTCCGTTCTAAGCAGCAGAGCACCTCGCCCGTTCCGCCCACGCAGCGCAGCGACTGACTTTCAGACGGCCCGAATTTAACTTTAGAGAGAAACGAGTGCGCGTCATTATAGTTCCGCTAGGAGATTCCAGCCGATGCAGTGATTCTGAATGGATTGTCGGCTACTCCGGAAATTACCGCGCGTCGGCAGACTAACGAAGTAACACGAAATAACACGCCGTAACACGTAGTAGCACATCGATCAGAAGGAGACGCGGTGGGGGCAACCGGCCGGGGTATCGGGCTACCTTCCGACATCCTTTGCATTGCCTATAGGTGAAGGAGCCTCATCGCGTTCCCCTTCAAGATGCGCTCGCGGTCGGCGGCCGGAAGTTTGAATTGGTCCAGGACGGCGCTGGGATATTCCACATCCTTCGCGGCGAAGTTATCCGTGCCCACCACGATGCGGTCGGGTCCCACCATGACCATCAGGAAGCGGAACGCCTCGGGATAATAGATCAGATAGTCGTAATGGAATCGCCGCAAATAGTCGCGGAACGGATGTTGGATCTTGGTGCTGTGGTCCGCCATATGAAAGAGGAAATGCTCGACGCGCCCGGCAAGGTAAGGGAAGGCGCCGCCCGCATGCGGCAACACCATTTGCAGGTTCGGATATTTATCCAGTGTGCCGGTGTAAATGAACTTGGCCGCCAGGAAAGTGTGCTCGATGGGAGCGTCGATACAGGCGGCGAGATCCGGCGGACCGACCGTCCTGCTGCCGCCGTAATTGTTGGGCACGCCATCCATCTGGTGAAAAATGATCGGCAACTTCAGCGCTTCAATGCGCGCAAGCACGGGCGCAAAACGTGGATCGAATATGTAATCGCGCCTTTCGATGGAATCCGGCAGATGGACCGCGCGCACGCCGGGCTGTCCCGCCACGCGGTTCAGCTCCTTCAGGGCCAGTTCGGAGTCTAGAATCGGCAACTCCACGCCGACGACAAAGCGGTCCGGATATTTCTGGTGAACTTGAATGCCCGTGTCGTTGATGACCTGCGCGAGATGCGCGCCCTGTTGCGCGGAAACTCTCTGCCACGGCATCTGGCCGGAGAGGGTCAGGCAGTGCATGAGGTCGCCATGCTCGTCCATCCACTGACGCCGCTTGTCTAGATCGTAATTGAGCGGAAATGGATTGGTGACGGGCTGTCCGACAATATCGGCCAGGGCTTTTTCGTAAGGCGCTGGCGACCAGTGCGAGTGCATGTCGATCGCCGCCGGCTGCCCCACTTTGCCCTTCTCGGGACGCGCCGCCCACCACGGAACTCCCTGCGATGCCGCTGTCGACGCTCCCTGCGACGAAGCCGTCTGCGCCGAACCCGTTTGCGCGGACAATGCCCCCGCACTCAGCGTGCTCATCGCAGTGCCCAGCGTCGCGGCGCCCGCAGCCCCCGCGCCCAGCTTGATGAACTCTCGCCGCCGAATCGCCGATTCTTTCTCTTTCCTTTTCATGCTGTCATCCTCTTCAACGCTCGAGCATCCCCAATTTGTAAGCCCAGCAATACGCCTATATTACAGCATCGTCAATTCCCACTCAGGCTAGCAGACGAGCGGCTAGCTTTTCCCATTATGACACCCGCGACTCACTACGGGGCCTGCGCATCCATGGTTTCGCGAAAAGGGGTTTCGCAAACAGTTGCGTGGCTCGCGACAAAATTCATGGAGCGTTAACCAGAAAACCAACGCTTAGAAATGAATTGGGATTACGGTCTCCTCGGTTTTCCTGTAGGACCCGGCGTCGGCTAGGCGCCGGACTCTGCGGTTCAACGTTCAAAAAGCACGCGGCGTACCCTCACGTCCCTCGTGAGAAAACTCGCGGAAGGAAAGGAATCACAGCATGACAATGGTCAGATTCAAGGGACTGTTCAAGACGATTGCTTTCGCCTGTACCATTCTGCTCTTTGCCGGTCTCGTTAGTGCGCGAATTAACGGGCGGCCTAACCGCGACGATGATGATAAGAAGTCGTCGACGCGAAACAACGGGCGGCCTGATGGCGATGATCGTGATAACGATCACGATAAACAGTCACCGACGCCACCAGGTCTGTTTATCACGCCAACGGCGTTGAAGGACGCGGTGCAGCAGGATCTGAAGCCCGGCTTCGAGTTGCCGTATTTCAGTACGAACTATCCGAACTTTGTTGCGGGTGAGGCAGTAAAAGCCCTTGTCAGCCCGGATGGCACGACCCTGGCCATCCTGACAGCGGGAATGAACTCCCTGTACTTCCGCAACAATTGCGAACCTGGAACCACGGGTTGCAACGTCGGCGTGGTCGACAAGTCCGCTTCCACGCAGTTCATATTTCTCTACGACGTTGCAGGCGCGAACAAGACCAAGCCCGTGCTGAAACAAGTTCTCCAGCAGACCAATGCGCACGTCGGTTTGGTGTGGGCGCCAAACAGCCAGACGCTGTATGCCGCAGGCGGATGTGACGACGCGGTGTACGCCTACACCAAGACCGGCGGCAGTTTCGTACTCAACGCCACGATCATGCTTGGCCACGCTCCTAACGGGTGTGTATCAAACGCCGCCAATCAGAAAGGCCTAGGCCTTTCCGTCGAGCCCAACGTGGCTGGACTCGCCATTACCGCCGACGGCGGGACCCTTGTCGCGGCTAACAACTACAACGATTCGATTAGCCTAATCAGCACAGCAACCAAAACAGTCATACCCCCGGACATCGATCTACGGCCCTTCGCTTCAGGCGCCCCGAACGGCACCAAGGGGGGCACCTTTCCGTACTCCGTGGTGTTGAAGGGCAACATCGCCTATGTGGGCTGCGATCGTGATCGTGAAGTCGTCGCAGTCAATATCAGCACCAGAAAAGTAGTTACCCGGATCTCCACAGATGGAAACCCGAATGGCATGACTCTGAGCGCAGATGGCTCAACGCTATTTGTCGCGCAGGATAATCAGGACCAGGTTGCTGTCATTAACACGGTCACCAACATGATTACGCACAAGATTGACACGCGAGGTCCCTGGCGTCTGGACTTCCCCAAGAACACCACCGGCGCGGCGCCCACGGCTGTGACCGTCAATGCCGCAAATAAAACGCTCTATGCGGTGAATGCGGGTTCAAATTCCATCGCTGTGATACCACTGACAGGTCCATGGGCTTTCGAGACTGTCGGCCTTCTCCCGACTGCCTATGACCCGACCGATGTGGCATTTAGCGCCGATGGCAGCTGGATGTATATCGTTAACGGCAAGAACGACACGGGCCCGAACCCCTTGTACGGATATGGCAACATGTCCGTCATCACATTCAAACAGGTCGATCCTCCGGAAACCAACGCGCAGGAATCGGCCGAGCTGAACTCGAACAATGAGTATCAATTTCAGCTGGAGCACGCGACCTTGGTGAGCGCTGAGGTTCCGCATGACGAAGGTGTCTGGGATTTGACCTCACTGGTAGCGTCCAATAACGGTTACGAGCAGAAAGAGTCCGAATCAGACGAAAAAGTGATGGAATTCCTTCATTCCAAGATCAAGCATGTCATTTACATCGTAAAGGAAAACCGCACCTTCGATCAGATTCTCGGGGATTTGCACAATGGTTCCAACGGTGATGCCTCCCTGGCCCTTTTCGGGGAAGGCGTCACCCCGACTTCCATCGCATAGCGCGGAATTTCGTCACGATAGACAACTTCATGGACCCAGGAGACGGCTCGATGGACGGCTGGTCCTGGTCCATGCGCGGACGTGTCACCAACACCGAGACGATCACGCAGCAGGAGAACTATGCACGCGTCAATCGCGGCTTGTCGTATGAGGGCGAAGGTCAAAACCGCAATATTCCCTCCAACCTCAATACAACGGCCGGACGCGACTTCTTCTTTGACCCAACCGGCGCAACCACGCCTTACAGCAATGCTACTTCATCTCTCAGCGGCGGAACGCCCAATATTTTAGCCGGTGATGGCGACCATGCTGCTACCGATGGCCCAACGGGTTATCAGGACGGCTACATCTTCAACGCTGTATTGCACGCCGGCGGAACTGTTCGTAACTACGGATGGATGGCCAATACCCCGGGCAAGATTACCGATACCGGAAATCTTACTACCGGAAACCCAATCTCTGATCCTTATAACCAAGGTAAAGTCATCCAAACGACGGCAGCCAATCAACTGATCTATCAAAACAACTTCTACGATCCGTACTTCCGCGCCTACGATCAGTCCTACCCGGACGTTTGGAGGTTCACCGAATGGAACCGGGAGTTTCAGCGAATTCGTTAAGAACGGCAATTTGCCTTCGCTGGAGATGATCCGAGGTCTCAGTCACGATCATACGGGAAACTTCAGCACGGACCTGGGTGGAGTGAACACGCCGGAACTCCAGCAGGCGGATAACGATTACGCTGTCGGACTGTTGGTCCAAACCGTGGCCAATAGTCCGTACGCGAAAGACACCCTGATCATCATCATCGAAGATGACTCACAGGACGGAGCGGACCACGTGGATTCGCATCGAGCCACAACCTACTTCGTTGGCCCCTACGTGAAGCAGCACGCCGTAGTCAGCACCCGCTACAGCCAGCCCAGCGTCCTGCGCACCATCGAGGACATCTTCGGCACAGAACACCTCAATCTGAACACCTATTACGCGCAACCCATGGCCGATCTCTTCGACATAAAGAGTTCGGGCAAGTGGACATTCAACGCCGTGGCATCAACCCTCCTGAGTCCTATTCTGACCAAGCCTATTGCTCCGATCGCACAGGCAGGAGGCTTGGGTCTGGATCCGAAGACCGTCGTTTTCGCCGCCGGTCCCAAGTTGAAGCCAACTCATGACGCGGAGTACTGGGCAGCGAGAACCCGCAACTTCGACTTCTCGGGAGAAGACCGCGTTCCGAAAGAACTCTACAACAAGATCCTTTGGGAAGGGATAAAAGGAACGGCTGCTCCAGCGGCCAAGACCCGGTTCTCGAAGGTCGACCACGACGACGACAACGACGACAAATAAAACACGTTCCGATTGCAACCGCCCTCTCCCCGGTCACCGGGGAGAGGGCTTTTTATTCGCGCGGCGGATGCGAGCCCTCGAAATTCATAAAGTTTTAACCGAAAAGAGCATGTCTAGAAACGCATCGGAATTAGCTTCCCTACCCCGTGGCGAGTGGCCGGTGAACCGTGGCGTAGTGCGAGCCGTTCTCCCCTTCGCAAACAATGCTACCCTGCGCGTCCTGTAACTCGGGAAAGCAGGGGGATCGTAATCCGCGTCGCGTTTTCAAGGAGGCGGCATGGCTTTCTCTCGATTGGGACGATTCGTTAGGCTGTGCTACAGCCTTCTTTTTTGTTTTCTTTTGCAGGCCTGCCTTGTGCCGGCCGTCCGCGCACAGGTTGACCGCACAGGCTTGAACGGCACGGTCACCGATTCTTCGGGGCGTCTTGTTCCGGGAGTTCATATTGCTGCCCTGCACGACGATACGAAGTTGCTGCGCGAGGCGGTCTCTTCCGCCAGCGGCTACTACGACCTTGCGGAATTGCCTGTGGGAACCTACACAGTAACTTTCTCGCTCACAGGTTTTGAGGATCTCACTTTTACCAACGTCACCCAAACGATTGGACAAACTCGAACGCTAAACGTAACGCTCGCTGTCTCCGGAAGGACCGAGCGTATCGAGGTCTCCGGCAGTAGTGAGCAACTGGATGAAACCTCCGATGCCTTGGGCGCCGCCATTGAGCCGGCGCAAGTGAAAGAGCTGCCCTTAAATGGCCGCAACTGGGCCACTCTCACCGCGCTGGCGCCCGGAGCGGTTGATACGGGAGGCAGCAATCAGCGTTCCATTCGATTTGCGGGCCGGGGCCGTGACGACGACAACTTCACCTATGACGGCGTCGATGCCACCAACATTATTAATCAAGCCCAGCAGCCTTACGTTCGCCTTGCCATTCCACTCGACACCATCGAGGAGTTTCGCGTCAACTCTATGCTGGCGACCCCGGAAGCGGGTGCCACGGGCGGTCCTCAACTCGCCGTCACCTCTCCTTCGGGCACAAATCAGTTCCACGGCGACGTCTTTGAATTCGTTCGGAATAACGCCTTCGACGCCCAAGTACCCGTTCCCGTGAATACCGCGAATCCCGCGCAGCCGCCCTTTCGCTTAAATCAATTCGGCGGGGCTTTGGGCGGTCCTATCGCCACGGACAAGACCTTTTTCTTCGTCGCCTACGAGGGATACCGGCAGGTCCTCGGCCAGACGCTGCTCGGCTTTGTGCCCAGCGACTCCTTCCGCGCCCAGGTGGCGGCGGAATCGCCAGTCCTGCTACCGATTCTCAACGCTTATCCCCAAGGGCAGAGTTTGGTCAGCCCTACCGTCGCTCAATGGATTGGCCAAGGCAGCCAGAACGTGCACGAGGATTCCGGCATGTTCCGCGTCGATCATCGCTTCTCGGACAGAACCACGGTATTCCTTCGCGCCAACATTGATGAAGCGCTCAGCGCCGCCCCGCTGGCCAGTTCGGGCGCATATCTCCAGGATCAACAGCAGCTCACTTCCTCTCCGGTGAACGCCGTCATTGAGGGACTGCATATTTTCTCTCCATCGCTGCTGAACGAGTTCAAATTCGGATTTAACCGCAGCACCGCCGACACCACCAATCTCAATCAAACGGGAGCGCTTTACTCTTTCGCCGTGTCGGGCTTTACCAGCCTGAACAACGACAAGGCCAGCATCGCGGCAGGCAACTCCTTCTCCGCAATCGACAACCTCACTTGGGTGAAGGGACAACACACGCTGAAAGCGGGAGTGGAGCTTCGCCGCGTTCAACTGAACCAAGGAAATTCAGCCAGCGGCACGGTTTCTTTCGCCTCCGCGGCCACTTTTGCGGCAGACCAAGTCAGCACCGCTACTCTTACCGGCGCCTTGCCCGTCAACGGCTTGCGCAAGACGCAGTACTACGGATACCTGCAGGATGAGTTTAAGTGGCGCCCGAACCTCACCGTCAACGTCGGCGCACGCTACAGTTTTTTCAATATCTTTCACGAGGTATTCGGCCGCGCCAATCCGTTCGATTTCGCCACCTGCGGACCCCAAGGCTTTTGTGACGTTGGCGCCAGCTTCGGGCAACCGAATTACGGCGATTTCGATCCGCGCGTCGCCCTGGCCTGGACCCCGCGTAGCGGCGGGCGCACCGTGATTCGTGCGGGGCTTGGAACCTACCACGAGGATGGCCAATTGGATGACCAAAACCTTCCCATCAGCAATGAGGTTTACGGCTATTCGCTATCGAACAAAACGATTCCTGCGCTTACCTACCCGATTGACCCGTTTTTGGCGGACACCACCGGTATTATCTCTCCGCGCGATGATGACCGGCTGCGCAAGGACACGCTGGTCACGCAATGGGGCCTGTCGGTACAGCGCGCCCTGCCGGCGGACTTTGCCGCGACTGTCTCCTACGTAGGGAGCGAAGGGGCGCATCTACTCACCCTTTCCGAAGTGAATGGGGTTAACCCGCTTACCGGCACTCGTCCTTACCCGGCCTTCGGGCAAGTGAGCTGGCGCGGCAACATCAGCGACAGCAGCTTTCAGGCGCTTTCCCTCGCGCTGAAGCGCTCCTTCTCGCACGGCTTCTTGCTGTCTGCCAATTACCAGTGGGCGCATGAAATCGATGACGGCTCCGATGGCAGCGGCGACGGAGACTCCCTGGTGGCTCAGAATGTCGCCTGCCTATCTTGCGAGCGCGCCGCCGGCATCTGGGACGTGCGCCACGTCTTCAATGCCAATGCGGCATATGAACTCCCTTTCGGCCCGGGCAAACGATACGCGAATCAGCCCGGCGTATGGCGCGGAATCGTTGGCTCCTGGGAACTGACTTCCGTGGCAATGGCCCGCACGGGATTCCCCGTGAACGTTACGGTGGACCGTTCGTCTTCGAACGTGCCAGATGGCAACACCACCGATCAGCGTCCTGATCTCGTGCCCGGAGTCTCGCTCATCCCGCCGGGTGGCGCCACGGTCAACCAGTGGATCAATCCGGCGGCGTTTGCCGTGCCGGCCGTGGGAACATTCGGTGATGCGCCACGCGATCTGGCCCGTGGGCCTGGCGCATGGCAGGTCGATTTTGGCGCTGTGAAGCACATTTCGCTGTCAGAACGGGCTCGGCTCGAGTTTCGCGCCGAGATCTTCAACATTTTCAATCACCCGCAGTATGGCCCGCCGCAATCGGATTTCTCGGCTGGCCCGGGAGTCTTCGGCAGCATCATTACGACGGTGAACACAGGCCCGGTTGGAACCGGCACTCCCCGCGAGGTTCAGTTCGCGCTGCGCGCAACCTTCTAGGGGCCACGCGGCGCGGATGCAACGTTGTGCTGCCGCCTCAAATAAGACGTTCACACACCGCTTGGCTTTCAAGTCCTGTTCCTCAGGCGCCGGCTGAACCTGTAGTAGGCTAGTCCGGCCATCATGGCTGAACTCGTTCAGCAACTCCGCGATTTGATCTCCCAGATTCGTTGGGCCGCTACCGCCGAGCTCCTTGGCCGCCTCAAGCCCGAGCAGGCCGCGAATGCCGTAATGGCTCTGCCCTTCGATCAACAGCGGCTCCTGTTTCGCCGTCTCCCAACGCACCTCGCGGCCAATCTGGTGGGCCAATTCCCCTATTTCCACGCCTATGCCCTGCTCTATTTCCTCAAGGCCCAGGAACTCGCCGCCATTATCGACGCCATGGACCCCGGCGAGCGCTACCAGTTCCTCGATGCGCTTCCCGAAGAGGCCTGGCAACACGTCATGAAAACCTTGGATGACGCGCATCTGGAAACTGCGCCGTCCGCGTCGAAGCCGGTCGAAATCGAGGAAGAACCGGCGTCAGCCCCGCATGTGCCGCCGTCGCCGATTATCCAGGCGCGGCAAATCGAAAAGTATTTTCAGCAGCCCGAAGGGAGAGAGATTCAGGTCGTCGCGCCGATGGACTTGTCGATCGAACCGAATACGATTTTCGCGCTGCTCGGTCCCTCGGGTTCCGGCAAATCCACGATATTGAGAATGCTTTCGGGGCTGATTTCCCCATCCAGGGGAGAAGTCCTTTGGCACGGACAGCCTTTGCACGGATCGTTTCCGAATGTCGCCATTGTCTTCCAGAGCTTCGCTCTATTTCCGTGGCTTACCGTGCTTGAAAACGTGGAGGCGCCCCTTCTCGCTCGCGGTATCGCGCACCCTGAGCGGCACGCCCAGGCGCTCAAGGCTCTCGATTCCGTGGGACTGAAAGGCTTCGAAACGGCCTATCCGAAAGAGTTGTCCGGCGGCATGAAGCAGCGCGTGGGGTTTGCCCGCGCGCTCGCCGTCGACCCGGAAATCCTCTTCATGGACGAGCCCTTTTCCGCGCTGGACGTCCTCACCGCGGAAAACCTGCGTCGCGAGTTGATCGAGCTTTGGTCGCAGAAGAAGATCTCCACCCGCAGCATTTTCCTCGTCACCCATAACATCGAAGAAGCCGTGCTGCTCGCCGATCGCATTGTTGTCCTGGGAACCAACCCAGCCACGATTCGCGCCGATTTCTCGGTCCCATTGGCCCAGCCCAGGAACCGAAAGTCCGCGGCATTTCTTACTTATGTCGATTACGTCTACAGAGTCATGACTGAGCCTCGCTTGCAACTTGCTCCGCCTGCGCCCGAGGCCGCTCAGGCCATGCCCGGCTGGCAGATGCTTCCTCACTCCAGGCCGGGCAGCATCGCGGGATTGCTCGAGTTGCTCATCGATCGCGGCGGAGAAGAGGATCTCTACCACGTGACCGAGGAGCTTCTTCTCGAGGTCGACGACCTCCTCCCCATCGTCGAAGGGGCAACCCTGCTCGGCTTCGCCGCCGCTCACGAGGGCGACGTGAAGGTCACGCCCGAGGGCCGGGCCTTCGCCGGCGCCGGCATCTCCAGCCGCAAATCCCTGTTCCGCGAAGCGGCGCTCGGTCACGTAATCCTTCTCCAAAGAATGAAGTCGGCGCTCGATGCCCGGTCCGATCACGTAATGCCCTTGGAATTTTTCCACGACCTTCTGGATGAACACTTCACCGAAAAGGAAGTCGAAAAGCAGCTCGAGACAGCCCTGAACTGGGGGCGCTATGCCGAGATCTTTACCTATGATCCTGAAAGCGACAATCTCCGGCTGCACTCCGACACAAAGCTCCACGGCGAAGACGTTCTGGCGGATAAATGAAGTCGCCCATGAAACCGCTCGACCAGCCGCAGCAACCGCCGCCTGCTAATGCCCTCGCCTGGGGGCTTTTTCCCCACAACGCCCCGTCGCTCCTCAAGGACTTGCCGATTTTTCTCGCCGCCTTTTCCGTCTTCTATGCGTTTCTCGCGGTGGCGCGCTATTGGTTCACTCCGGTTACCGCCCAAGCCGAAATCGATCTGCGGCCGGCAGCGTTGCCCGCTTACGCCATGTTTTCGGTCATTCGTATCGCCATCTCCTATTTCATCAGCCTGATTTTCAGCGTCGCCTACGGATATATCGCGGCTTACAACCGCAAGGCCGAACGCGTCATGATTCCGCTGCTCGATACCTTGCAGTCCATCCCGGTATTGAGCTTTCTCCCCGGCGTCATGCTGGCCATGGTTGCCCTTTTCCCGCGGCGGCAATTCGGGATCGAGCTTGGTTCGATCCTGCTGATTTTTTCCGGACAGGCCTGGAACATGACCTTCAGCTTCTATTCCTCGCTGAAGTCCATTCCGCGCGAAATGCACGAGGTCGCCGAAGTGTATCGCTGGAGTCCATGGCAAAAGCTCGTGCAAATGGAGCTTCCCTTTTCCGCCATCGGACTCGTCTGGAACTCCATGGTCTCCGTGGCCACAGCTTGGTTCTACCTGATTGCCTGCGAGATGTTCGTCTTGGCGAAGTCGGGACTTCCGCATTCCCGGACTGGGCTCCTACTTGCAAACCGCCGCCAACGCCGCGGACACGCGCGCAATCGTCTGGGGCCTGGGAGTCATGATCGCCGTAATCGTGGCCATGGACCAGCTCATCTGGCGCCCCGTGATCGCCTGGGCGGAGAAATTCAAGTTCGAACAGGTCGGCGGAGCGCAGGTTCCGCACTCCGCTGTTCTCGATCTGCTGAGGGGCTCGCGGGTTTTGCCGCTGGTTGGCCAGCTCTTCGCCAACCCCGCGCGTGAATACCTGAATCTGCGCCTGGCCCGAAACTGGGCGCGGCGTCGCGACGATCGTCCCGCGTCGAGCGGGGCCCGCTGGCTCTCCTACGCAATCGCGGCCTCGGCTGTGCTTGCCGTCGCCTATGCCGTCGTGAAGATGAGCGGCCTCGTAGTGTCCGTAACCCGCTCCGAGCTGCGCGGCATCTTCGTCGGCGGCGGCGCCACTTTCCTGCGCGTCGAGTTGACTCTGCTGCTCGCCGGACTTTGGACCATTCCCGCCGGCGTCATGATCGGCTTGAACGCCAGGCTGTCGGCCACGATCCAGCCCATCGTTCAAGTCATCGCCTCCGTGCCCGCCACGGCTCTGTTTCCCATCATCGTTCTTCTTCTCACCCGCGTCGGCGGCGGCTTGGCAATCGGGTCCATCGTGCTCATGCTTCTCGGAACCCAGTGGTACATCCTGTTCAACGTCATCGCCGGAGCGATCGCCTTGCCCACGGATTTGAAGGAAGTCTGCGGCGTTTTCCGCTTCGGCAGGTGGGAACGATGGCGAGAGCTGATCTTGCCGGGAATCTTTCCTTACTTGATCACCGGCTTTGTCACCGCCTCGGGCGGCGCCTGGAACGCCAGCATCCTCGCCGAATACTTCCATTTGAACGGCCGCACTTACTCGACCACCGGATTAGGCGCCGTCGTCAGCGACGCGGCCGATAAGGGGAACTATCCCGTGCTTCTCCTCGCAACCATGCTCATGGCCCTCATCGTCCTCGCCATCAACCGCCTCCTCTGGCGCCGCCTGTACACCCTGGCATCCACCAGATACAGACTGGAAAGCTAGAGCCGCCCCGCCCCGTCTCATCGCCCCCCTTCAGCGCCTTAAGAACCTGTGCTATAAGATTGCGCATCAGGTGTTAGGGAAAATTCACCGGATTTCTCTGGCGGCCGGTGCTATTCACTCGCACCGCCACCACAATGGATCAAGCCACAATAATCAAGGAGGACGCCGCCCATGGATCCCACTAGACGCAAAATATTGGAAACCGGCGCCGCCGCCACCGCGATGGCCGCCGCGCAGCGCCTCTTTGGCAAACAGACAGGGAAAGGAGCAGCCGCCATGTCCTTCTACGAAAAAGGTCCCGTTCGCATCCACTATGAGGAGGCCGGTTCGGGCTTCCCGCTGTTGCTGATTCCTGGCGGCGGATTGAACTCGGTGATCGCCGGCTTGGCGAACCCCTTTAACGCCGATCGAGGAGTTCAAGGGCGAGTACCGCTGCATCGCCTCGGACCTGCGCAACGCCAACCCCGGCCAGTCCTCGGGTCCGCTCGATATCGACCGGCCGTGGGATTCACACACGGACGACCAACTCGCCGTGCTGGATCATCTGGGTGTCGACAAGTTCGTGGTGATGGGCTTCTGCATCGGTGGCCCGTTCATCTGGAACCTGATAAAGCGCGTGCCCAACCGCGTGGTCGCCGCCGTGCTGGCGCAACCCGTCGGCTTTCGCCCGGAGATGCCCACGCTGATGTATGACGGCAGCATGACCGGCTGGGGACCGGATCTGGTCAAGCGCCGGCCCGACATCACCATGGACATGGTCCAGAAATATCTCACCAAGATGTACCGCAACGACAACGACTTCGTCTTCACCGTGACGCGCGATTTCGTGCGCAATTGCCAGACGCCGGTGCTGATCCTGCCGGACGATATCCCGGCGCATCCCTACGCCGTCGCCATGGAGTCCGCCATGCTCGCGCCAAAGGCCGAAGTGAGCCTGTTCCCGTGGAAGGAACCCAAGGAGCGCATTCCTCTGGCCGTGCGCCAGATACACTCGTTCCTCAAGGCGCATCGCCCCGCTTCCGCCTAGACGAGGTGCTGCCTTTCGCCACCCGTGCGCGCGTCGGTTTTACGCGTGGGGCTTTTCGCCCCGAGCGGCCTTACTAAATAATTAAGGACCGCACAGCCCCAGCGATCCCGCTCAGGACCCGCTCGCCGCCCGCGCCGCTTGCTGGCTGGCCATTTGCGTCATCTGTTCCTTCATCTTCTGTTGCATCTCTTTCGGGGTGGGTTCGGCGATGTGTGTAGAGACCATCCACATGTAGCCCTCGGGATCGACCAATGTTCCCGTGCGGTCGCCCCAAAACATATCCATCACCTCTCCCTTGAGCGTGGCGCCCAGCTTGACGGCCTTGGCCACCGCCTTGTCCACGCTCTCCGTCAATAGATACAAGGTCGTCGGCGAAGCGCCCAGTGCCTTCGCTCCGCGCGAACCCATCTGCAGCGCCTCCGGATTCAGCATCAGCGTCGTGCCTCGCAGCGTCAGCTCGGCGTGGATCGCCTTCCCGTCCGGTCCATTCATCATGGACCGTTTGGTGAAGCCGAATGCCTTTTGATAAAAGTTGGCCGCCGCTTTCACGTCGGCCACCGTGAGCATTGCCGTTACCGCACCGTACTGTTTTTTATTGAGTGGATCGACTTTCTTGGGCATGGCACTCCTTTCGCAATGCGAATCTTGGACTTGAATTGTGCTCGAATTCGTTCATGACGATTAGCTGGCTTACCGGGTGTACCGCGCCGCTCGAAACTTCTCGCGGGCGGAGACCAAGCGTACTGCAACGCCAAACGCCCGGTCAACGTGCGCCCCTGGCCAAGCCATGCCTCGACGTGTCCAGTGCTCCTTCACATGAAGTTTTTCGTGTGATAGGCAGACATTTGGGACGCGGCCGCTGGCTCAAAGCCAAGCGATTGCAAGCGTTCCCGGCGCGTGCGGTCCATCTCGCGCTGAAGCTCGGCCACGTAACCCGCGCCCTTGCGGATTTGCGCGACCGAAACGCCTCCCCCCGCATAATTCACGGGCGCGTCGTGGACGTAGGGGCTAAGGAGAGTCTTCAGCGAAAGCTGCCTGCTGATGGCGGTTGTGCCGAGTCCTGCGCCGCCAGCTTCGGCCCGGCGAGTGAACGCGTGATCTTGCCAAGGATGCGTGGGACAACGTACTCCGGTGGAGTCCACCTCCATCCGGGTTGGATGACGTTAGGGAATGCGTGCCTGGGGGAAGGACTGGGTCTGATTCTCGAGTTGAACTAGCTGGTCGCGGAGGCTTGCCGCTTCATCGCGGTCTTTGGCAGCCAGGATCTGGTACTTCACGGCGCCGACGTCTCCCATGGCCGTAAAAAGTTTGCTGACTACATCCTTTTTGCCTTTGCTCATACCTTTGAGCTGGTCGACGAGATCGTCCTGGTATAGGGCGTCGGTCTCCACCCGGTCAATGCGATGCTGAAGGTCCTGGATGTTCGCCCAGCGCTGAGCCTGCTCGATGGCAGCATCATGGCGAGCCGCCGAGGCATTTTGCACCGTCCCATCTTCCTCGAGATCCGCGGTAAATGATTCGAGGTTCCTCTCGCCATTGATATTGCCCCGGGCGGCAGACAATTGGTACCAACTCAAGGCCCAAGCATCGTCTTGCTGCACGCCTTGCCCGTATTGGTACATCCACCCGAGCTGGTTCTCCGCGTCGCCGTTGCCCTGGGCCGCGGCTTCGTCAAACCAGGACATAGCCTTGGCGTAATCCGTAGAGACGCCGGTGCCATGTTGAAAGATGTAGCCGATGTTCTCCTGGGCTTGGGCGTTGCCATGTTCCGAGGCTTTGTAATACCAGGAAAGAGCCTCGGCGTAATTCTGCTGCTGGCCCCATCCTTCCCCCGCCATGTAGCCTAGCTGATTTTCCGCGTCGGAGTTGCCGTGCCCAGCGGCACGCAGATACCAGGCATGGGCTTGGGCAAAGTCTTGCTTCACCCCGTACCCGCACTGGTAAAAGTAGCCAATTTCCTTTTCGGCTTGCGGGAGATTCTGGTCGGCCGCTTTACGATACCAATCGAGGGCTTGCTTGTAATCGCGATGCACGCCGTGGCCAGCTTCGAACAGACCCGCCAGATTGAATTGCGCGAGCGCGTAGCCCTGGTTTGCTGCGAGGCGGTAGTAGCTTGCGGCGCGCTTGTAATCCTGTGCCAGACCGAAGTTGTTTTCGTACATGCTGCCGAGCTCGTTCTGCGCAGGAGCATAGCCCTGCGCAGCCGATTTGCGGTACCAGGCCAGCGCCTGCGCGTAATTGAGCGTCACGTAGCGGGCCCCAAAGTAAGAATCGCCCAAGGCAAATTGCGCCTGTGCATCGCCCGCGGTGGCCGCCGCGAGAAGAGAGTCGGATTCAGTGCCCGGCGACGCAGTCGTTGGAGTCGAATCCTGCGCCGGTGCCTGTGCTCGCGCAACGGCAGCCAGTGCGAACAAGAAGAACGCCGCTAGCTTGGCCGTAGTCCGCAAGCTCATGGAGATCTTCCCCCTCGACGATTTTCGCAGGATGGCGCCCACCCGCTGTGCTCTCCCCGGCCCCTCGCCGCGATCTACGAGATAGCATCACCCCGCAATGATCTGCCATCTTCCAGCAGCCTGCCAGACCCAGGCTCATATAACGATAGCTCGCTGGTACCAAAGGGACAGAGTGTGCTCAACGTTGTAACTGCCGTCGTAATGAAAGGCCATAATGTAGCGCTTCGGTCGGCGAAGGTTCGTCTCGCCGGACCCTCCCGCTCATCCAGCGCTGGAATAGCAAAGGATTACTTCCGAGTAGCCTCTCAATCGTCCAGAATGCCTGTTGGAAACCTCTTGCTCCGCCGTGCAGAATTGTTGATAAACATTAGGCGACTAGTGTTTACCTATTCCCTGTGTCAACGGCGCTGCGAAAGCGTCCGAAACGCCCGAGACGTTATGTCGAGGCGTCGGCCTGCGAATTCAAGGATGTCCGTCAAATAAACGCGTTCGCGACCTACTAGTTGTGTGGCCGATTAAGAGAGCCAAACATGAAGTACGCAGGGGAGGAAATGTTCAGGGACTTTACTCTGAACGGCTATTGGTGGCTACCTTCTGATCCTAACGGAGCTGCCTATGGCACGCTTTCGTACTCAGTCGATCGAATAAAGTTGCGACTAGACCGGGCATTTACTGCTGAACTAAATACCGCCTATGCCATAGGCAGTGTCAAAATTCCTGTAATTCTTGGCCGCGCCAATAATGGTTCGAGCGTTACAGTTCTCAGAGCTTTTTACTGGGGCTCCAATGGCAATGAAATCGATCTATTGGCAAATGAAATCGTCGTCGGGGCACATCTCGATAGTGCACGCGCCGTCGTTAGGGAAGCGGTCGTCGGATTCACTAACCTGGAGGAATGGACGGCCTGCGAATTAGTTCGACAATCCGCAGGTGACGGCGATGCGACGGTTCGCTTTTTTGTCACCAAGGAATTGAAACCGAACCTGCAAGTTTCGGAATTGCCTTGGTTGAAGACGCTTACCCTGTCAACGGACCTTGAAGTCTCACACAATCTTGTCGAAACAAAGTTGACGAATCAAAGCCGATTTACCCTGGAGTTCAGTCATCCAGCTACGCTCCAAACTGTCACTGACTCAGTTCGATCCCTAGGGAACCTTTTGGCACTATTAATCGACGAGCCTGTGCAGACGACAAATATCAGGTTGATGATGCAATTTGAACCGACCGGACCAGATGTATTTGCGAGCTACGCCATCCCTCCCAGGGGCACACTGCCGAAGAAAAAGCCTGAATTTGAGATGCTCCTACCTTTCGATGATTTACGCCAAACAAGCAAGGCCGAGATTCTATTCAACAATTGGTTTCAGAAAGAACAAGTACTAGGTCCTATTTATGACTTGCTTCTGAGCACTATATATAGCCCCAGACAGCACGTGCAGAGCACTTTCCTATCACTTGCGCAGGCTCTTGAGAGACCTCTTCCCGTAAGTACCAGAGAGGCGTGTCATTCTGATATGAGTGTCGATTCGATACCATATCCATCGGAGGCAGTATATAACCAGAACTACCACAGCCACCCGTTGTATAGAGACATTGCTGGACACAACACCTTTGGATTCGATCAGGCCCATAGTTACGTCTAGTCGTCGTGAACTAAGCTGAGATACAAAGGAAAGTGGAAGACTGGAATGGAAGAGGACCAGGTTGCTTCACATTAATAAAAGATCCAAGGCCACCGGGACAAAAATTGAACCGAGTCCTCGTGTTGCTCCGGCGGGAGCGGTATGCGACTTGGCTATCTCTCCTGACTCAAGCAATACTTATTAGACTGAAGCATCCCTAGGTAACTTGAGGGGTGACGTGAGGATAAGGAGGTCGGGTTATTTCAAGGACACAACATCCTTGGTTGGTGCACCTCTGGAAGAGGGGATATGTTGCGAATTTTGGTCCTAAGGGAGGGGGTGCCTTGTGCCGAGGTATGTCGCTACAAAGCTTGCCACAGAAACCGACTGCTCATGCGTCAGAAATAAGAACCGCAGTTAGAAGTATTTTAATACACGCACTCAAACCTCTTCAACCCATCTGCTAGGGAGTCCCCCGACAAATTAATGAGAAGGAAGACCGTCGCGAAAAATCAAGTACCGTACCTCCGTTATAATAATCGACACAACACAACGTATGTGTGAACCCCCCTGAACCCCTCACTTGTCCCCTTCCCTTTTACGTGCTTTATGTCGCTGCATCAGTGTATTTCGTTTGAGTCCACGAAAGTTATTTGCTGCATTTTGCAAATGATATCTTAGAAGTTATGTGGTGCATTAATGACCTGCCTTGTTCAACAAGACATTGTGAGGTAGAGGTGGCTAGCTATTGATAAGAATCAACCGCGAGTTCAACGAGGGGGCTGGAGGAGTTCGTCCATTCCTCATCATACGTCCGTAACCACTGATATTCTTTAATACCAATACAATTGGAAATATTGTTGGGCTTTTGTTTTCTTCATGTCTTTGCTCTTGACTTCGTGTTAGCATTGCTCATCCCACGCCATAAATTGCCCCATTTTGATTTGAATTTCTCTTCTTTCTGTTGTTATGTTGTCTGTCCTTCTGCTCAAATACCCAGGCGCCACCGGGTATGAACAATCCGTGACGTTCGCCTGCGTGCAGAATATCATCTGCGAAGGTGACGAGGCCACGCCCCTGGCCACCATGCGTTCGCGCATCTCAGCCAGTCGCGGCGCAGCGTCCATTAAGCTCCGGTTTTGGGCGGCCATGTCCTGTCGCCCACCACAACACCTCACCAGCGGCGCTTGACCGAGGCCAAACGAGGCTGTCGAGGTTGACTGGGTCGATAGTCTCGCTCCAGAGCGCCACCTCTCCGCCAAGCACTAGCTTGGCCTGATCCGCCGTTAGTCCTGCCGTCGGGTCGTGCGAATAGATGAGCTGCCATGGCTTCGTTGGTCCGCACCAGTCGTTGAAGGGATAGAATTTGGTGTAAGGCGCGCCGTTGTCAAAGTTGAGCCACTGGCCACGTCCGCAATCCAAGTACTATAAAACAAAGAAAAGTTAGCTTTATGTCCAGATGGTTTTTTTTTGGGGGGGGGGGATGGGTTGGGTGGTGATAAAGCCTGCCCTTGCGTATCCAGGGATTTTGCCCGAGATCCGAAGAGAAAATCGACAAGCTTACCCAGAAGTTGTAGTTGGAATCGATCACCTTGCGCCCGTTGCTAGTCAGAGTCTTGACCGAGGCGTCGCCTAGCCACGTCTGCACAACCACGTCATCTCCCAACGTCACGTTCCAAGTGAGCGGGATTTCTTCCCAAACCATGGGAGCCAGGCCTGCTTTGCGGATTCTGCCATGGTTCGCGTCGATAAAGGCCTGCACTAGAGGTTGTAGCACCGTCGGGTCGTTGGATCGACGCCCCTGTCCAGAGTGAGTCGTTCGCGTTAGCTCGTCGCCGCCCGTGTGGAAGTATGCAGCGTACGGCGACACCCTCGGCAGGAGGTCGGCAAAGAGCTTCTCCAGGAAGGCGTCCACGGCACTGTTGTTGAGCTTTAAGGCGCCACAAGGCGGCTCAGCACACCACCAGAAGTACGGGAACGCATCGTACGCCACAATGAGCTCCGGGTGCGACAACCGAGCCGATGTGACCGGGCATGTCGATCTCAATGATAACCTCGATGCCGCGATTTGCCGCGTACTGCTGAATATACGCCAGATCCCCCGGCGAGTACGACAGTCCTAACCCATACGCTCCCTTTGCTGAGAGTTCAGGCATGGAGGGAATGTCCAGAGGCCACGACTGCGAGTCAGTCATGTGGATGTGGAGTCGGTTGAACTTATTCCACGCAAGCGCGTCAATTGTCCTGATGATGTCATCCACCGGATACCAGTTGCGAGCAACATCGAGCAGCAGACCCCGATGCGGGAATCTTGGCGCGTCCACGATATTAACAGGCACATACGGAGTGTACCAGAAAGGCCCTTTGGAGTGCTTATAGAAGAGTGCACAAACGACTCCAGTCCTCGCAGTATGCCTACCGAACTGACGGCGCTGATCTGAGCCGTGCCACTGGTGCCGATGGTTAGGTTGTAAGATTCGTCTACCTGACCTGCGAGGGGTTTGTAGGTGTTTGTCGAGTCTTTTCCCGTTTGTGTAATTTGGAGAGACCACAAAAAACTGTTGGATCCATGCAGAGGGGGTTCAAACGACGCGAGCTCGTTCCGCTTGTGGAGCTTCCACGGAACAATGCTTGAGGAAAATATAGCTCCTAGAGCCCGGGAAACGCCAGCTTGTACGACCTGATAGCTATTGAGATACACCGGCTCATATCCATATGTGTAAGGCATCTGCATTTTGAAAAGACTCTCAGCATGAATAGAGCATTCGAAAACAGGACAAGAGGGATTCCGTACCACTTGGCCATTGTACGTAACCTTGATGGTCTCGCTAAGCCATAAGGACGAAGTTCCGGTGCTGATACTCTGAGGGACAGGCCATACGGCCGAAGCTGGAGCTCCGACAAGAGACAAGAGAAATAATAACTTGGCTGGTAGTAACATTATGAATGGATTGACCCGGACCAATCTGTGGCCCAAGGGCGGAAGCGAAGAAATATGGACGGGACGGCGTATAAACCGAGATATACAAGGGAGCACTATCCAACTAAATAAACAGATAAAAGGACGACCGAAGGCGTCAACGGCCGCAACCAAGCTACAAAAAGACAGACTTGGGCAGAGTTCGCGCCCCCTGGGTGTCGCGCAACGTTACGTTATGGCAACTGTTGGGGGAGGGTGGTATGGGACTCCGGCAAGCCGACAATTACAAGGCAACGGACGGTGGTAGTCGGCGGATGCGGGGCATAGACGTCGCTTTCCTGGAGTTTGCTGGTCCAGAGGAGGTCCATTCTAGAAGAGTTGGTAGAAGTTGGATTCTCTTGAGTGGTAGCCGCATTTCATATATATAGTAGCGAGTTGTTGGTCTCCCTTGCTTGCTTTAAGACATGTATTAAGCATTGGATGCGAACCTCAATTTCGTGTTGCGAGGCTGCGTCTTTAATCTGGCAAGAGGTCCGGAAAGAAGGATCTTCAAATTAGGTACCCTCACTAATAGGCCGGCCGTCTTCTGGAGTGGATAATTGA
>CAVPFR010000042.1:0-23659 GCA_963703785.1 uncultured Acidobacteriota bacterium | reverse complement strand
ATCGTGAAAGGCCGCGGATTTTTCTCGCGATACCTCCGCGAAATCCGTCGCGACGGCGTATGCCGCTTTGTTGCTCACGCTGTTCTTCATCCGTCCCGCATTTTTCCAATCCCGTGTCGGATCGCAATCGCAGTTTCGCCTGACGTGGGTCAGTGCGCGCGCCGATGCTGGTGGCCGCCGTCGGAATGACGCTGGTCATTCTCGCCCGCCACATCGACATTTCCATCGGCTCGCAATTTTCGGTCTGCGGCATCGTCGCCGGATGGCTTGCCGTCATCATGTTCCGGCGCCGGGAATTGTATCTGGGAACGCTGGCCGCCGGCGCGGTCATGGGCGCAGTCAACGGCGGCCTGGTCGCCGGGATGGGATTGCCGTCGATCGTCGTCACGTTGGCCACGATGGTCATCATTCGCGGCGCCTACATGGATGACGCAGGGCGCCACGGTTTTGCTGCCGGCAGAGTTTCCAATGGTTTGGCACTCACAACATCGCCGGGCAGGCGCTGATGATCGGAATCGCCCTGCTGGTCTTCGTCGTCTTCGGGTGGGCACTTGCGCCGGCTGCGCGCGGGCGGGCGGTGTATGCCGTCGGATCGGATCAGGAAGCGGCGCGGCTCGCCGGCGTGCGGCCGAGGCGCGTCGTGTTCACCGTTTTCGTGATCATGGGCGTGCTTGACCGGCGTCGCCGCGTTGCTGAATGCCATGCAATTCATCACCATCTATCCCAGGCGCGGCAAGGACATGGAACTGGCGGTGATCGCCGCCGTGGTCGTCGGCGGCGTCGCCATCACCGGCGGGCGCGGAACGCTTATCGGCACGCTCCTCGGCGTCGCACTGCTGGCCACCATCGGCCCGGCCCTCGGCTATTTTCACGCCCAATCCAAATGGGCCGGGCCGGAATGGGCCAAGGCCATTCAAGGATTGATTATCCTGCTGGCGGTGGCAACCGACGGCTTGCAACGGAGAGCGAATAACTAGATGTCCACGCTGACCGCACAACTCCACGTCCGACCGCCGCCTGCCACCAAGCCGCGATCGTCTGCGCGCGTGCGGCCGCTCGTTCAGCCGCAACAAGTCGTCCTCTTGTCTTGCTGCGCTGCGAAATCGTCGATCTTCTCGCTCATCGGCAAGGCAACTTTCGCACCTGGGACAATTTCTTTGAAATCGTCCGCCTGACCGTCGAACTGGGACTGCTGGCGTTGGCCATGACGCCGTCATTGTCACCGGCGGAATCGATCTTTCCGCGGCTCCCTGCTCGGATCTGTCGGCGATCGTCATGGGCATGATGTGGCGCGATGCGGGGATGCCGCTGTGGCGTCGCGGCGGCGTCGCGATCGTGTTCGCCGTCATGGCGGGGGGGCTCAATGCGCTGCTCATCACGCGATTGCGCATTCCGCCGTTGATCGTGACGCTCGGCTCCATGTCGCTCTTCCGCGGGCTGGCCGAAGGGATCACGCGCGGCGCAGGCAACTACACCGACTTTCCCCGCATGGCTTCATTTTTCTCGGCCAGGGCCATATCGGGCCGATGCCGACGCAGGCGCCGTTGCTGATGCTCGCGGCGATCGGGTTTTGGATTCTGCTGCACCGCTCGACGATCGGCCGGGCTTGAGCGCGATCGGATATTCGCCGGAAGGCGCGCGATATGCCGGCATTCCCGTCGAACGCCGCATTGGCCTCACCTATATTCTTTCCGGCCTTGCCGCCGGAATCGCCGGCGTTCTCTATTCGCGCCCATTGGGGACAGGTGAAAGCCGATGCCGGGGCCGGCTATGAGCTGGAGGCAATCACCGCCGTCGTCCTCGGCGGAACATCCATCTTCGGCGGGCGCGGAACCATCATCGGCACGTTGATGGGTTTGTTCGTCATCGCACTGCTCAAGAACGGCCTGCTTCTGGCCGAGCTGCCTCCGCCGGTTGTGGATAGCGTTTCCGATCTGATCCATCATCTCCCCGCAATGGCTTGGCGGATTCCTGCTCGCCGCCGGCGAATCGATCGGCGCCGCATCTTCCCGCCGAACTTGCCAGCATCCTGACCGGCGTGTTATTGCTGATCGCCATCGGCGTCGATTTCAAACCGAGTTTTGTCAAGGCGCACCAGTGCACAAGGCAACGAGGAGTTCAAGATGAAAAATTCGCAAGTGGCGGTGCTCAGCTTCGTCATTCTGCTCGCCGCCGGCATCATCGCCGGCGGCAATTTCTGGCTGGTCCGATCCCTTACTCAGAACGTGCAGCCGCATGGACGTCGACCACGCCGCGCAGCCTCGCAGTCTCGGCAGCACGCAGCCGTCGGACGGCAAGCAAATCACCATCGCCATGATGCCCAAGAGCAAGGGCAACGCCTATTTCATCGCCTGCCGCAAGGGCGCAGAGCAGGCGGCGAAGGATCTCAATGTCGATCTTCTGTGGGACGGCCCGACCGATCCCGATCCCGCCAAGCAGAACGAAGTGGTCGAAGCGTGGATCACCCGCGGCGTGGATGTGATCGCCGTCGCCTGCGAGAACGGCGACGGCATCGCATCAGTATTGCGCAAGGCGAAGGAGAAGGGGATCAAGGTGCATACCTGGGACGCCGACACGCAGGCCGACGCCCGCGACTTTTTCGTCAATCAGGCCACGCCGCAGGGCATTGGCGATACGCTGATGGACAACGCCGCCCGCGTCATGGGGAACAAGGGAGAATTCGCGATCATCACCGCATCGCTGACCGCATCCAATATGATCGCCTGGCAGAAGGAGATCGAACTTCGCCGGGCCGATAAATACCCCGACATCAAGATGGTCACGATAGAACCGTGCGACGACAAGCAGCAGGTGGCGTTCGACAAGGCCAACACGATCATGGGCGCCTACCCGAACGTGAAGCTGCTGATGGCCATCTGTTCCCCCGCCGCCCCCGGCGCCGCCGAGGCGGTCAAGCAATCGGGCCGCACGGACGTGAAAGTGATCGGCGTCAGCCTCCCTAACGACAACAAGCCGTACATTCACTCCGGTATCACCGATGACATTGTGTTGTGGAATACCGCCGACCTGGGTTATCTGACGGTGCTTGCCGGTTACGACTTGCAGACTGGCAAGCTCAAAGCCGGCGACACGTCAATGGACGGCGGCAGGATCGGGAAGATCGAATTCAAGGGAACAAGTATTTTGTTGGGAAAGCCGTTTACGTTCACGAAGGAAAATATCGATCGTTTCGATTTCTGAAGTAAAACGGCGGCGGAGTCCGGCGTGGGGTCAATGAGCGAGCGGCGCATCCGATTGGCGCGGATGTGCCCGCTGATTATATTCATGGCATGAACGAACAAAAAATCGCGCGTTCCCTCGGGTTGTTTTTGGCAATAGCGGCGGCGGGCTGCCAGCAGTCTGAATTGCCGCCGGCTTCGATTGGGCCGAATTTACCGACCGATGTCAATCCACCCATGATGGCCAAAAACGCCGCCGGCGTGCTCGGAACAATCGACCGGCTCGATCCGGCCATCGACAAGCTTCTACCCGCGGATGCCAAGGTGGAAATTCTTGTCGAAGGCGTCGATTGGGCCGAGGGCCCGATCTGGTTTCACGACGGCTTAAATTTTTCAGATGTGAAGCAAAATACGATGTATCGCTGGACGCCGGAAAAAGGCGTCGGCGTTTATCTGAAGCCGAGCGGCTACACCGGAACCACCCCGCGCGGCGGCGAGCCCGGATCGAACGGACTTACGCTCGACCGCCAGGGGCGATTGGTCATGTGCCAACATGGCGACCGGCGCGTCAGCCGTCTTGAGAATGACTGGAAAACAGAAACCGTTCTTGCCGAGCGCGACGAAGGCAAACGTCTCAACAGTCCCAACGATCTCTGTTTTGACACCAAGGGCAATCTCTATTTCACCGATCCGCCCTACGGCTTGGAACAACGCGACGCCGACCCGAAGAAGGAAACCGAAAACAGCGCCTACCTGGTTCGATCCACCGGCGAAATCGTGCGGCTCAATCTCGGCGTCATCGATTACGGCGGCGGCAAATCGGGATCCGTCAAATACCCCAATGGCGTCGCACTATCCGTCGATGAAAAGAGTCTTTTTTTCTGCGTTTCCGATCCAGATCACCCGGTATTTCTTAAGTACGACGTCCAGCCAGACGGCAATATTGCCAACGGAAAAATCTTTTTCGACACCACTCCGATGCTCGCCAAAAAGCTGGGCGGCTGATGGAAGCGGCTGGCGAGCCGGGCCACTTTTGGGGTAAAGGATATTTGAAGCTGGAGTTTGATCGACTCGGGCTGCCCAGCACAGATGTGCCGGTACCAAGCAAAGTGGTGGCGTTGCGGAGCTACCATACCGATAAGGAGGGCGATATTAAGGGCAAAGGCCATGCCAGGCGCGATGTGGCTGAATGGCTATTGCCCCCGCTCTGGCCGTGGAAGGTGTTGACTTTGCCTTTACGGGGGCCGCAGCCAGCACTCAAGGGCGAATCGCAACTCACCCTTCGTGTGATGGAGGATATCGTTGTCCCAAGATCGGCAATGCTGCAGCCTGGATGGCACTATTTCGGCGAATCGTCGGCTTTGCAACCCTCCAGGGAGGCAACGCCTGGTTCTTCTAAAGATGCCATCCCGGTTCCGCAACCTGCCGCGGCTCAGCCGATGCAGCGTCCCATGCCGGCAGCGGCACGCGCGCAAACGGTTAGCGATGTGGCGCCGGAAAAGACAGGTGGCTCGTCCCGGATCACGTTCATCGCGCTCAAGTCCGACCAGACTTATGCCGTTGCGCACTATCGGATCGACGGCAAGCAGGTCAATTACGTGCTCGCCAGCGGAGCGGCCGGAGCGATTGGCGTGAGCGGCGTCGATTGGATAAAGACTTCTCAGCTCAACGCCCAGCGCACACAAGCATCGGCAGGCGTAGCGATGGCACAGGCGCGCTAGGCTTCACGAAAGGTCACTTAGTTCTGAGGCGGGGGGGTGGGCTGGCCCTGAGGCTCGCCCCCGGGCATGGGCGGATTTACGTTCTGAGGTCCAGTGGGATTACTGCCGAACGGTCCACCCGGGACATTGGTTAATCCGTTGGCACCGGGCGGCACGGCGCTGCCATTCGGCGCTGCGCCTTGCTGTAACGGAGCATTCAGCCCCGGAATGGCAAGCTGCTGCCCGGGCACGCCGCCATTGGCATTCATCAGCGGGTTCCAGATAAACTCCCAATCGAAGTATGTCTTGCCTCCCTGATAGACGGCAATCGAAGACTGCTTGACTTTGCTGGCCACACCGATGACCGACCCGCCAAAGACAGGCGAATCCACGGCCGCGAGCGGCGCGGGTTGCGTTGAGCTGAATAACGAGTCTTGCGAGTTCTGGCCATTGGGGCCTGCACCCGACTGCGGCGCGCCGGGAACCTGGTTCGGCTGCGTAGCGCCTTGCTGGCCGGGCGCCCCGCCCGGTTGGCCGCTGGTGCCGGCCTGCGCACCTGCCGCTTGATTTTGATTTACCTGCCCGAAAAGCTGGCTGGCGAACCCAGCGGCGCCTCCCGGCAACTGTCCCGCGAATGCGGCCGCAACAGCCATCTCCTGCAAGGTGTGGTAATGGACGCTGCCGACGAGCTGTCCGCTGGGGGTCACATTAGATGAGCCGCCAGCTGCCGTCAGCCTTATTCATCGGATCCTTATAGGCCTTTCGGAGGAAATGGACACCTGCCGCATTGGCTTTGGTGAGGTCTTCGAGACTCGAGGGGTACTTGCCGTTCTTCTGGTAGTAAAGGCGAATGGCTCGAACATACTGATTGCCACGCCAAATCGCCTCCTGCTCGCGCAACCGGCGGCCCTCCGTAAGCACATTAGGAGCGGCGACGGCTGCGAATAACAGCAGAGACGCGACCAAAAAAATCGCGAGCAACAGCGCATAGCCCGCTTCCCCGCCGCCAGCAAAGATCGAGCGCCTGTTTCTCACGACGGGTTGGGCTCCTCCATCGTCAGGGTCGCGCGGCGTCCCGAACTGATCTCTTCCAACTCGGCGCTACTATTGCCAATCTGCACCAACCGGTAACGCCCCTGCAAAACCTCGCCGACCGCCAGAATATCTACATTCTCGCCTTCCATAAAGAACGCGCGGCGCATGCCCGTTAGGGAATCCGTGACATAGCCGTAAAAGGTAGCGGGTATCACCAGAGGCGGCGGACCCGCGGGAGCCGCTGGAGTGGACGGCATTGGAGCGATTGGCGGAGACGGGACGGCGGCGGCCACGGGCGGCGGAGCGGAAGAAGTAAAGATATTCCTGTGCGATCCGCTGTATTGCAGCTTCTTCAAGCGGTCCAGCAAGTCGAGCCTCAAGGCCGGACTGTCTACTGAGATGGGGCGAAAGTCATAGGCGCTCGATACTACCGGAGCGATCTCGGGAGTTCGGTTACCCCTGTAAAGGGCGTACAAAAACACGACCGCCAGACCGACCAAAAGGACGATTTTGCGCCGGTTGGACATAATTCAGGTGCGGAAATACGTACGGAGTTGGAGATTCAACTTCAATTGCCCTCCCGAACCAGATGCCAGCGACAGCCCATCGAGAACATAGAATGTATCCGAGTGTTGTAAATCGTTGATGAATCGAACCACGCTGGAATAATCTCCGTCGATAACCCCGGAGATCTCCACCTCCGTAACTCCTCTCTTATCAGCCTCGTGCTGGTGAAAATTCAGGTTTTCCGTTTGTATTCCGGCGCTGCGCGAAAGAGAGCCCAGATCGGAGACGACCGAGGAGTACCCGGATCCAATGGGCCTGAAATTCCGCTTAAAGAAACTGTCGCACTGCTGCTCCACTTGAGGCATCTGCGCGCGAATCGTCTCCGCACGTGCGATATCGGCGGCCACCAAGGCATGCTGGCGCTTCAGTGTGTTCAACTCCGATTGCGGAGTGCGGGTCGCCTCGGCCATCTGCCAGCTGATTCCGGCCAAGGCAATATCAATCGCTACGACAATGCCGAGGAGCACGCGAATGATCGTTTTTGTTTTCTTAGACATAGTCTATATGTCCGAATAACGCGCATTGAGCGCCATGACCACTTGGTCGGTATCTCCGGCTCTCCCGGTGCGCGCTTCGCCCAAAACCTGGATTTCGGAAAACGTGCGAGAATCCTCAAGGGCCTTCAGGAACTTCAACTTGCCCTCGTCAGTTCTCGCTCCGATGGTTAATTTCAGTTCCAGGTGATCGCTTGCAAGTCTCGGCTCAATACTTACAACCCTCACGCCGTCCGGCAAGCTGCGTTCCAGATCCATGAAGATTTGTGTCCAAGGGAAGGCTCGTTGTGCGATCAATCCATTCAGGAAGGCGGAAAGCTCGCGGCGCTGAATGGTCTCCGGACGATTGAAGAATGTCTCCAGATCCGTGCGCCGCCGCCGCAGCGCTTGCATATCACTTTCTGTCTTTGCCTGCTCCGCTCGTATGGTGGTATTGGAGCGCCGCACGCTGGACACATTCCAGGAGAGAAGGGCCATGGCTATCAAACCAACGCTGCCGATCACGCTGGAAAAGACGACGAATCGCCGATTGCTCTCCAGCGGCGAGGTAGCCAAATTGAGCCGTACTTTCATAACGCCCGCGCCCCTGCCCTTTCCGCAGTGTTCCTAGCTTCAAGTCTGTAATTACAATCGCTCATGACCCGCGATAAAGGCTCCAACCAACCAAAGCATCGAGTTCCCTTTCAACCAGGGGACGCAATGAACTACTGACGTGGCCTTCGCTTGCCGCGGCGCTCAATAGACCGCCCACGGGACAGTGCAACTCTCGCTCCAGCGGCTCGCGAAACTCCTCGATGCGTCCAGTCAGGCCAGCCAGGCCAATCATGGTAATCGCTTCGTGCCAGGAATCCTGATAATAGGCGGCGAGGGGATAAATTTCGTCGAGCAATGCCTGCGCGGTGATCTCCGATTCATCGGCGGGAAGATCCACGCAGCGGAAGCCGCAAAGAGCTCCGTCGCGGACGATCGCCGCGGTCAAAGATCTTCCGGAAACCCTGGCCAGCAGCGCGGGCGTGCGATCGCCGAGCAGGGGAAGGGCGGCCAGCGTCGAGCTCATTACTACGCCCGGAGACATGCCTATCGGTTCCAGAAGCTGCTCATATTCCCGGAGGATACGCGAGCGGGCCAACGCCGTGACCACGTCCACGCCCTGTTCGCGCGGCGCCTGGCGCATGAAGGAGACTACCGTTTCATCCGTGTCGAAGGGAACACTCTTCTTCAGGCGCCAGCGCAATAAAGGCAAGGCCTCGCTGGCCGACCGGGGAAATGCATCGAAATGCAGGACAAAAACGCGAATTACGGGATCGGGCAAAAAGAGGGCCACGTCGCGGGTTTTGGCCTGCAGCCGCGCGAATACTTTCTCCATCGCGGCGCGCACTTCGGCGGGATTGGCCAGATTGGTTTCCACGGCGTTGGGCTTAATGGCCCCGGGTGGGAGAGGCTCTACAGCCAGGCAGTCGATACTGTTGCCGGCGCGGTTCCAGCGAGCCGCGGCAATGTATCCCGCAGCAATTTCGCAAGCGATCAGCGGATGAGGCGCCACGTTCAGCCATTGCGCAAAGCGCCGAACCGCCGCGCTGCGGTAAAAACCCTGCCGAATTTGTTCAGTAGCCGCCATTGCAGACGATCAATCTCTCAGCTTCCCGCGACGCCGGCCTGCTTGCCTACGACGTCATTCAATGAAGGTGACTTTATTAATCTCTTTCAGCGTGGTGATCCCGGCACGCACCTTCTCCAACCCCGAGTCGCGCAAGAACGTCATCCCTTCGTCTCGTGCGGCACGCTTGATCTCCGAAGTGGGGCGCCGGTCAATGATCATTTCACGGATGCGGTCCGACAAATCCAGCAGTTCGGTGATCGCCGTACGGCCGTGATACCCCGTCCCTGAACATTCCAGGCATCCGGCCCCCTCGGCGAACGCAACCGCACCCCAAACTTCCGGCGGGAGGCCCGCGGAGGCCAGCACTTCGTCCGCATAACGCACGGGCTTCTTGCAATTTTCGCAGATCACGCGCACCAACCGCTGCGCCATGATGCAGTTCAGCGCGGAAACAAAATTGTAGGGTTCGACGCCCATATTAATGAACCGGCCGATCACGTCGGTGACGTTATTCGCATGGACAGTAGTGAAGACAAGGTGGCCGGTGAGCGCCGATTGAATCGCGATCTGGGCGGTCTCCTGGTCGCGAATCTCACCGACCATGATTTTGTCGGGATCGTGCCGCAAGATGGACCGCAAGCCGCGGGCAAAGGTGAGGCCTTTTTTCTCGTTGACGGGAATCTGCGTAATACCGCGGACCTGATACTCCACCGGATCTTCGATCGTGATGATCTTATCTTCGTCGGTCTTGATCTCGTTGATGGCGGCATAGAGAGTGGTGGTCTTGCCCGAACCGGTAGGGCCGGTAACCAAAACCATTCCGTATGGCTCACGGATGTAGCGGCGAAATTTATGCAACTCTTCGCCGGAGAAGCCGACCACTTCGAGGCTGAGGTCGTGAAATTTCTCCGAAAGGGTCTCTTTGTCCAGCACGCGGAGGACGGCATCCTCGCCGTGAATGGAGGGCATAATGGACACGCGAAAATCGATGAAACGCCCCTTGTAGCGCACTCGAAAGCGGCCGTCCTGCGGCACCCGGCGTTCGGCAATGTCCAGTTCGCTCATGACTTTGATCCGGGAGAGAATGGTCGAATGCCATTCCTTGGAGATCGGCGGCATGGCGTTGACGAGAATACCGTCGATTCGGTACTTCACCACGACCTCCAGATCGCGCGCCTCGATATGGACGTCACTGGCGCGCCGCTCGAGCGCCGTGAAGATTACGGTATCCACGAGGCGCACGACCGGGCTGACGCCGCCGTCCTGCGTGAGCCGTTCGGCAAAGAGCGCCTCTTCGCCATCCTCTTCATCCTGGATGACCTGCAGCGTGAAAGCCTCTGTAGCCTGTTCCAGGACGCGCTGGGATTGCTCGGTGCGCTTGAGTAGATCGCTGATTTGTGTGGGAGTGGCAACCCTCAAGACCAGTTTCTTTCCCAGCAGCAACGGCAATTCGTCGCTCAACAACACGTGGCTGGGATCGGCCACGGCCACGACCAACTGATTTTCCCGCGCCTCCAAGGGAACAAAATTGAAGCGGAACATCAGCTCAGCAGGGATGCTTCGAAACAATTCCGGATCGATGCGAACTTCGTTGAGATCCACAAACGGGCAGCGGTAGCGCTCCGCCGTGGTACGGCTGCGCTCTCGTTCCGCTTGCACGTCCTGAAGCGCGGAGGAGGATGCTACGTTGTAGTCGCTGGCTTCCATGACCCAATCCGCGGCGCTAGCCGGGTCCAGCGCCCACCGAGAAGGAGAAAATAGGGAGGTAGAGCGAGATCAATATGAAAGCTATCACAACGGCCATAAAGACCAAAATGGCCGGTTCCACTATTGCGATGAGAGTTCCAATGCGTTGGTTGGTTTCGTCCTCATAAAATTCGGCCACGCTGGCAAGCATGGGCGAAAGGGCTCCGCTGGCTTCCCCAACCTCGATCATTTCAATTCCCATCGCCGGCATCAACCCCGTGCTTAACAAGGCTTTATGCAGTGATTGGCCGTCGCGCACCTGATGCGAAGCGTCCTGTATAGCCGACGAAATGAGGCGGCTGCGCACCGACTCCGCCGAGGTGGATAGCGCCCCGACCAGGGGCGTGCCCCCCGCCAACAGGGTAGACAGCGTACGGCAGAACTGGGCCACCTGAAATTTGATCCATACTTGGCCCACAACGGGCAATTTGATCTTGATGCGGTCAAGAGCCCTGCCACCGTTTTCCGTTCTCGACCACAAAAACGTGCCCACAGCCGTGCAAATCAGACCAGCGACCCCGATAAGCACATAAGCCCGATAGCTTACCGTGAGAGCCAACAGCACGCGCGTCACGCTGGGCAACTGAACGTTCATGTCAGCATACAGCTTTGCAAATTGAGGCACGACATAAGTGACCAGATAGGTCACGATGACGGTAGCTAGAGTCACCAAAATTGCCGGATAGATGAGCGTGGCGATGAGCTTCTTTTTGACGCCGCTCGCCACCTTCTGATAAGCAATGTAGTAGTCCAACACGCCAGATAGGTTTCCGCTCTTCTCCCCAGCCAGTATTGAGGTTACGTACACCTTGGGGAAAAGTCCTTCCCGCTCAAGAGCTTCCGAGAGCGCCGCGCCTTCACGTACCTTGTCGCGGACGTTTTTAAGCAACGGCTGCAAGCTCGGCGAAGCGGCGCGCTCAGCCAGCAAATCGAGCGCCTTCAAGATGGGAAGGCCGGCTTTGACGAGCGTATTGAATTGCTGATTAAAGATCAAGAAATCGGAACTCTTGAGAACGCGGTCTTTACGGCGAGAACCGCTGTGGCCTAGAAAGCCCCCCCGCGGCTGCACCGAGTAGACATATAAGCCTCGGTCACCCAGCTTCTGGCGAACCTCGGAAACCGACTGCGCAGCCTCCACATGCGAGAACACACGTCCAGCCGGATCGGCCACTTTGCATAGGAACTCCGCCATGGCCCTTCAGTCTACCTTATCCCTATGGAGACCGAAACCGAGACCTTGGCACGATGTTCTTTGGCCTAAATAGAGGAACGCAGATTCACTGCTCTGGAGAGTCGGACTCTTTGGGCTGGTCCACGATCGCTACTCCGGGAGGGGACTGGAATCGAAACAGAGACTCCGGCAAGGGCAAGTTCTCCTGCCAGTTTCCAAACCGGTATTCCAGCTGTATCCCTCCCGGCTGGAGAATGCGGACATCCGCCAATTCGCCGGTCTCGGGGTCGACTTCCAGCAGGACCTGGTCGAATTGCTGGTCAAGGGGGGCCAAAGAACCCTCGGAGTCGTTGCCGCCCGGGCTTTTGACTTTGGCCTTTTCGCCCCGAGGACGGCAGAGCAAAATGACATTTCCCTTGGCGCCCGGAGGCTCCAAGCTGACATCAAGGGTCTGGCAAAGCTGAGAAAGCTTGGCCTTGCCCGTCAACAAGGCGAGAGGCGTACGCCAGTCTGTGCTTTGTTTGATCGGAGCGCGAGTTACCGTATGGTCGGAGGGAACGTAAAACCAGACTGTCTTACCATCGGAGACGAAGAGCTTTTGTTCGGGCGCTTCATATTCCCAGCGCATTCGGCCAGGCCGGCTGAAATACACGGTTCCCGACTCGGCCTGCATGCCCTCATGGCTATCGCTGTATCGCTCGAGAAAAACGGCTTGAAGGGTGCGAGCATTGCGATAGTGCTCTTCGAGGGCGTGCGCGGCGGCGGCGGCGCGGGGACTTACATCACCTTGGACGGGCAATGCGGAAGCGATAAACGCAAGCGCGCCAGCTAAGAAAAAAAAGGCTGTTAGCTTCACAGCTACAGTCTAGCAAAGTCCCTAGGGAAAGCTCCTCAGCCCTGGGCCCGTGGGGCATCAGAGTTTACTGAATAGGTAGATCCGTCGGGCCGGCAGCCGTGGTCGTGTTGTAGCGAATCACGGCGGTCTGGTCCGTATAGAAATGCTTATCGCCAGTGGTACCGGCTATGGTTGGATCGGCGTTGATGGAATATGCCTGCGCATAACCGTTGGAGTCGGTAGCCGTTATCACGTAGGTGTACTGGAACCCGCTCTTGACGTAGGGAGCTGTGCTCAAGACGGAATCGATCAAAGCAGCTGCCGCGGAACTGGGAGTGGCGGGATTCCCGCCCAGAGCGTCGAGTGTAGACGCGAAGTTGATTCCGTACGTGGTGCTATAAACAACGTCCGCAGTGCAAATGTTGCGAAGGTTCGCAACGGCGGAAGATTCGTTGGCTCTCTCCTTTGCGCGAACGTAATTGGGAATCGCGATGGCTGCAATAATCAGGATGACGGCGACAACCACCAGCAGTTCGATCAAAGAGAAACCAGCAACTTTCTTGTTACTGGCGTGACCTTCGGATTTGCTTTTCGAGGCTTTCATTTGTGTCCTCGTAACCTTCCCCGTTCGCATTGGGCTTCCGAACGGAAGAAATCGGGGGAAGGACCTTCGTCCCTCCCCCAACTCTGATCTTTACCCGATCGGGGTGCTATTCACGCTCGCCCCTGAACCGGAAGCGTCCGCGCGGATCACGCCCGACTGGTCAGTGAAGAACATTCGCTGACCGGTTGTGCCTCCGACGACTGGCGTAGCTGTAACCGAGTAGGCGTCAATGTTGCCCGCTGAGTCGGCCGAACCTGGCGTATAAGCGAAGGTGTAGCCGCTCTTGACGCCGGCCGCCAACACCGAGTCAATCAATCCTGCCGACGCTGAAGTCGCAGTGCCGGTTCCGCCGAGAGCGGGCAAGGTTCCGGGGAAGCCGACGCCGTAGGTCGTCGAGTATTCAACGCAAGACGTATTGATCGTCCGCAGAGACCCTACCGCGGAGGACTCGTTGGCGGCCATCTTCGCCCTCAAGAGGTTCGGGATGGCTATTGCGGCGATAATCAGAATAATCGCCACGACGATCAGAAGCTCAATTAACGAAAAACCCTTTTGTCTGTTGCGCATAACGTCTCCTTAAGTTTTCTAAGATTCGCACCGGGGCACGCCCGTATAATTGCAAGCCCGGGGCCACGAGGAGCCGCCAGGGATTATCAACGCGACACAAAGTCCCTAGCCTGCTAAATCAAAGTGGGTTACGGCCGACGAAAAAGGCCCCGATGGTATTCGACCCGGATGGAGCTCAGGAAGTCGAAGGTCAAAACGCCAAAAAGTGTCATAGCAATGAGGCGCAAAACGTCTAACTGTCAATGCTATGGCCAACAGAGGGCCGGCTGACACTGGTTGCGTGAGGCTATCCGTTGGAGCAGATCCGCGTCTTGATCGTTTATAACTGACTGAACAAGCCGCCTCAAGGACTCGTCTCCACATCTGACGTGTTCGGCTAGTCTTGTTAACTTAGCGTTCAACGTCAGCACGTGGCGGTGCTGAGGCAATCTTTGTAAGGTGGGTCTGCTTTGGCTCAAAGACTAAAGAGTATCTTGCTTTCCACGGGCTTCATTGTCGTGGTCGCATTCGTACTCCGAATGGTCTATTGCTGGTATATCCTGGGAATTCGGGAAATCGCCATCCCGGATAAACATCCTTATGGAGCGGAAACGGGCGCTATAGCTGCGTCGATTGCCGCCGGCAGAGGATTCAGTTCGCCCGTGCTAGGCCTCGCGTCGGGACCGACCGCGTGGCTTGTTCCGATTTATCCCTACCTTCTCGCTGGGATTTTCAAGCTCTTTGGAATTTTTACCTTCAAATCCAGCGTGATGATTCGCTCGCTGGACATGGCCTTTTCCGCATTCGTCTGCTGGCCGCTCTATGCCATCGGAAAGAAGGTCTTCGGAACCACTGTAGGGGCGGCATCGGCATGGCTCTGGGCCCTGCTGCCGGCCGGAATCTACTACTCCGTCATCTGGGTCTGGGATACAGCGCTCGCGGCTCTCTGTATGACCCTTCTCTTCGCCGCTACACTACACATTCGGGGCCGAAGCAAATTGTCGTGGTGGCTGGGATATGGCGCGCTGTGGGGATTCAGCGCCATGGTGAATCCCTCTGTGTTATCGCTCCTCCCCTTCTTCGCACTTTGGGCGCTTTGGCCTTTGCGGAAGGAGTGGCATCGGGCCGCCAAGCTTGCTTTGGCCTCAGCGGTCATCTTTCTCGCCGGTATAGCGCCCTGGACCGTTCGCAATTATGTGGTCTTTCACAAATTGATTCCATTGCGATCGAATTTTGGCCTTGAATTGTGGCTGGGCAATAGTTCGGAAGTGCCCGATACCTGGGCTGGCTTCCTGCACCCGACGAATGACCGCGAGGAAGCGGCCAAATACTTGCGCATGACCGAAATTCCTTACATGGAGGAAAAACAAAGCGAGGCGTTTGCCTTCATGCGTTCCCATCCACTGGATACCACCCGCTTCTTCTTTCGCCGTTTCGAGGATAACTGGATGGGAACTTGGGACACGCGTGCCGATGACGTGCGATTCTTGGCGCTCTTCGACAAATTAACACTTATTTGGAATTGCCTCTTTTCGCTGCTGGCCCTAGCCGGAGCGCTTCTCGTGAAACGCGCGAAGAACGAGGCCGCGTTTCCTTTTACTGTCGCTTTGCTCGTTTTTCCTTTGCTATTTTATGCAACGCACACCGACGAGCGTTACCGCCAACCCATCGATCCCCTAATGTGTTTGCTCGCGGTTTTTGCCGTAGATTACGTCCTCGCATATCTGACAAAGCGTGCGTCCTCGCTGCATCGTGCAGCCCAATCGGCGCCCGGTCTGGGGTAGAGGAGGGCATTCTCCTGAAGGTGGGTGCCTCTAGCTGATGTTATATTTCTTGGCGTAATGCCGGTAAGAGCGATAGGAGATCTTCAGCAATTCGGCCGCGCGGGTGCCCACACCGCCCGATGCTTCTAAAGCAGCTAACAGATAAGCGCGCTCGGTATTCTGAATGTACTGTTCCAGATCAAGCCCTCCGTCTGGAATGACCGGCCGCCCGTTTTTGGGACTTTCCCCGCCGGCGCTCGCGACTTGAGCGCCATAGCGAATTTTCTCGGGTAACACCGCCAATGAGATCAGCCGGCCTGTTTCCAACGCCACCGACCTTTCCATCGTATTCTCGAGTTCACGAACGTTGCCGGGCCAATCGTAGGCTTCCATCCGGGCCATCGCGGCAGGGTCAATCCCCTCTAGCGTCTTCTCCATGATCTTGCAAAAGCGTTCGAAGAACGTGCGCGCGAGCAGCGGAATGTCGTCCCGCCGTTCGCGGAGTGGCGGCAGTTGGATAGGGATGACGCTCAATCGGTAGTAGAGATCCTCTCGAAACTCGCCCGCCGCGATCGCTTTCTCCAAGTCCCGATTTGTTGCGGCGATCACACGCACGTCGATATCCGTCTCCTCGGTGCTGCCGAGCGGCCGTATCTTCCCTTCCTGGAGCACGCGATAGAGCTTCACCTGCATGGTCTGGCTCATGTTCCCGATTTCATCCAAAAAGAGCGTTCCGCCGTTTGCGGCCTGAAATAGTCCCTGCCGATTTTCGTTTGCTCCCGTAAACGCCCCTTTCAAATAGCCGAATAATTCCGATTCGAGAAGCGTTTCCGGGAAGGCACCGCAGTTAACCGTGATGAAGGGCGCCTTACTACGGGCGCTGTTCTCGTGCACCGCTCGTGCCACCAGTTCTTTGCCAGTACCGCTCTCCCCGGTGATCAGGATGCGGCTGGACTGCGGCGCTACGGCCGAAATCAGGTCGAAAATCGCGCGCATATTGGGACTTCGGCCAATAATATTGTCCTGGCCGGTAAGCCTCCGCAGCTCTCGGCGCAGATAACCTGCTTCGTTTTTGAGCCGGAGGGTCTCATCCACCTGGCTAACCGCGCGGCGCAATTGGTCCACTAATTCATGGTCTTTGATCACATAGCGATCCGCGCCGGCGTTTACAGCCGCAATGGCGGTTTCCACCGTGGGCACGCCCGTTATGAGAAGAAAAATAGTCGAGGGAGAGACTTCCTTGGCGTATTCGAGCAGCTCGACCCCGTTCATATCCGGCATGCGGATGTCGGAAATGATGATGTCAAAGATCTTGGATTCCAGGCTCCGGCGGGCCGCTTCACCGCTCGTGGCGATCTCCACTCGGTGCCCATCTTTTCGAAAAGTGATCTCCAGAAGCTCACAGATGGACCGCTCGTCATCGACGATAAGTATGTTGGCCACGATCAAGCCACCCGCGGCAGTTCGACGGTAAATTCAGCCCCGTGCGCCTTTTCCGAGGTCACTGTAATGCGTCCGCTGTGCGCGTGAACGATCTGATAAACGATGGCCAGTCCTAAGCCGGTTCCGCCCACAAAGCCCGATTGCAGCGGCTCGAAAATCTTCACCTGCTGCGCGGGATCGATGCCCATGCCCGTATCGCGAAAGCGAATCCGCGCCCAAAACGGCGCGGTTTCCAGCCTCACCGTCAAGGTGCCGCCTTCGGGCATTGCGCGAAGCGCATTATCGCAAAGGTTCCAGAACACCTGCTTGATGCGGTTGCAGTCGGCACGAACCCGTACCGGGCGTGCCGTAAAGATGCGTTCGATGCGGTACTTGCCTTTCCACTGAGGATGCTTCTCCAGCAACGTCAGGGTCTCTTCCAGCAATTCGGAAAGATCGGCCTCCGAGAATTCATAACTCTTCTCGCGGGAGTAATTCAAAAAGTCGCTGATGATGCGGTTCAGCCGCTCCGATTCGCGGCCCACGATTTCCACCAGATGTTTTTCGTCCTCCTGCAAAGGAATCATGCGCCCCAACTCCTTGACGGCTCCAGCGATCGCCGTCAGGGGTTGGCGGATCTCGTGCGCGATGGCCGCTGAAAGCCGCCCCAGAGCAGCCATGCGGTCTTTCGTGGCAACCTCTTGCTCCAGCCGCTTAAGGTCGGTGAGGTCCTGAAAATTAACTACATAGCCGGTCCCTTGTCGCTCCGCGGTCCGCAGAACAGATACCGAAAGGCCTAGGTAGCGCTGCTGGCCAGCGGGAGTTCGAAATTCGATTTCGCGCCTTTGAGGCAATGCTCCGTCCTCGCAACCGTCAGTCATTTCCCATATCTCCGGCGCGATTTCACCCAGTACACGCCCTCGCACTTGGTCGAATCGCAGCCCAAGAATCTCCTCGCCTGTGCGGTTGAGTAGCCTCAATCGTCCTTCCAGGTCGGTGGTGATCAAGCCTCCGCGCATGGAGTGAATAATGTCCTCGTTGAACGCTTGGAGATCCTGCAGTTCTCCGCGCTTCATCTCCAGCTCGGCGCTCTGCCGGCGAAGGCTCGCCGTCAGCAAGCTCGAGAGATAGCCCACGGCAAGAAAAGCAAACAGATTGCTTAAGATCCAAGTCTGGAGCGTTTTGCCGGCGGGCATCGATGAGGCGGTGCGCGGCAGGATATTGTAGAACACTAGCTCAACCATCCCGCCAAGAAGGACAAAGGCAAATCCGGCCACCATGAACGCGGTCCGGCGGGAAAAAAGAATGCTGGCGACGATGATCAGAAGTAGGTAGAGAGAGATGAAGTAGCTCTCGTGCCCGCCGGTGACGTAAACCAGACCGGTCACCAGCAGCAAATCGCTGACAATCTCCAACGGGGCATGCCAGCGCCCTACGGGCACCCAGTGCAGAAGGATCAGGTAAAAGAGCCCCAGCGTGTACCACAGAATTATCAGCGGAACGAAATAGCGGAGCGGCACCGCAAATTCCGTATACTGCTCGAGGACAAGAACAATTCCCAGCAGCAACGTAACGACGAGAAATCGAACGCGGTTGAGCCAGCGGAGCCAGTCGCCTAAGTTCTGATTCAACTCCATCTCAGTACCAGAGATTCGGGCGCAAAGCTCTCGCGGGAAGAGCTTCACTCCTGGTTCTTTGGGCGCTCGCCCCGGCTCGCCCGAGGCGCCGCGCGGAATCCATCAGGGAATGGGAAAGCGTGTTAATGAGCGCTGCTCAGCTTGCCAATCAAGGAGAACAGCGGCAGGTACATCGAAATCACGATGCCGCCGACCACGACGCCCAGGAAAACAATCATGGCCGGTTCCAAGGCCGCGAGTAAATCCTTGACCGCCGCGTCCACTTCCTCTTCATAGAAATCGGCGATCTTCTGCAGCATGGCGTCCATCGCACCCGTCTGCTCACCGACGCCGATCATCTGCGTCACCATGCCAGGAAACACATTCGTTTCCTTCAAGGGATCGGCCAAGTTCTTGCCTTGTTCCAGCGCGGTTCGGACCTGATTCAGAGCCTTCTCAATCACCGCATTACCGGCCGTTCGCGCGGTTATGTCCAAACCCTCCAAAATGGGCACGCCCGAAGAGATCAAAGTGCCCAAGGTACGCGTGAACCGGGCCACCGCTATTTTGCGCAGAAGAATACCGACGAGCGGCAGCTTTAGTAAGAAACCATCAAGCATGAAGCGGCCCTTTTCGGTGCCGTACCACACTTTAATCGCAAACCCTGCGCCGACAAAAAGAACCACAATCATCAACCCGAAGATGCTGCCCACAAAATTGCTCAACCCGATGACGATCCGCGTGGGCAGAGGCAGGTCCACACCCAACCCAAGAAACAACGTGCCGAAGATTGGCACGACCTTCCACAGCAGGAGGGTGATAACGCCAGCGGCTACGCCCAAGACAGCCACCGGATAAACCAAGGCCGATTTCACAGCGCGCTTTAACTTTACGTTCTTTTCAATGTAACTGGCCAGCCGCTGCAGAATGGTGTCCAGGATACCGCCTGCTTCTCCCGCTTCCACCAAGTTGACATATAAGGCGTCAAACACCTTTTCGTGTTGCCGCATCGCGCCGGAAAGTGTTGCGCCGCCCTCCACCGACGCCCGGGTAGCCGTCAGCACAGATTCGAAGGTCTTGTTCTCTTGTTGTCCCGCGAGAATTTCAAGACATTGCACGAGAGGCAAACCGGCATCGATCATCACGGAGAATTGGCGTGTGAACACCGCCAAGTCCTTAGGTTTGACGCCCGCCTTGAAGGTCGGGAAGTTGAACTCCTTGCCCTTCTCGGAGAGCCTGCTTACTTTGATCTGCTGCCGCTTGAGCAGATTGAGCAATTCAGTCTTATTATTGGCAGCTTGCTCGCCACTGACGGCACTCCCGGTGCGGTTTGTGCCGCGATAAACGTAGACCGGCATCGCCTTCCTCCTCAGTTAACCCTCAATTGAAATTCCGTTCAGGATCCGCTGAACTTCAACGCCGCATCGGTACGGCTCCACGTGAACCGTCCGCAGTGGCCACGCCTCGATTGATCATATCTTGCAATTCGTCCGGATTGGACGAACGAGAAAGCGCTGTTTCCAGACTGATTAACTTGGACAAATAGGCACTGGACAGGCCTTGGTTGAACGTCTGCATGCCCGATTGGCCAGTGCCGGTTTGCATGGCCGAATAGATCTGATGGATCTTATCCTCGCGAACGAGGTTGCGAATCGCGGCATTCGGAATCAGTATCTCCATCACCATGATCCGGCCACGCCCATCCGCGCGCGGCAGGAGCGCCTGGCAGAGCACCCCTTCCAGAACCAACGATAGTTGCGCGCGAATCTGGGGCTGCTGGTGAGCTGGAAAAACGTCCACAATTCGAGTGATCGTGGAAATTGCGGAGTTGGTGTGCAGCGTTGCGAACGTCAAGTGGCCGGTTTCGGCTATTCGCAGGGCGGATTCGATGGTTTCCAGGTCGCGCATTTCGCCGATCAGTACGACGTCCGGATCCTCGCGCAACGCGGCGCGCAGTGAATTGGCAAAAGAGTGCGTGTCGGAATGCACTTCGCGCTGATTCACCAGGCATTTCTTGTGGTTGTGCAGGAATTCAATGGGGTCCTCGATTGTGATCATGTGCTCTTCGCGCTCGTTATTGATCTTGTCGAGCATGGCTGCCAATGTGGTCGATTTACCAGAGCCGGTGGGGCCGGTGACGAGTACCAAACCGCGAGGTTTGTCGCAGAGACTCTTCACGACTACTGGCAGGCCCAGCGCGTCAAAACCTTTGAGTTCCCAAGGAATGGTCCGAAAGACGGCGCCTACCGCGCCGCGCTGATTGAAAAGATTGCCTCGAAAACGAGCCAGATTCTTCAGTCCGAAAGAAAAATCCAGTTCCAGGTTTTCCTCGAAACGATGCTTCTGTGCGTCGGTCAAGACGCTGTAGGCCAGCGCCTTGGTGTCCGCGGCAGTCAGGGGCGGCATGTCGAGAGGCCTCAGTTTGCCATGTACGCGGACTCGCGGCGGGCTATTTGTGGAGATATGCAGATCGCTTCCGCCCATTTCGATCATCTTCTTGAACAGTTCGCTTAGGGTGATGCCCGCCATATCGACATTCTCCTCAGAGCACGGTTTCGCGCAGAACTTCTTCTAAAGTAGTCTGTCCAGAAGCGGCCTTGATCAAGCCGCTCCGCCGCAACGTGATCATTCCGATATCCAACGCTTTTTTCCTCAACTCCAGAGCAGAGGCGCCTACCAGAATCAGTTCTCGCAATTCGTCAGTCACTTCCATAACTTCGTAAAGGCCGACGCGCCCCTTATAGCCGTTCTTGTTACATGTGCCACAACCCTTGCCATGGTAGACGGTCGTGTTCTTGACCTCATCCGGCCTGAACCCAGCGTCCAGAAGCGCTTGCTCCGGAATCTCCAATGGTTCCTTGCAGTTCGCGCAAATCCGGCGCACCAGTCGCTGGGCGCAAATCAAATTGACGGACGTCGCCACCAGGAAGGGCTCTATGCCCATATTCATTAGGCGGCTAATTGTGGAGGGGGCGTCGTTGGTATGGAGCGTGGAGAGGACCAAATGGCCCGTGAGCGCCGCTTTGACTCCAATTTCGGCGGTTTCAAAGTCTCGGATTTCGCCGACCAGGATGATATTCGGGTCTTGCCGCAAGAAAGCTCTTAAAGCTGAGGCGAAATTCAACCCGATCTGGTCCTTCATCTGCACCTGGTTAATGCCTGCCAATTGAAATTCGACCGGGTCTTCAGCGGTCATGATGTTCGTGTCAGGGGTATTCAGCCGAGCCACCGACGAGTAGAGGGTGTTGGTTTTGCCCGATCCCGTCGGGCCCGTGACCAGAACCATTCCGTAGGGACGCAAGATTGCTTTTTCAAACTTAGTCAGCGATTCCTGCTCGAATCCGAGCTTGGTCATGTCCAGCCGCAGATTCTCCTTGTCCAGCAAGCGCATGACGATCTTTTCGCCAAACAGCGTGGGCACGGTGGAAACGCGGAAATCGAGTTCCTTGATCCTGCCTTCCCGGCGGTACTTGATCATGATGCGGCCGTCTTGAGGGAGCCGCTTTTCGCTGATGTCTAGCTTGGACATGATCTTGATGCGGCTGGTGATGGCGTCTTTCAATTTCAACGGCGGTGTCATTACGCTTTGCAAGAGACCGTCCACGCGGAAGCGCACGCGCAGTTCGCGCTCGTAGGGTTCCACATGAATATCGCTGGCGCCTCGTTTGACGGCGTCTGTAAGGATCAAATTCACGAGCTTGATGATGGGGGCTTCGTCCGCGGCCTTTTCGAGCGCCGCCAGGTCCATCTCCTGTTCTTCCCCCGCCAATTCCAGGTCGCCGCCATCGTCGGCGCCCAAGTCCTTCATCACCTTGGAGAGTTCTTCCCCGCTCTGCACCTCACCGTAGAATTTGACAATGGCTTCATTGACCGAGGTTTCCGACGCCACCACAGGCTCGACGTTAAAGCCGGTCATGAACTTGATATCGTCCATCGCGAAGACGTTGGTGGGATCGATCATCGCGATGGTCAGCGTTGATCCCACACGTGAAAGCGGGACGATCTGGTATCGCACGGCGGTATCTTGGGGGATAAGCTTTATGACGGCGGGATCAACTTCGTAGTATTTCAAATTGATCGATGGGACACCATATTGACGGGAAAGGACTTCCGTTATTTCATCGTCGCTGACGAATCCCAGTTTCATCAGCGCAGTCCCCAGCCGACCCCCATTCTGCCGCTGATGCGCCATCGCCTGCTTCAGCTGATCGGCAGTAATCAGGTTTTCTTTAACTAGGATTTCGCCAAGCCGGGACGACATAGCACGACCCTCAGGGCCCCAAACGCTGCAAATCTGAAATTAGCAGAACGTACTGGGACTAGCAGGGAGCGTTTTCTTTTTCGTATTGAAAGCGCTAATAGCGATAAGCCTGCCCAAGACAACTGTGGCAATTCAGACACAGCGGCCGCTTGACTTACATACTCGTCGATAGATATCTTGCTGAGGGCGGCCAATCCAAGTTTCACGGAACGGTCGTGCCACCAAGGCTCCAACAGGCTGTTCCGATGACCGAATCCCCTCGAAATTCGCGGCTATTTCTCGTAGTAAGCGGCGTTGCCATCACCCTTCTCCTAGCCGCGGTTATCACTCTCGGTTCTCTGCGGGTTCCGTTCGAGCCTCACGGATGGGATGAACTCATTGCTCTTTATGCCTTAAACACTTTCATCGTCGCAGCTCTATTGGTCTTTGGGCTCACCCTCGGGCGGACGCTGGTACGCCTTTGGGCTGAGCGGCGCGCGGAGGAACTTGGTTCCCGCTTCAAAACAAAGATGGTTCTAGGTGCCATGGCCGTGTCGCTGCTGCCATTGGTCTTCTTATTTTTCATCAGCTACGCTCTCATGAATCGCACCCTGAACCGCTGGTTCCCCCAAGAGCTGGAGGCCGCCAATTCACAGGCTATTGCCCTGCTTGGGAGGGGGTTATTATAGCCGGGGAGGCGCAAAATCGCGGCCGAACATGAAATAACGAGCGTGCCAGGCGGGGAATTTCGAGGTTCAGGTAGCGGGATGAAAAGCGAAGCTGCCGCCCGTCGCGACTGGGGTGAAAGCATAGCGCTGCTGGTCGGGCTGGCGCTTTACCTCGGCCTGCCTAACCGATATACGATCGGCGGCCCCGTATTGACCCTGGCGCTCGGCGTCGTTCTGACGCTAACCTGTGCGCTCTCGATCCTCTGGACACTTGTCGGGGCCCAAAAATGGACCCGCAGGCTCATGACGGTTGCCGCCCGGCGCATTCGCGCTGAGTGTCGCGACGTCCATGATAAAGGTCGTCTACTTGGTAGTTTATCGCGCGCACGACATCTCGGGTACGCGCTTGTTGGAAACGGCGAAACTGCTGACCGACGACAGCCGGCAGCTCCTTAACGCGATAAAAGGCCACC
>CAVPFR010000041.1:0-101896 GCA_963703785.1 uncultured Acidobacteriota bacterium | reverse complement strand
GCAGGGTTTTACGAATGCTGAAAGCTGCTTTTCCGAATGCACGATTGACCGCTTGTGATCTGGAGCGTGATGCTGTCGATTTTTGCACAAACATGTTTGGGGCAGTTCCTGTATATGCGGAAGAGGATCCGGCCAGAATACCGCTTAGCGGGCCCTTCGATCTCATCTGGTGTGGTTCGTTGTTAACCCACCTAAATCGTGATCGATGGAACGCTTTTCTTCGCTTTTTCGAGTCTTTACTTTCGCTTGATGGGGTGCTTGTGTTCACAGTTCATGGGCGGCGGAGTGTGCGATACCTCCGGGATGGCAAAATTACATACGCACTCGATCAGCCTGCGGTTTTGGAATTACTGGCGGCATACGAGCGCGAGGGCTTTGCGTATCTCAATTACCCCAACAACGAGAATTATGGGATTTCACTTTCGTCGCCTTCATGGGTTACCGCTGAACTTCCGCGCCACCCTGAACTTCAGCTTGTAAGTTATGTCGAAGCCGGATGGGATAACCATCAAGATGTCGTTGTCTGCCAACGGACGAATGGCGCTTAGGGTGCTCTGCAATCATGGATGCACGTAAACTTGCGGCAGGTGCTGCTCTATTGGCCATTGTCATTGGGCTGGCCTTCTGGGACATCAGTTTTCTTAACCGCACGCTGCTCACCTCCAACATGGTGCCTACTACTTTGCCTTCTGGGGCTTATGGGTATCACGGAAGGAATGTTTCTTCTTACCCAGTCATGGATGCGGGTGCTTCGGCATGGGACTACGAACCGGACGTCAAAGTGCTGCACGACGACATCCATGAGCGCTGGTTGCCATTATGGAATCCTTACGTCGCCTGCGGCGCTCCTTTTCTTGGAAATATGTTTTCTGCAGCGCTCTCGCCTCTACGACTGCTCCTTGCCAGTGTAGATAGACCGGGTTTTTGGGACCTTTACCTTCTGTTCAGACTTTTCTGCGCCGCCTTTCTGACATATTGGTTTGCCCTCAGTATTGGATTGAGTTTCGCCGCGTCTCTCATAGCGGGAATAATCTTCGCTCTTTGTGGACACTTTGTACTTTACGTGAACATGCCGGATATGGATGTTCAGATGTGGCTTCCTGCGCTGCTACTCATCGCCGATAAGCTACTTGAGAAGCCCAACTACCGTACTTTTTTCGCCGGAAGCTTATTGATCGCTCTCATCACACTGGCGGGCATGCCAGAATCTGCTTTCTTCTTGTTCTTTTTTGGCGGACTGTATTTTCTTGTCCGCGCATGGCAGAGCGGCCTCGTTCAGCAGCGGCAATGGCGGCTATTGTTGTCCAGGCTCGGCGGATTTATTGCCGCAGGATTGGCCGGACTCGCCATTTCAATGCCGCAGGTATTACCGTTCCTGGAGTATTTACGATACGCTTTCAGCCCCAGAGCCCCCGGGACAGGATCCGGCTACCTCAACGCTAACACCGCCATATCTCTGATTCTGCCAAGATTCTTTGGGCATTTGTATCAGGAGTGGACCGGAGTTGGGCCGTTCTCAATTTTGCCGTATGTAGGGTCCGTTTGTGCGCTTCTAGCTCTGGCGGCTTTCTGCAGAAGGCCTCCTCTGCATCGTCTGACGATCTTTTTCGGCAGCTTCAGCGCTTTCTATCTTTTGAAGGCGTTCGGATCTTGGGCGGCTCAGTGGGTAGGCCTACTGCCTTTGTTTAATGTGAGCGTCTTTCCAAAGCACGCGTTTCCGGAGTTTGCGTTTTGTCTCGCGATGCTCGCCGCAATAGGGGCCGAAGCTGCGTTGACCAACAAGCTTATCGGTTTGCGCTTTGGAGCGATGTCTATTGTCATTTCTATCATCGTCGCTTGGTTCTCGATCTCTTACTGGAAGATTGCCGTTCACGCAAACGCCTCACGCACCGTCGTTCGGAGTTTTCTGATTTTTGGCATCAACTTGACTTTGATTTGGCTCGCGGTAAGGGTTGCCCGAGCGCGACCCGAGCTTCAGAGGGTCGTCTCTGTGGGCCTGTTCCTCCTTGCGGCGGCAGAACTGACGGCATTTATACCGCGTCAACGCACGGACCGCTATTACGCTTTCACAAAGCCGCCCTTTATTGATTTTTTGCGGGCTGATCGGCAGCCTTACCGCACGTTCAGTCCGGACCTGGTTCTATATCCAGACACAAACGCAGCCTATGGGATTGATGATATACGCACCCTCGATCCCCTCCAAGTCAGGCGTTACATTGACTTTCTTCGGCAAGATGTCAGTCCCGCTGTTTATGACCGCTTTGAAGGCACCGAGCCACCAAGAGCCTTTCTTCAGTCGCCGCTCTTGGATTTGATGAATGTCAAATACGTTATCGCAAACTCCGATCTTCGCGGCGCCGACTTCATTAGCGATGTACTCCAAAACTCCTTCATTTTGCCGGTCAACCGTTGGGGCATAACTCAGACTACGTTTAACATCGATGCTGTCTCCAAGAGCGTACTGTTCCAGCATCCACCTTCTCGCATCGACTACGAGACGTTGCTGCGGGGCTCAACGCATTTGACATTTGCATTAGCGTTGGATCCAGGGTCGTGGGGACCCGACAAAGGCGATGGGGTCACCTTTCAGGTGGATGCCGCCAGTCTTTCGGAAGCTCGGACGGTTTTCTCCGATTACATAGATCCCAAGAACCGTGTTTCCGACCGAAAGTGGAATATGCGCTCGGTTAACCTCGCCCTTTATCGGGGCCAGGAGATTTATCTCATTTTTAAGACTACCGGGGGCGCGACGAATGCGAACGACTCAGCTCATTGGGCTCAGCTTCCCGGCGGGATTTCGGAGTCTTTGCGGGAAAAGCTCGCGGAATCTCAGATCATCGCTCCGAACAACTATGTAGCTCCGGCAAAACTCGACATAAAGGGTCAAACGTTAGAATCGTGGGGACAACATCCGCCTGCTACAGTCCGCTTCCGGCTCCGTATTCCTGAGAACAATCCCACTTTGAACTTCGCAATCGCACTGGATCCGGCGGTATGGAAGCCCGCAATGGGGGACGGAGTCACGTTCGAAATCCAAGCCGTACCCGTACGAACTCTATTTACCCAAACCATTGATCCAAAGAACAAACCTGAAGATCGCAAGTGGCATAGAGCGGACATCGATCTCTCAGAGTTCCAAGGCCAACGAGTTCTCCTGAGCCTGCACACCCTTCCTGGGGCAAACAATGTCTTCGATTGGGCGGGATGGGGAGACCTGCAATTGAAAGCGGAGAATAGACGAGAGCGGTTTGATCTCGTGTATGACCATGAAGTTAAAATCTACCGCAACAACGACATGTTGCCTCGAGCCTTTGTCGTGAATCGGGCTGAATACCTGATGGACAAAGATGCGATTTTACGGCGTTTGACCCAATCAGATTTCCACCCGGACAAGACCGTAATCCTGGACGAGAATCAGGAGCGGGCAATTACCTGTCAATCCAACGGATCCAATGCCACCTACCCCGGTAATATTTGACCGCTACGAACCCAACTATGTCCAGATGCATTTAGCTCTTATGCAGGCGGGCTGGGTTGTGCTCACTGACACGTACTACCCGGGTTGGAAAGTGCGTGTAGACGGTAACCCAGGACGTATCTTGCCTGCAGACTATGTTTTTCGCGCTGTGCCGTTGGAAGCTGGTTCGCATGTCGTAGAGTTTATTTACCGTCCTGCTTCTTTCTTCCTCGGGCTTACGATCAGCTTAGTGACAATCCTGGTCCTTCTTTTCGCTGGCGTCTGGCTCCATTTGCGTAATCGTTCGCTCACAAACCGAACTACCTCAACTGTAATGATGCAATAAGTATTTCGAGGAGAACGCTCGGATTGATAGCTCTAACTAACTTGATCAAGCCGCGATCCAAATCAGCTGCTGCAACTGGCTTAAGTATGCTCGAGCGCGGTACATGCTTGCTGGTTGCATCCGGGAGAGAGGATTGTTAGTAGCCCTGCTGCGCCGGTGGTTGGCTCACCCCATGACGGCGGGCATGGATCTCGACGATCCAGCCACAACCGAGCTTCGGAAGCGAGTAATCGCGTCGAAACCGCTGCTTAAAGCAATCTATGATGAGTGGTATACGAACTTAGCGGCGGAACTGCCCCAGGGAATCGGGTCTGTATTGGAATTGGGCTCCGGCGCCGGATATTGCGATGATTACATCCCGGGGCTCATCACTTCTGAATACCTTCACTGTCCCTCCGTTCAGCTCCGGCTGGACGCGCAGCATCTGCCCTTCCGCGACCAAGCGCTCCGCGCGATTGTTTTCACGGGAGTCCTGCACCACATTCCCAACGTCCGTCTTTTCTTTTCGGAGGCTGCGAGATGCATCCGGCCGGGCGGAAAGCTCCTCATGATTGAGCCTTGGGTTACTGGATGGTCTCGCTTTGCTTATAAATATCTGCACCATGAGCCGTTTTCCCCGGAAGCAAAGGAGTGGTCATTCCCGTCATCCGGACCACTTTCTGGGGCAAATATCGCACTCCCGTGGATCGTTCTTGAACGAGATCGTCAAATGTTTGAATGTGAGTTTCCACAATTCAGCATTGAGCAGATTCGGCCGTTTTTGCCATTTCGTTATGTGATATCGGGCGGGCTCGCTACGCGCAATCTGATGCCGGAATTTACCAATGGCATGTGGTTGCTGTTGGAACGAATGCTGAATCCCTGGATGGCCCATCTGGGGATGTACGCCTTCATCTCCTTGCGTAGGCTCTAGTGCTCACCAGCTTCATCGAGCTTAGGAAGCCAGGAACTTTTTAGGCTCTGTGACGGTTTGCAGCTAGGGCGGCATCGTCCCAAAATTCCATCGTGAACCAGCCCACACGGCTCGCTGCTGGAGATCGGAAAGCAATTGGGCGGCAAGCACCACACTACCGTCCTGCACTCCATCGAAATCGAGACTATGCGCCGTACCGACGCGCCGAGACTTTTATCTTGATCCACCAGCCCGACTATCCGGGCCGAAGAGCGAACACTTAGCATAGACGCGTGGAGCAAAACCATTTTCGCTAGGCCCATGATAGCCATGTTCTGAACCGCTTATTTTTCTCGCATTTGGTTGCCGTGTTCCTGCACTTCCCGGACCTTTGTGTCGGCGGTATAGGATCTCGAAAAAGCTTGCGCCAGTCCCTCTTCCAAGCCCCGGGGACTAAATCCAAAATCGCTGCGAGCTGAGTCAATGTTGCACACCTGATCTTGGTTTAAGCCTAAAATGTTGTCGCGTGTGAAGGGAGGATTTTTGAGAAAACTGAAGGCCGCCGCAAGAGCGCGACACACCGGTAGGGGGACATAAATGAACGGTTTCTTTTTTCGTCGAGCATGCAAGATGGAGCGTATGAAATCTTCGTAGCTGACCAGGTCGCGGCCGCCTAAATCATAAACCTTGCCTACTGTTAGGTCGCAAAACTCACAGTTCAGGATCGCTTCGCACAAATCGGACACGTGTATTGGCCGAATTAAGCGCGAACCTGATCCTAGAATGGGAACAACCGGAACTTTATCGAGCAGCCGTACCATCTTTGCGAACAGCCCCTTCGATCCTGGGCCATAGATAGTGCTAGGTTTAAGTATTGTGTACGCCAGTGTCGACTCTCTCACGGCTTGGTCAGCGGCGAGTTTGGTGCGGGCATAGGTGCTCGGGTTTTGTTCATTGGCAGATTGGGTGCTGATCATAATGAAGCGACGTACGCCCTGAGCGCGGCAAGCTTGTAGCAGTTTTTGTGTACCCTCGACGTTCACTTTGAAGCTCTGTGCGTAATCGACCTTAGTCTCCGATGTGGTCGCCGCACAGTGCACAACGGTGCTAACGGGCGTTTCAACCGCCGCGGCAAGAGAGTCTGGCTCCAGCACGTCCCCGTACACCGTTTCTATGCCGTCTTTCTTCATGGCCGTCGTTTCGCTGGTTCGTCTGAGCATGCAACGTACTTTTCTCCCCTGTCTGCGGCATAATTTGCGAGATGCGAGCCAAGGAAGCCCGAAGCGCCGGTTATCAAAATCGTCCCATTCACTTCCAAATTTTAAGCTCCGATTACAGTTCGACGTTTAAGATGGCGCGTGTATACTACTGGGCATTCTACACTCTGGAAAGGAGTCGGCACGCCCCTCGATGACGGTCGCAGCACCACCGACCAAAAGATTTTTAGTTACTGGAGCGACTGGCTATCTGGGGCCGTGGTTAGCGCGAGAGATCATTCAAAATTTTGGCAAGGGCTCGCTTACCTGTCTGATACCGAAGTTCCTGCCCCCGCTCGAACAAAAGTCCCTGGCCTATTTGCGGCAAATTGGCGTGCAATGCCTTGAATGTAACCTAATGAACAATCCGGTCTTAGAGGGCAGCCTTCCGCCGGTGGATGTCCTGATCCATATGGCGGCCAATACGCGCACAGATTTGCCCGAGCGAGACCTGCTGGTAAATACTTTGGGCACAGCGAATCTGATCGACACTTTTGGCCACTTGTTGAATGGCAAAAGGGTGCTGGTTACAAGCACCAGTGCAGCTATTGATCGGGATTCTCGGCCAACAAACCCGCTCACCGAAGAGAGCCCCGCCCGGCCGCGGACGGGTTACGGTCGAACAAAACTGCAGGCGGAAGCACTCGTGCTGCAAAAGTCGCGTGATTTCAATTTCGCATACACAATTTTGCGTCTTACCACCCTTTACGGACCGGGAATGCGTGGCGGCCTTTTTTATGTTCTCGCGAATTGGACCAATCGGGGTCAATTCTTGGCACGGATCAATTGGCCCGGGCGTGCAAGTTTTACTTTCGTCGAAGACGCATCCAAAATCTTGCTTTGGTTCGCGTCAGCTGAAGCTGGGCATAATCAAATCTACTTTGTGTCCAGCGGCGAAACCTGCACAATTGATGAAGTAGCGGACCTCATTTCCAAGAAGTTGGGCGAGCGCCGTTCGCGGTTTGCGATGCCAAAATGGTTCTGGGGTGCGTTGCAGAGAGCGATTTGGTTGCCGGGGGTTAAGCAGATAGTCCCCTGGCGCTTGGCCAACGTGATGGATGATAGTCTGCTTTGCGACTCTTCTCGCATGCGGCGGATCTATCCGGGAGCGTTGACACTGCTAGACGCGGGATTAGACCGGACCTTTGGCCCGGTTGGCCTGGAGGATGAGCTTGTTCGTTCGATTGCGTAAAGCGATCTCCGATCACTTCGAAGGCGTCATGGTTCGAGTGATGTATTTTGCCACCACCATTGATTCGTTTGTCGTCTGCGCAGCCCTAGCGACGTTAGCAGTTTCTTATCTCGGACACTGGATTACTTTTGGCTGGCTCGCGATTCTTCTAGGGTCGGTGGTGGTGTACGCGGCGTTCGAAATTGCCGATTTTTATCCCACCTTCATCCTGTGTTTTCCCATCTTCGGGCTTTTTCTTGTGAGAACCGCAGGCTTTTCTTTTGGGTCGCTCGGCCGTCTCTTTCTTTTGAACTTCGGACTTGCCGCTCTCGTTCAGTTGGTCTTTCAAGACACCCCACACATGGTTGCATCTCGTGACGCTACCGTACCGCTGCGCATGTTCTTAAATTCGTTTCTGACATTGGCGCCCACCACACTCAGCTTGCCAGTTGCCGGTTCATATGCCTTGCTACTTTCGGCAACGGTGTACTATCAGCCTTCGTTCTCGAATTTTTCCGGTCTCGGTTTTTACGCTACACTCCTTGCGACTGCAGTTTGCGTACGATGGTTGCGGCCGAAAACTTTCATTCCAGTCCCTCATCAACCCCGCAATGAAGGGCCGGTCAGCCAAAGAGTTGTGATTTTCAATTTGGACGGTTTTAGCTTAAACGCCTTCCGGCGCGCCCGGATGCCATTCCTCAACAAGATGGCAGAGGAGCACGCCGTTGCGCCGGAGGGTGCAATGACCGTGTACCGGGCGCTGACCAATCCCGCATTCGCCAGCATTATTACCGGCGCCCCGCCTACTGTACACGGTGTCTCAAATAACAATTTCGGGCAGCCCATCCGCGCCGAGGGTTTACCGGACATCGTAAGCACACGCTTGTACGGCAGTATTCACGTAAGCCATTTTTCCAAACCACACTGGAGGGTGCGCTGGTTTTCTTTGGTAGGTTTAGGCGCCGAACGCACTGAGGAGGTCGTTTTTGAGACCCTGAAAGCAGACATCCTGAACGAGCCGGACACGCGTCTCTTCATTGTTGACGTGAGTGAAACCGATTTTATAGGCCATTCCTACGGAACGTACTCTCGTCAATATTTGAGCGCCGGCGATAAGGCCGATAAACTTATCGAGGGCTTCTGCGGCTGGCTCGAACAGCAGGGACTCTATGATGACTTCACAATCATAATCTCGTCCGACCATGGGATGTTCATCACGGATCATTCCTATCTGTTATCGGCACACGAAATCTACACCCCTCTAATCTTTTTCGGCAGCAAGATCGTTCCCCAGAGCCGCATCACGGGAAAGATCTCGATCATGGACATTAATGCAAACGTGAGCTATATCCTAGGTGTGCCGTATAATTCCGATTCTGTCGGTCGCGTTTTTGATTTCATTTACAAACGAACTGTGGAAGACAATACCGGGCTCACAAAGGCTGCTGCGAAGATAGAAACTTGAGCTAGAACGAACAGAGAGATAGCAATGCTCAGCTTTACGAAAATGCGGTTTATGGATCGGTACTTTGGCAGTCTGCTCTGCGGCTGTTTTAGTTTCGTCAACCGCTTGCAACGTGGTAAACAGTTGCCGCCAAAACGGCCAAGCCCTGTCCAAAAGATTCTAATGATGAAGTACTTTGGGATGGGCAGCTTGATCCTCTCCAGTCCAATGGTGCGAGCCCTTAGGCAATCCTATCCCAATGCCAGGATTGATCTGCTGACCATTGAACAGAACCGGGCTCTTTCAGATATTCTTCCAATTTTCGATCAGGTCTATGCCGTCGACACGCGTAGCCTGTTGTCGGTGCTGCGGAGCATGTTCTCAGCCGTCCGCCGTATCCGCCGCGAAAAGTACGACGTCGTCATCGACGCAGAGTTCTTCTCTCGATTTTCCGTACTGGTATCGTACTTTGCGCGGCCTCGTTACTCGGTCGGTTTTTATCTGCCAGAGATATGGCGGGGAAATTTCCTTACGCATCCTGTGCACTTTAATTATTATCGGCATGCGATTGTCACGTTCATGGCGCTCGCGAAGCGATTGGGGGTCGAGTCAACGAACTATGAGCTTGTGCCTCTGGTGATCTCCAACGATGTTGAGAAGAAAGTTCAGGGCAAATTAGAAGCGATCGGAGTTGCGCCCGGAAAGCGCCTGATCTGTATTAATGTGAACACAGGGCCCCTTTCACCCGAGCGCCGTTGGCCTGAAGCGAACTTTGTGAAGCTGATCAGGTCGATCCTCTCAGAGTTTCTAGACGCGACCCTCCTTCTCATAGGCGCTCCCTCTGATGTCCCGGCCGTAACGAAAGTGAGCAATCTCCTAAGCTCTGAGGATCAAGCCCGCACCCTGAATGTGGCGGGCAAGTTCGGCTTGGAGGAGTTTTGCGCCCTGCTTAGAAAATCCGAATTGCTAATTACCAATGATAGCGGGCCATTACATATTGCTGAGGCGCTGGCTGTACCAACGATTTCGTTCTTCGGACCCGAAACCCCAGTGCTTTACGGACCTACCGGTGAAAGTCACGTCGTCTTCTATAAGGGGATCTACTGCAGTCCTTGTCTCAACGTACACAACCAAAAGAAAGCTCCTTGCAACGGTAACAACGTGTGCATGCAGTTGATCAACGCGGACGACGTTTTTGCCTCAGCAAAAATGTTGTTGCAAGGAAAGCAGGTATCGTCTCCCTTCCGAGTCAACTTTGATGTGTCTGCTCAGCAGCTTTTAGTTGATTACCATTCTCCCGAATCCGTGTCTTCGGTTGCTTCTGAGGTTGTTCCAGTCGCCCTCCTGCCAGAGCAGGCAAGAGAATGATTCAACAGTTCGTCTGCTTTGAACCCGCAGAGAACTTGGGAGGGCAACCCATGGGGTTTTTAATAGTAACAGCAGGAAACCGTTCCTCCATGGCGACTACTTTGAGGTCAGGGTCGCGAAAATCGTTTTTGACAAATCAGTGAGAAGAATCCCGAGGGCGCCGCTGACCAGAACGCTTTCAGTTTCTGCCGCTAAAGCGCTCGCTCGTCTTCCGCAGCCAGATCGCGAAGGGCTTGGTTCGTGACGCGACGGGCGTTCGCCATCAGCGTCAGTGTCAGCCCCTTGGCTGGCATAAAACGCCACGTCGATCCGTCCGCAACGTAAACATTCCCGGTCCCCGCAAGTCTCCCGTCAACACTGGTCGTGAAGGGCCGGCGATCTTCCGCATAGGGCAGAGTTCCCGCGTAATGGATGCTGGCGCCATGAACGGGCTTGGCGACCCGGACCGGTATACACCGCAGCCTGACGAGAGACCGGAGTAAGCGCATCTCGTTCGCATGCAGCCATTCCTGCTCCGAATCGGAAAAAAGGCAGCTTGCTTTCAGTGCGCTGCCCGAGCCGCTCTCATTCAATTGGATCCAACGCTCCGGACTGGGCCAGTCCGGAAAATGGACATTGACGCAGGTGAAGGCGGTAGCTATCAAGCGTAGGAATAGAAGGCCGGGACGGACTGGTAACGGAATGTCCTTGAGTAAGCGGAACATCAGCAGCGAACGGTACGAATACAGTTGTGCCAGCACGTAATCCGGGACGTCGTGCTCCGCTTTCATCAGAATGGTCAATTGGGAGAGGCTGTGTCTCTGGTCCCTGGCGGGTTTTCCTAGCATTGAAAGATTGATTGCTGCGATCCAATGGTTGGGGTTACACAGTATCGGCAAACGCACCCCGTAAGCATGAAATGACGCTAGCGCAAGGCGTGCACTATTGATCGCGCCAGCTGCCAGCAAAAGCTTCCTTGCGCTGAAGAGAGTACCCGCGCCGGTTTGAACGTTTTGGCATTCCACTGTCACCCCGGCCCGCTCTTCGCGAAAGCAGGACACCAGAAATCCTGTCAGGTGCCTGAAGTTCGAAGCGCCGGTAATCCGCTCCAGCGTAAATCGCGGGCGGTAGACAGACCTCCCCACATCCGCCCAGAAATCCATGTCATTCTGTGCGTTCGCCAGGCGATCATGGTGCGGTTTTGAAAGCACTGCCAACAGGCTCTGCCCAAGATAAAAGCCGCAGCTTTCATACCGCGCCCGAGACCGTTCATAGCGGCGGAGGATCGTCTCCGCATTGGAATCAAGCGGCAGTGGTGGTTGTATAAGGCTTCGGTCGAGGTTCGCGATCAAGGGCGTTAGCGAATCGTCCGTTCGTCCGCTGAGGCCAACTTCGCGGGCGACATCGTCGTAATAAGGTCTAAGTTCGGAGGCCGGAATACCGATGCGATCCAGTTCGAAATCTTCCAATGCGAAACAATTCGCGCCCCAGCTGATTCCCAAGCCGCCCAGACCCGTGCTCTGCACTGGAAGGAAAGTGTCCGAAATCAGCGGGAAGAGCCGGTCCTGGTTGCGAATCATGTGCTGCCGGGCGGGCGTCAGATGCGCCCCAGCGCGGTCTTGGCATCGCAGGGACTCGGCAGGATCGTCTCCGAGGAAGTATTTACGTTGATTTTCGTCCGAACGGCGGATTTCCGAAAATGGCTTCGCCGGGATCATTTCATCGAACCGGCGGTCCGAGTATCCAATGTCCAGCAGAGCTACTTTGCGCCCGCTCGCTACGGCTTGCTGTGCCGCGTGCGAACCGCTCGGACCCGATCCAACGATCAGGATGTCAAACATCGGATGGGAATCCATAAGCTACGTGAGCGCTCTCACCACACGTTTAATTGCGCGCCAAGCTAAAATAACGGCAGCAATCACAGTGAGAGGCGCAAGCGCGGCCACCGCGAATAGAACCCCTTTCGTAATGGGTTCGAATTCATTCACATGTGCGGGCGACGCCTCACGGAGAGCCATCCGCAATACTGCGCGCTCTTTGCTGGAAACTGACTGCAAATTCGGCTCCGGATCGATGCAGCGTCAGGATACCATGCCGCGCGGCAGTCCTAACTGCCCCCCCAAACCGGACAATGGATTTAACGGCCCAACAGCAGCGTGCCAACTGAGTAGCCCGGTTTTTTATAGGCGATTCAGGGTGTTCTCATCATTGGTGGTTGGGCTGTATGATTGGGCTGGGATTTAGGAACCAACAGGGACCAATGACGGGAGGAGTGTTTTGCGTTTCTTAATTACTGGCGGTGCCGGGTTCATAGGATCCCACCTGACCGAATTGTTGCTGTCGCGAGGCAATGAGGTATTGATACTTGATGACCTCTCGACCGGCAGCATCGAAAACATCCGCCACCTTAAACACTCGGAAAACTTGAAGTATTTCCTTGATTCAATTGAGAACCGTCAGTTGCTCGCGGAGTTGGTCGATGAGGCCGACGTGATCATACACCTCGCGGCGGCGGTTGGAGTGCGGCTGATTGTGGAGAGCCCGGTGCGGACGATCGAGACCAATGTCAACGGCACGCAGTTCGTGCTCGACGCCGTCTTCAAGAAGCGCAAGCTTGTTTTTATAGCCTCGACTTCCGAAGTGTATGGCAAGAATCCTCAGGTGCCGTTCAGTGAGGGCTCCGACCTGGTGCTGGGACCGACCACAAAGAGCCGTTGGAGCTATGCCGCTTCGAAGGCTTTAGATGAATTTCTGGCCCTGGCCTATGCGAAAGAGAAAAGGCAGCCCGTAATCATAGGGCGGCTGTTCAATACAGTGGGGCCGCGGCAGACGGGCCGTTATGGCATGGTGCTGCCCAACTTTGTTTGTCAGGCGCTAAAGGGCGAAGCGATTACGATTTACGGAACTGGCCAGCAGTCGCGTTGCTTCTGCGACGTGCGCGACGCCGTTGAGGCAATCACACGTTTGGTGGCAACCGAGCGAGCATGGGGTGAGGTCGTAAACATCGGCGACACTGAAGAGGTGACCATTGAAGCCCTCGCGCACATGGTGAAGGAGCGTACGCGCAGTCCTTCGCCGATTACGTATGTCTCTTATGACAAAGCTTATGAGCCTGGTTTTGAGGATATGCTACGACGCGTCCCGTCGATTGACAAATTGGAGGGTTTGACCGGCTTCCGGCCAAGAACTGCGCTCCCCGAGATCATTGATCGTGTAATAGAACATTTCGAAAGCCGCCGGGATTTGGCGGCGGCTCCTTTTGCAGTTGGAGCCCGGCACGCGGATTAGTCTCGAGTACTTCTAGCGCTTAGATTTGCCGTGTTCACCACGGCACTCGGCTGGATACTGAGAAATTCTTTCAACCTACCTCCGAAACGCGACGCGAAGGGGTTTGCGATCCGAATGACGAATCCTATTCGCCAGAAAATCCATCAACTCGCAATCGAGTTTCAGGTCTCGAACGCTCTCTCGTCTGAATGCACTTACTGCAAGAATATTACCCGGGTTGGCGGCGATCAGGACAAGCCGGCGGCATAATGTATTTGTGTATTTAGTGCACTTGTGTATGAACTAGGGCTGGCCAGTTCCGTTATTCCGTAGAAATCTTACTGGGGGTCGAGTGCCCTCGGCGAGGGCTTAGGGTTAGTGTAGTAAGTACCCGAACAGGTCACAGAGGCAAAATTACAAAACGAACTCAGAGTTCTCCAATCAAATGAAGGAGTTGGCCAATTCCGGGCTGCCGCTACGAAGCCGAGACCGCGGAATTCGAGAGGTTCGCGAGCCGCATGTTTGGCAGCGCCATCCGTCCCGCTCCAAAACTGATCGATGCAATGAGGGATACTCCTTTGGACGAAGGTGGACTCGCGGATGTTTAGTGTTCACGAAGTGATGGCCCCGTTCTGCGCGAACCGTACTTCTTTCATGCGCAGCATCAGCCAAAGGTTGCTGGATGGTTTTTTTACTGTTTTACGGGAACGCCCCGGGCAGCGAGGCTATATAGCAAAGGAATGGGAGGATTTCTGGGCCCGAGTCACAACAACAAGAAGGGCAACGCGACAGCACACACGGATTCCATCTCGGCAATTGCGAACCTCTTCTGTCCTGAGTAAAGTACTCGTAGCGTCCGGCGCTTAGAATCGCCTGGAGAATCCTTCTGAGCCGCGACAATCAAACTCAATCTGACTGGGAGACACTCGCTACGGTGTTGAACGAGCTCAAACGAGCGTCGGTGCTTCTGGTCGGAGACTTGATGTTGGATGAGTACGTCTACGGAACTATCGATCGCATTTCGCCCGAGGCGCCGGTACAAATTTTGAATTGGACTTCGGGAAACGTCATTTTAGGGGGGGCCGCTAATGTAGCTAACAACCTCGCCCAGTTGGGCTGTGAAGTGTTTCTTGCCGGTGTGCTTGGTCGAGATCACGCTGGCGAGGAGCTTTTGCGGCTTGCCAAGACGTCTGGAATAAACACGGAAGGCGTCGTTAGCGACGGGCATCGCGCCACCACTGTAAAGACTCGCCTGATCAGCCACGGAAAGCAAATGTTGCGTGTCGATAAGGAGACCCATTCGGAATTGGTCGAGGGACCCTTGGCTGAATTGCTCGCTTTCGCCAAGAAGCGCTTGCCGTCGGTTGACGGCGTGGTGCTCTCTGATTACGCAAAAGGAGTTTTGGGTCAGGACGCGACTCGATCGCTGATTCGCATGGCCCGCGCTGCCGGTCGGCCGGTTTTCGTCGATCCCAAAGGTGACGATTTCGAGAAATACGCGGGAGCTTTCTTGCTTACTCCCAACAAGGCTGAATTGGAGCGAGCCACGCATCTGCCTGTTCGCACTGAGGAGGGAATCCGCTTGGCCGTCGACCGTCTCTTCTCCCAAGTCGAGTGCGAAGCGATTCTTGTCACGCGAAGCGAAGAGGGAATGTCTCTCTACAAAAAAGGCGCAGGCGAGACGCACATTCAAACGGAAGTGCACGACGTTTTCGACATTACGGGAGCAGGCGACACGGTCATCAGCATGATGGCACGCGTCTTCCTCGCCGGTTATGACCTAGAAACGGCCGCGCGCCTTGCGAACGCTGCCGCGGGAATTAAGGTTGGAAAATTCGGAACCGCGACGGTATCCATCGATGAGCTATCCTCGTGGATTCGCGAAAGAGCCATCAGTGGCAGCGCCAAGCTCGTCGATTTGTCGCAGGCGAAACAACGGGTCAGTCTGGCGCATTCCCAGGGCCTCAAAGTCGTATTCACAAATGGGTGTTTCGATCTGCTACATGCCGGGCACGTACAGCTTTTGCAGAAAGCTAAGGCTCTGGGGCACCTGCTGATCGTGGCGATTAACGATGATTACTCGACTCGGCAGATAAAAGGAAATGGCCGGCCTTTAATCTCGGTGAAGGATCGGGCGGGGATTATTTCCGCATTAGAATCCGTTGATTATGTGATCGTCTTCTCTGATGTTACGCCGCTCCGCCTGATTGAAGAATTGAGGCCCGATGTTTTGGTCAAGGGCGGGAATTACGCGCCGGAAGAGGTCGTCGGTCGAAGAGAGGTGGAGAGATACGGCGGACGCCTCGCTCTGATTCCCACCATCGACACTCCATCGAGTTCGCAGATTATTAAGGAAATTGTAGCCAACCATCAGCTTGCGAAGGAATCTTCCGGGTCCACCTCAGATTGAATCCGATCCGGACTCAGCTAACTCGCGTTCCACTAGATCACAAAACATATGACCGATCAGGCTGTGAGCTTCCTGGATTCGTTGCGTGCTTTCGGACGGAACCGCGAGTAGCAGGTCTACATTGCGGGCTAAATCGCCTCCCGTCTGCCCGGTAAGTGCCACCGTGTAACATCTTGCTGCCCGTGCTGATTCCACGCCTCGCAGGACATTACGAGAACGGCCGCTGGTACTGATGGCGATCACGATGTCGTTCGCGGCCGCCAATGCTTCTACTTGGCGCGCAAAGATCTCTTCGAAGCCGAAGTCATTGGAAACGGCGGTAAGAATGGAGGAATCCGTGGTTAGCGCGATAGCCGGAAGAGCCTTTCTGCGAAGGCGAAATCTCCCCACCAGCTCTGCGGCCACATGCTGGGCATCGGCGGCGCTTCCGCCATTTCCCATTAAAAGCACCTTATTTCCGTTTTGATAAGCGATCATGGCCCGCTCGGCCAAACACCAAATCTTCCCCAGCAATTCAGCAGAAAAATCTCGTTTTACGGAGCAACTTTCCTCAATTTGCTCCCTAAGAAATTCCAGCGCCGTCTCTCGCGATAAGCCCATTTCGTCCCTCGAACCCGATGCCCGCCCTGTTTTTGTTCTACTGGGGCATTCCAAGATAACACCAATTGTAAGTGCGTTTGGGTTTGGTTCAGGAAGGATGATCGTCCGCGCCGCCGACGTTGAGCGGTATTCCGTTAAAGACTCGGCAATGGCGCGGAGCAGGGCGCGATGAAAAGAAGTTTTGTCTCGTGCTAAAACTTTAATCTTGCGGTATTGAAACAGCAGAACTACAGCTCGCAGTGCCGTTCCGTCACGTAAGTTCTGCATTCATCGATAGCCCGGCCGGAACGTTCACTTCCGGATCTCTTTGGCGCGACTGGCCGTGGCGCTCTTCGTGCCGGTTCCGATTTTCCCATCCTGGCTTTAGGCTCAACATGGCGCTTTCGCATCTCGATTGCCCCTTCGCAGAGGATAGGCAGGGGAGAGATCTTTTCCTCTTCACCCTGCTGTGTCGAATCTGTCACAAGGTCGCGACAGTCTCCTCATCTGCGCTGATCATAATCTCATTCGGCTGATAGCATCAGTGACGTGAGTCACAGGGGATGGTTCTGGCTGTCATATGTGCTAGTAGGCCTACGGGTGTGGCCGAGCGCAGTGATTTGTCTTATTCTGGTTTTGTACTAGCTTCTAAGCCACCCTCGAACGGCTAGGATCTATCCAATGGCCGAGTCATCGCTTAAGAATACCCGCCTAGCCGAAACCGAAGCCGTTTACGAACGGTTGTTCGAAGGCTCGCCAAACGCGATGTTGGTAGTTGACGCCGCTGGCAGGATTACCCGCGCTAATCCCCAGGCGCAACACTTTTTCGGCTACACCATCTCCGAACTACTAGGCCATCCTGTCGAAATCCTGATTCCAGAGCGTTTTCGGCAGGCGCATCCCCCCTTGCGAGACCAGTTCAGTGCTCACCCGCGTATGCGTCCGATGGGTGCGGGGCTGGAGCTTTTTGGGCGCCGTAAGGACGGAACAGAGTTCCCCGTGGATATCACGCTCAGCCCGATCGATACGTCAGAGGGTCTTGTCGTGCTGACGGTCATCCGGGACATTACCGCACAAAAGCAGACCGAAACGGCGTTGCGCGAGACGGAGCAGCGCTTTCGCTTGCTTGTGGAGAACGCAGACGATTACGCGATTTTCATGCTCGATCCTGAAGGTAAAGTTTCCACTTGGAACGTGGGAGCGGAGCGGATCAAGGGTTACCGTGCCGATGAGATCGTCGGACAGCATTGTTCACGATTTTACACGCAAGAAGATCTCCTGAGCGGCAAGCCTGATATGGAATTAGAGTCGGCAGCCTTGCACGGGAGATTTGAAGGCGAAGGCTGGAGGATGCGAAAGGATGGTTCCCGCTTCTGGGCTAACGTGATAATCACCGCCGTTCGAGATCACAATGGAACATTGCTTGGATTCTCGAAGATCACTCGCGATTTTACCGCGCGCAGGAAAGCCGAGGAATCTGTTCGTTTGAGCGAGGAGCGTTTTCGCTCCCTGTTCGAGTTTTCGCCTGATGCGATTATCGTCAGCGATCAGGACGGGAAAATTGCGGAAATCAATGCACAAGTCGAGAAATTCTTTGGCTATAGCCGCGGTGAACTGCTGGGCCAATCTGTGGAAACTCTGGTCCCCGAGAGATTCCGCCGGGGGCATCCTGCCCATCGCAAAGAGTACGGCGCCGAACCCCGGACCCGCCCTATGGGCATCGGACTGGAGCTTTACGGAAGGCGTAAGGATGGCACGGAGTTTCCCGTGGACATCATGCTCAGTCCTGTCAGAACCGATGGCGGCAAATTAGTGCTCAGCGTGATCCGCGACCTTTCGGAGAAGAAAAAAGCCGAAGAAGAGTTGGCGCGCAAAGAGCGCGAAAAGCGCTATCTCGAAGAGGAACTGAACACAGAGCACAGGTTCGAAGACATTATCGGCGAGAGCGTTGGCCTCAAGAGAGTCCTGAAACAGGTGGAAACGGTCTCCGGCGCGGATGTACCGTGCTGCTCCTCGGCGAAACCGGCACGGGAAAGGACCTCATCGCCCGTGCCATTCACCAGCTCAGCCCTCGCCGTGAGCGAACCTTGGTGAAACTGAACTGCGCCGCTATTCCAACCGGCTTGCTCGAGAGCGAACTCTTCGGCCATGAACGAGGCGCCTTCACGGGGGCCATCGCCCAGAAGATCGGCAGGCTGGAATTGGCTCATCAGGGAACGCTGTTTCTCGACGAGGTGGGAGATCTGCCGCTAGAAGTTCAGCCCAAGCTGCTGCGTGCCCTTCAGGAAAAGGAGTTCGAAAGGCTCGGTAGCACACGCACGATCCCCGTGGATATTCGCCTGGTGGCCGCCACAAACCGTAATCTTGAGAAGATGATGGCCGATCGCGAGTTTCGCAGCGACCTTTACTATCGCCTGCGGGTTTTTCCCATTTTCATTCTGCCTCTGCGCGAGCGCCGGGAAGACATACCTTTGCTGGCTCGTTACTTTGTCACCAAGCACGCCCTTCGTATGGATAGGCGGATCCCGTCCATTCCTTCGGACGTGATAAAGGCGCTGACGAAATGGGACTGGCCAGGCAATATCCGCGAGCTCGAAAACTTCATCGAACGGTGCGTCATTCTTACGAAGGGGCCTGCTTTACGCGCGCCGCTTTCCGAGTTACAGATGCCCGAGGAAATCGCTTCGCCGAAGCAAGAGGATGTAACCCTCGAAGCCACCAGAGAGAGCACATTTTGCGCATGCTGCGCGAAACAAAAGGCATCGGAGGGCCAAATGGCGCGGCCGGCCGCCTGGGCTTGAAGCGCACCACGCTGAATTCGAAGCTGAAGAAACTCGGCATCAAACGCGAAGACTATATGTAGTTGCTGGCCAGCGAGCGCTCGGGCTCTCGAAATCGCCATTTCCTCAATTGCGCGACAAATAGCGATCGAAAATTACCGCCAGCCTGATAGGCGGTGTAGCGCTACTTCTCGGGCCTGCGAATAATCAACACGGAACAGTACGCGCCCCGTGCCACAGACTCAGCCACGCTTCCCAACATAAATCGCTGAAGGCCCTCGCACGCTGGAATGTCTCAAACGATGCCGAGGACGAAAAATTACACCCATGTGACATCCGCATGACACGCGTAAGTCCTCGCCCGCATAGCCTCTCCCTCAGAACGCGCGACTCGTGCTCCCGCACCTGGAGCTGAGTTAAACCTGCGCTAACACGAGGGGAGCACTCTATGAGTATCGGCGCAACGCGGTTGTGTGTCTCGAAGGTAAGCACTGCACGAGCGGTACTATTCGTTCTGATCTTGTTCGTTTGCGGGGCCGCTCCTAAGTGGCTCGGAGCGCAAGCCGGTCAATCGCAAACCGGTTCGGCACAGCCCGGAGATTTGCGGCCGACCTACCCCGGAGAACCTTTTAACAATCCGCCGGTGGAAACGGCCGTCGGGCCGATCAAGCTTCGGCTCTATGGCACGATCTTACTGAACCTGTCCTTCTCGGATTCCCCTGAGGTTGGCCAGGAGGTGCCCCTATGGCCGTCCCCGGCTCCGACCGTTACGCTGGCAACCGGCGCCACCAAACCGGCAGGATCGGTTCACGATACAATCTTCACAGTTCGACAAAGCATTTTGGGCGTCGTGCTCAATCCTACGAATATCCCTGCGAGTGGTTGGACGCCTTCCGCGGAGGTCGAAATTGATTTTTTTGGGACTACACCGGTCGATGCGGATTTGCCGGCAGATCGCGTCCTCAATCAACCTCGTTTGCGCAAGGCCTTCTTCCGCTTGCGAAAGGGCAATTTCGACCTGGTCGCCGGTCAGGACAACATCATCATCTCCCCTCTGGATCCTGTATCGCTTTCTCACGTGGCCGTGCCGCTCGGGTACTCGGCCGGAGACCTTTTTGGCTGGCTCCCACAGGTGCGAGTGGATTACAACCACAGCTTTGGAAAGACTGGCACGCTGTTCCAGTTCGGAGTGCTACGGCCTGCTTTCGGGGATCCTCGGTTGGGCGATCAGCCGACGTCGGGACTTACTATCCAACAACCGACCCCTGGGCTTGGTGAGCGATCCGGCCAGCCCTTCTACCAGGCAAGGTTCGCTGTTTCCCGCCCCATGCAAGGCTCCGCGGCCACGATCGGCGTCGCTGGCCACTACGGCAAGAGATTGTGGGTGGTACCCAGAATATCGGTTCCTGGGCCGTCACACTAGATTTCCGAGTGCCCCTTCTGTCCCGCCTCGTCTTTCGCGGAGAAGCCTACACCGGCAGCAACCTTGTTCCATTCGGCGGCGGGATCATACAAGGCGTAGCTGCTGTTGCTGCTCCCGCGCCCGGCCCCGCAGGGACCTGGCGCTGATTCGCCCATCGGCGATACAGGAGGATGGGCGGAGTTTACGATCCTGGCCTCCAGGAGAAACGTCTTCTATCTCGGCGCCAGTAGTGACGACCCTGTGCACAAAGACCTGTTGCCGGGCACAACGAAGGCTAGGAATTCGGTCTTCTGGGCCAGCTATTTCCGGAAGCTTACGAACGAGATCAGTCTGGCTGCCGAATGGAGCAACTGGCAATTCCACACAACCAACTTCATCGGCAACACACCCGACGGCCGCGGAGCGGGCGGAAGAAGCAACGTCGTCAACATCGCCTTGGCCTACCAGTTCTAAAGCTGGCGCAAGAACAGACGTGCGCCTCGCCGCCGCGCAGTTTCCGCGCAGCGGCGTGTGAACTAGAGTTTTGCGGGTCGGATCGAGCGCAACTACGCCGCTTTCGCACGATCCTCGAGTGCGGGCAGCGGGCAAACGTTCGCATGCCGCTCATTCATGTGCAAATCGAGCAGTCGCTCGAATGAGATGAAGCCAAGGCCGGTATGCCGTCCGCCGTTCGTGGTAGTGATAACTCCGCCGCAAAGCTCGCATACGGCCCGCTCGGTCGATCTGATTTCGGGGAACTCACTGACGCTTCCCGTGTTAGGCATGTGCTTCGATTTCATGTGTTTACTCGTTGCTCTATTGGATGCGCCCAGGCAAGCCAAAGCTTCAGGGCTCCAAGCTGGCGTTACCCTATATGGGTGCGTGCTCGGTGGAGTTCGAGCCGAGGAAGGCCACAACTGGTATAATTGGGGTAATCGACGGGGGCGACACGGTTTCGACGGAAGCTGTCGCGACTCGAAGGCATGCCGGGCGCCACCTGCCCGCAATCGGGTGGAAATACTAGAACTGCCAACACTGAGTTGGCTTTGGCTGCCTAGAAAAACCTAGCGTAGCCCGTCTCCCCGAGCTTTGCCCACGGGCTCGGATCGAGGCGCCACACAGTGGGCTGGCCGGCGGACCTCGGTCCGTGGTTTTCCGGCGAGATTAATCGGACTAGTCGGTCGCGTGTCTTGCGCGTTCCAAGCGCGGCTGGCGAAACAAATCGAATGCGATAAGCATGTAGTCTTCGAGCCGTAGCGCTTTTCGGACGGGGGTTCGACTCCCCCCGCCTCCACCATTTCGCTTCACGAAGTCTGCCTTGGCGGCGATGGCCCGATCTCCCAGCTATTTGCGCTCCCGACCCCGCAAATGGCACTAGCGCCTACCTGGCTACGCGCCGCTATTGTCGCTGTTGACAATGCTTTTCCCGGCTCACAATAATGCTTTCATGCGTCCATTTTGGCGGCGGTCCGTATGACGCGAGGTAGCGAGTCGGAAAAGGCCGTTTCTCGAACTCTGCGCGAGACTCTGAATGCACTCCAGCGCACCGCCGAGGAGCTAAATCAAGCGCTGAACGACTTGGTTGCCGCTTGCGGGAGCAGCCGCCCTTCGAATTCGCTGCCGCCCATTTTGCGCGCCCAGTCGTCTGCCGCATCGCTGGCTGCTTCGCTCGAGGTGCTTTCTCGGTTTGTGGCGAACTCCCTGCAATCTGCCCGCGAGAGCGATATCTCCGAGCCGGAACCGCCATCGGCCGCGCCGCCCAGCAGGCGTCCCGTTGCAGTCGTTCCAACGCCCTCCGCCCAGGCGGAAATTCCAGTCGAGCTATCGCCGGCGGCTCAGTCGTCGGCCCCCGTCGCCTTGCCGGACATGGGCGAAGACCTCGCCCCGGTTCAGGAACCTGCCGTCGAAGATTTTGCTACCGGTCCCGTTGGCACCCCGTTACACTCCCCTCCAGCGGAAACGGTTGAGCAGCCTCGTGCGTCTGAGGTGGCGGGGGAGCGCGCGGAGTACTTCGCGGAGATTTCGGTTGAATCGGCGGGGCATCCACCGACGAACCCCATAGAAGAGCTTCCTTCCTCGGCCGCGTCTTTCGATGTCTCGACGCTGCTTCCGGAGGAACAGGACCTGCACCGGCGAGCCAATCGCGTCGCCAAAGTTTCCATGCAGGATATCAAGATGCTCCGCCCCAACGAGGTTCTTTTGGGGCGTGAGCATAGAGACATTTGCGTACGTTTGCGAGATGATATCGAGAAGGCTCACAAAGAATATGGCCGGCGTTTTCAATCGATTCTTGGCCATCCTGTCGACTACTTCTATGACTGGATGGTGCAAATCTTGGGCGATGGCGATCCGCGGGCCCTTGGCGAATATCCTTATCGCTCTCCCGCTTTGCGGCGCTAGCTTGCCAGCGGTCGCGTCAGGCTTGACGGAAGAGTCGCGTTTTTCCGTCCCCCCGCCTCCAACGGCCATTCCGTTGCCCCGCGTCAAGCGATTCTGGACGATGCTCTTGTCGGGCGTGTTCTGCTGCTGTTTCTCGATTCTCGGCATGGCGGCGCCGCAGCAGACCAACACTCCAAAGAAGCCTGTAGCCAAGAAGAAGATCGTACCGGCTAGGCCCCCCGTTGCCACGCCGACCTCCGCGCAGCAACTTGAGCGTCTCGCGCGCGATCTTCACGACCATCCCATGGGCGTCTCTTATGAACGTCTGACGCAGTTTGCGGACCGCGAAAAGGGTACGGTCGTAGGCGCGCGGGCGGCGCTGGCCTTGGGTTACTACGACTACACCCGCACCCATTTCACCGAAGCAAGAAGCTGGCTTGAGAGGGCCGCCGCGGATCCCTTGCTCGCTGATTATGCTTTGTATTGGGAAGCGCAGAACGACCGTGCGTCCGGAGCCGTGGACATCGCCCTCGCCGAATTGAAGCGCTACCGGGAACTCTACCCCGATGTTGCCATGAGCGATTCTGCCGTCGAGGCGTTGGCCCAAGCGGCAATCTCCGCGGGGCAGCCTGCTGAGGCCGTGGCCGCTTTGGAAACGTATCCTAAAGTCGCCGCGAAGCCTTCGCTTTTGCTCCTCCGCGCCCAGGCCAAGGAAAAAACAGCTCTCGCCAAAGGGGAAAAGCCCCTCGCCGCGGCTACTGACTACCTGGACCTGATTTACCGCTTTCCGCTCAACAATGAGGCGAAGATTGCCGTTGACCGCGTTCCCTACCTGCAAGCAATCCTGGGCGAGCAGTTTCCCGGCACGCCCGTGGAAACGGAGATCAGCCGTGCTGAAGCGCTCTACGACGCGCGGCGCTGGAAGGATGTCCGCAAAGCCTACGAGGATCTGCTGCCCAAGCTCTCCGGCACAGCTCACGATCGTGCCACGCTGCGCCTCGTGCAGGTTCAAGTGCAATTGGGCGGCAGTGCCAGTGCCCTCGAATCTCTGAGTCTCTCCGATCCTGAGCTGGATGCCGAGCGCTACTATTCACTTTCGCAGGTACAGCGAACGGCAAAGGTCGAGGCGGATATGGTCGCCGCCGTCGAACGGGTCGTCTCCGGCCATCCACAAAGCCCATGGGCCGAGGAGGCTCTGTTTTCTGCGGCCAATTTTTATTGGGTGAATCTCGATCGCGCCCGTGCGTCCGAATACTACCAGCGGATTTTGTCCGCCTTTCCCGCGGGAAAGTATGCATCGACGGCGCAGTGGCGCCTGGCCTGGACGGCTTACATGTTGCGGCAGCCCGACACCGCCAGTCGCTTCGAGCAATTTCTCACCAAGTACCCGACGGCATCCCAGGCAGCGAATGCGCTTTATTGGTTGGGCCGCTGCTACGAGCGTGCGGACAATACTCCGCGTGCCCGCAGCTTCTATCTGGCCGCCATCGAGCGCTTCCCGCAAACTTATTTTGGCGAAAAGGCCGCCGAGCGCCTGCATGAAATCGGTTCCGAACCCACCACTCCTGCCGAGATTGTTTCAGTGATTCCTCCGGCGCCCCCCTTGCCTTCGCTGGACGGCCCGTTGCCGGCCACCGCCACCGGGCGCTGGTCTCGCGCCCAGGCGCTGCAAAGCATCGCTTTTGACAGCTCTGCCGAATTGGAATTGCGTGCGGCTTATGCCGATACGCATGCCGGCGCCTTGCTCATCGCCATCGCCAAAGCCGCTGAGCAAGCGGGGCACTACGGCGCGGGAATCGTTACCACTCGTCAAATCGTCACTCAGTTCGAGGCGCGTCGCGTCGAAGAAATTCCCGATGAGGCTTTGCATACCGCATATCCGTTGCCATACCGTGACCTGATCGAGCGTGAAGCCCTGCACTTTCATCTCGACCCCATGCTCGTCGCCGGCCTGATCCGGCAGGAGTCGGCCTTCGCGTCCGACGTCGTGTCTTACGCCAATGCGATCGGCCTGATGCAAATCGAGCCGTACACGGCCGTAAAACTGGCGCACACTCTCAAGTACAGCTATGCTCGAGGACGTCTGTTCGATCCAGAGTACAATGTAAAGCTCGGAGCGTTGTATTTGTCCCAACTGCTCTCCGCCTACGGCACGCCGGAGGCGGCGCTGGCGGCCTACAACGCCGGCGAGAGTCGCGTGGAGCAGTGGACTGCGGGTCAGAACTATGAGGAGCCGGCGGAATTTGTTGAATCGATCCCCTTTACGCAAACCCGTGAATACGTCCAGATCGTGGCCCGCAACGCCGAGCTTTACCGCCAGATCTATCGGCGCGGCCCCGCCACGTTGGCCAAAGCTTCCACCACGACGTCCGACTCCGCTTCACCCGCTTTGCCGGATGGTGTTCGTCCGTAAATCCCTTCGCCTTCCCCAAACCAATAATGACCAGTTCCGCTGAAGCAAAACCGACTGCCGATAAGATCGCTAAAACGGCGCGCCTGATGCTCTCCGAAAAGGCCGAATACTTTACCGAATCCGTGATTCGCGAGATGACGCGCCTCGCCCTGCAGCACGGCGCCGTCAACTTGGCGCAAGGCTTTCCCGATTTCCCCGCGCCCGCCGAGGTGAAAGAAGCCGCTCGCGCCGCCATTGCCGCGGATGACAATCAGTACGCCATTACTTGGGGAGCGAAACCCCTGCGCGATGCCATTGTTGCGAAGTTCGCCCGCACGCAAGGCGTGACCGTGGATCCGGAGCGCGAGATCACGGTTTGCTGCGGTTCCACCGAGGCCATGATCTCCTCCCTGATGGCCATCATCAATCCCGGCGACGAAGTCGTTATCTTTGAGCCCTTTTATGAAAACTACGGCCCCGACGCAATCCTCTCCGGCGCCAAGCCTCGCTTTGTGCGGCTGCATCCGCCCAATTGGGAGTTCGATCGCCAGGAGCTCGCGAACGCCTTCGGCCCTCGCACTAAGGCCATCATCGTAAACACTCCCAACAATCCCACCGGCAAGGTTTTCACGCTCGAGGAACTCGAATTTATTCGCGACCTCTGCCTGCGCTGGAATACCTTCGCCATCACCGACGAGATCTACGAGCACATCATTTACGATGGCGTCCGGCACATCTCCATGGCCTCGCTCGAGGGTATGCGCGACCGTGCCATCACCATCAACGGCATGTCCAAAACCTATGGCGTTACGGGATGGCGCGTCGGATGGGCCATTGCTCCGCCCGCTCCACCGAATCCATTCGCAAGGTACACGATTTCCTGACCGTCGGGGCGGCGGCGCCGTTGCAAGCGGCGGGAGCTTTCGCGCTCAAGCTGCCCGATTCTTACTACCAGCGCCTCGCGGAAACCTATCGCGTCAAACGCGACCGCATGCTCGGCATTCTCGAAAATGCGGGCTTCCAGTGTTTTCGTCCTCGCGGCGCATACTATGTCATGACGGATATCTCCCGGTTCGGATTTCCCGATGACGTGGCCTTTGCGCGCGACCTGGTCCAGCGAATCGGCATCGCTGTGGTCCCGGATCCAGCTTTTACAACGACGCCGCTGACGGCTCCCGCCAGGTCCGCTTCACGTTTTGCAAAAAGGAAGAGACGCTGGCCGCGGCCGCCGAGCGCCTTTCGCGCCTGCGTCCATCCTGACCGCCAGCGGATGTGCTAAAATCCGCCAGCTTCAAGGAGAAAAGCTTAAATGGCCATGGAGTTCGATCTCATTCCCCTCGATACCAAAGTCGAGGAGAACGGACAAGGCGAGAAGGTCGATGTCAGCGCCGCTTCCACGCGCACTTTCTTTTGCATCATGCTCATCACCGACCAGATTGAGCAGGAGTCCATCGACGTCTCCATTTGGGGCTCCGCCGACGGCGAGAATTGGGGCACGCATCCGATTCTCAAGCTGCCGCAGAGTTTCTACCGTGGCGAGACTCGCGCCGTGCTTGAGTTGGTTCTTCGGCCCGAGGTGAAATTCATTCGCGCCCGTTGGGACCTCAACCGCTGGGGACGCGTCGCTCCGCTCCCGATGTTCAGGGTCGGCCTTCACCTGGAGGAAGTTCCAGCTATGCCGCAGCAGGTCAGCCCCGCGAGCGTTACCGCTTAACGCTGAATTCTCACCTCACGGGGCTACATCATTCATCCCGCATTAAGGTCAACACTCTGCAGATAGTTCGCTACTGTCACATTCCAACGCAGTTCGGTTTTTATCGCCGCTTCCAGAGCTTGGGCCGCCGCTGGCTCTCCGTGCACTAGAAAAATCTGGCGGGGCGGCGCTGGAATTCCGCCGAGCCAGCGCATCAGCTCGCTGCGTCCGCCGTGCGCCGAAAATTGCCGCAGGTTGACGACTTCGGCCCGCACCGGCACAGCCTCGCCGTGAATTTGAACCAACTTCGCGCCATCCTCCAGCGCCCGCCCCCGCGTGCCCTCGGCCTGGAAGCCCGCCAGCAGCACGCAATTGCGCGCGTCCGGCAGGCGTTGCCTCAGATGATGAAGCACGCGGCCGCCCGTGGCCATGCCGCTTGCCGAGATAATGATGGCCGGCGTATGCACTTGATTGATGTGTTTCGATTCCTCGGGGCTGCGCATCACGTGAACGGCCTCGAGAGAGGAAGCGTTGGCGCTCAACTCCTCCGTTCCAATTTTCAAATCCTCGCGATGCTTCCGGTAGATCTCCGTGACGTCGATGGCCATCGGGCTATCCATATAAATTGGCAGCGGAGGGATACGCTGCGCCCTTTCCAGTTGTCGTATGTCGTAGATTAGGAGTTGCGTGCGGTCCACCGCGAACGCCGGCACCACGATCACTCCGCCTCGGCGCGCCACGCGATTGATCACCTCGGCCAACGCTTCGTCGGGCGGCGGAACGGTTGGATGATCGCGGTCCCCGTAGGTCGATTCGCAAAGCACGAAATCCGCCCGTGGCGGCCTCTCCGGATCTTTCAATAGCGGCTGGCCATAACGGCCAATGTCTCCCGAAAAAAGTATCGTGGTGTTCTTGCCGTCCTCCGTTATCACCAATTCCAGGCTCGACGAACCCAGAATATGGCCGGCATCATGCGAGCGAATTAGGAACTCCGGACTGATGCGGCATTCGCCCAGGCGCGGCAGTGGCGCGAATCGCTTCAGCGTTGCCGCCGCCTGATCCTGCGTGTAGAGCGGCAGCGCCGGTTTATGCGAACTATAACCGTGGCGCGTTGCGTCCTCCGCGTCTTCTTCCATCAGGTGCGCCGAATCCGGAAGCAGCAGCCCGCACAGCTCTTGCGTCGCGGCGTTGGCAAAAATCGGGCCTCCGAACCCGTCGCTCACCAGACGCGGCAGATAGCCGGTATGATCCAAATGCGCATGCGTAAGCGCGACGAAATCGATGCTCGCCGGGCTTTGCGGCAGAGGCGCCCAATTCCGTTGCGTTAATTCCTTGCCGCCTTGGAATAACCCGCAATCGATAAGCAGCCGCCTCCCCTTGGCCTCGATTAGATATTTGGAACCCGTAACCGTACCCGCCGCACCCAGAAATGTGATCTTTGGCATAGGCGGGCTATTGTAATCGCGGGCCATCTCGCCGCAAGCGAAAGAATCCCTGCTGTTTGACCTTATCGAAACTGGGTGCTATAAGAACTTCATCCCTCCGGTGGGGCCGTGGCGCAGTTGGAAGCGCGCCTCGATGGCATCGAGGAGGTCAGGGGTTCAAATCCCCTCGGCTCCACCAATCTTAATGGCATTCTATGTCTATATCTTGCAGAGTGAAGCTACCGGCCGCTATTACGTTGGGCAGACGAAGGACTTGCAAGATCGGGTAGCCTATCGTCGTGCCAACTATTCCAAAGCCCTGAAGAACCGGGGACCCCTAGGGTTCGAATCCCTTCGGCTCCACTACTGATGGCCTCTGAACGTCTACATTTGTTCAAATGTGGTACAGCCGTTACTTAAGTACTTCCGTCCCAATTTGGGCAAGCTTTATCAGGTCAAATACCCATTTGCAAATGAGCGTCACCGGCGGGAAAATAACTCATATGCGGGGAACATCCCTGCCCCATTGGTGTCTAACCTTGCAAGTGGAGAGAGGTGGCTGTGTCTGACTTGGCGCACGTCCTAACCTGGCCTCAGGACGAAGCCGGGATGATGGACGAGTTACGCAGCGGCTCCGAAGCGGCCTTCGACTGGCTCGTCACTTATTACCACGCCCCGGTCTATGGCGTTATCTCTGGGATTCTGCGTAATCCGAACGATGCTGCCGACGTTACCCAAGAGGTCTTTCTGAAGGCATTTCGCGGAATCCGCGGCTTTCGTCAGGGAAGTTCGCTGAAGACTTGGCTCTATCGCATCGCGGTGCGCGAGAGCCTTAATTACAAGCGCTGGTTCTGGCGCCATTTGCGTTTTCAAACCTCCATCGACGAGGATCAAGATGGCGCGATTGAGCTTGAAGATTCGGGGTGTTCTCCCTTCGAGGAACTCGCCACTCGCGAAATTCAGCACGTCGTGCAGCAGGCGCTCGGAGAAGTCGCTCCCGTCTTCCGGGCTGCGGTGATTCTCCGCGATTTGGAGGGGCTCTCTTACGAAGAAGTGGCCGAGGTCCTGGACGTTTCCGTGGGTACAGTGAAATCCCGAATTTTGCGCGGCCGCCGCATGCTGCGCGAAATTCTCGAGCCTGTCCTGGTTCCGCATAAATCGGCGCCTAATACGGCATTTCTGTCTTTGCGCCGGGTGAAGTGTGGAGATTAAAAAATGACCTGCGCTCGAGTGATACGCTTCCTGCCAGGATACCTTGATGGCGCTCTGCCAGACCGTCTCGGTCCCGATGCCCACGCCATCATCGGGTCGCATTTGGATGCCTGTCCCTCCTGCCGTCGCGAACTGGAGCGCTATCGGCGCATACAGCGGATCATGTCCTTGGCCCCTCGGCCGGCGCCGCCCAAGGAGTTGGGCACGAGTATCCGTTTGGCTATCTCCGATGCTCGCGCCTCAGGCGGATTGCGGGGACGCGTGCGCCGAGGCAAGGACCGCATGGAACTTGTGCTCAAGAACATATTTGAACCGCTGGCATTGCCTGCGGCGGGTGGCGTCATTTTTGCTTTATTGGTTTTCGCCGTGGTTTATCAGGTTCTGGGTCCTGGAATGCCCGTCTCCGCAGCTACACCCGATTCGCCCACGAATCTGCTCCAGCCTGCCCGCCTTGAGGTGCTAGCCGGCTTTGAGATGTCCCGGCTCGAAGAGGTAACCCGTACCGGCGGAGAGCATCCGCTTCTCGTGGAAGCCATGGTGAACGCCGATGGCCAGGCCGTCAGCTATCGCGTCATTTCCGGGCAAGTCGATGCGGGCGTACAGCACGAGTTGGATCAGGTTTTGCTCTTCTCCCGTTTTCGTCCCGAGATGAACTTTGGGCGGCCCACGTCCGGCGGCCGCGTCGTTTTGAGTTTCAGCCAAATCCGCGTCCGCGGCTGATCTCCCGCCGCCTCCTTCCCATGTCTGCAAAGCTGTTCCGGTAGTGTCTCAGTTTGAATTTTCTTGCTCGTGACACAAGACGTCAAAATTCAAACGGACCCAATCCCCCTGTTCCGCTTGCCTTGACACGCCTTCCGCCAAGCTGTTAGCTTGGGATGTTCTTGGTAGAGGTGCGGAGGCCACCAGTAGCCGGGCCGGCATTTCCGAGGCGCTTCGGAGGCCCGTGCGAAAGGGGCTGGGATGCAGCTAAATGCTGTACCGCCTAAGGTTCCGCCGAAATCGCTCCCGGAGGCGCGCTCCGCTGCGATTGGGAGACGAGTCCAAGGCTCGTCGACTGTCATCCGGCTTGCGGCCTTGCTGCTGTGCGGATGGAGCGCTATCGGGAAGCGAAGACTGCGATCCGTCTCCTCGCCGGCTTTTCTTCTCTACCTCCATCCACATGAGTTGTAAGCCGCCATTAAGGCCGGTTGTTGTGGGTCGCACCATCAGGCGAGAAATCGGCATGACGGACATCTTCCAGCTCACACGGCAACTCGTGGATATCGAGTCGGTGACCAATCACGAGGCCCCGGTCGGAGAGTTTCTCTTTCAGGAGCTCTCACGGCTCAGTGGCCGCCTTTCGGGTCACGTCGAGCGCTGCCCCGTCAAAGCGGATCGCTTCAACGTCTTCGCCCACTGGGGAGAGCCGCTGGTTACCCTTTCCACTCACATGGATACCGTCCCTCCCTTCTTCGCGTTTCGCGAGGATGCCGATTTCATCTGGGGACGTGGTTCCGCGGACGCCAAGGGCATCATCGCCTCCATGATCGGGGCCGCTGAGGGGCTGCTCGAAAGCGGTGTGCGCAATTTCGGTCTGCTCTTCGTCGTGGGTGAAGAGCGCAATAGCGCGGGAGCTTACGCCGCGGCTAGGGACCCGCGTGGATCGAAATTCCTTATCAATGGCGAGCCCACCGAAAATAAGTTGGCTTTGGCAAGCAAAGGGGTCCTGCGTTACGAAATTGAAGCGACTGGCAAGCTGCGCACTCCGCCTATCCCGAACTGGGCGAATCCGCCATTGATAAGCTTCTGGACGCTCTCGAGGAAGTACGAAAGGTAAGTCTGCCCACAGACGCGCTCTTGGGACCAACCACTCTCAACATCGGTGTTATTTCCGGCGGACGAGCGCCAAACGTCGTTCCTGACGCGGCTAAGGCTGAAATTTCTATCCGCCTCGTTGGCGACCCCGCGCCGGTACGTAAGGCTATGATTCAAGCTGTAGGCGACCGCGCACAAGTCCGGGAAATTCTTTGCATTCCCGCGATCAATTTTGATTCCCTCGATGGCTTCGAGACTTCTATCGTTGCCTACACCACCGACGTGCCGGCATTCGGCCTTAGTTGGGGCAAACCGTTTTTGCTGGGCCCCGGGAATATTCACGTCGCCCATACGAATGAGGAGCGTGTGTCCAAGAGGGAACTCCTTGCGGCCAAAGGAATCTATCAGCAGATGGTGAAAACGCTTCTCGCGGGTGCATGAAGATGCTCGAGGCGCGCGGGACAAAGGTAACGGCGAGATGATTGTGATGAAATTTGGCGGCTCGTCTCTCGAATCTGCCACGGCTATCGAGCGCGTGGCCGGAATCGTCACGCGTGCCGTTCCCCGTAGACCTCTTGTCGTGGTGTCCGCGATGGGCAAGACCACCGAGCAGCTTCTGACCATGGGCGAGGAGGCTGCGGCCGGCGAGAAAACCCACGCGCTCGAAAGGCTGCGCCGTCTCCGCGAAATGCACGAGCGGGAGGTCGGCGCATTGCTTCCGCACGCCGCCCGCGAAACTCTCCGCCTGATTCTCGACTCTCATTTTCACGAAATGGCTGATCTGATCGAGCAATTGGCGGACCGGGGTGAATTCTCACCCGCTTCCTCCGATGCGCTCGCGAGCTATGGCGAGCGCCTGTCGAGCCAATGGATTGCCTTGGTCTTTTCGAATCTGGGAATGGATGCGACGCATGTGGATGCGCGCTGCGTCATCCTTACCGATGGCCGCCATAAAGCCGCTGCGCCCGTATACTCGCAGACATACGCCCGCATTCGGGATAAGATTTCGCCGCTGATCGAGGCGAAAAGAGTGCCTGTGCTCGGCGGATTCATCGGCGCCACTGAAAATGGCGTGACCACCACGCTCGGCCGCGGCGGCTCCGATTTCAGCGCCGCCATTTTCGGCGCCGGATTGGGAGCGGAGGAGATTCAGATTTGGACCGACGTTGATGGCGTAATGACCTGCGATCCGAAGCTCGTGCCCGGCGCGCATCGCGTGAAGACCATCTCCTTCGCCGAAGCGGCCGAGCTCGCCTATTTCGGCGGCAAGGTTCTTCACCCTGCGACGCTGCTGCCGGCCGTCGAAAAAGATATCCCTATCGTGGTCCTGAATTCGCGGCGCCCAGAGGTTCCTGGCACGCGAATTGTCGCTGAAGCCGTGCCTTGCGCCAACGTAATCAAGGCCATCTCCTGCAAAAAGACGATCTATATCGTGAATATCCGCTCCACGCGCATGCTCATGGCGCATGGTTTCCTCCAGCGCATCTTTGAGAGCTTCAGCCGGGCGGAAACGGCCGTCGACATGCTCGCCAGCTCCGAGGTCAGCGTTTCCTTGACCATCGATGACGCCGCGCGCCTGCCCGAGATTTGCCGGAGCCTGCGCGAATTCTCCGATGTTACTGTGGAAGAGAATCATGCCATCGTTTGCGTTGTCGGCGATAATCTTCGCCATACGCCTGGCGTGGCTGCGCGCGCCTTCGGCGCTTTGAAAGGCGTAAACATTCGCATGATTTCTCAAGGGGCCTCGGTGCTCAATATCGGCTTCGTCGTCGCCGCTCGCGACGCCGAAAAGGCGGTAACGTTGCTGCACCAGGAGTTCTTTAGCAGCGTCGATCCGGCAGTCTTCGATTAGGGACTATGAACCTGGCGATCATCGGATACGGCAAGATGGGCCATTTGGTGGAGCAGTTCGCTCCCGAATACGGCTTTGATGTTCCCCTGCGGCTTGATATCGCGGAAAATGAAAATGGCCAGGGCATCACGCGCGAGCGCTTCCGCGGTATCGACGTGGCCGTTGACTTCTCCACTCCCGCTGCGGTTCTCACGGATATTGAGCGTCTTTCCTCCGCGGGAGTCAACGCTGTGATTGGCACCACGGGCTGGATCGAACAAATGGATCGGGCCAAAGCGGCTGTGGAAAAAGGACGGATTGGACTGGTATGGAGCCCGAACTTCTCCATCGGCGTTAATATCTTTTTACGGCTGGTTGCGGAAGCGTCGCGGCAGTTTGCGCCCTATAAAGAATATGGCGCCTGGGCCTGGGAGATTCATCACATCACAAAAAAGGATGCGCCCAGCGGCACGTTGCTGAAAATGGTGGAAGAGATGAAAAGGGCTGATCCCAGCCGGCACGTGGACGTAAGCGCCAGCCGCGCGGGCGCTCATCCCGGAACGCACGAAATCGGCTTCGATTCGGGGGCCGATACCATCACGCTGCGGCACACCGCGCGCAGCCGCGAGGGTTTCGCGCGAGGCGCGCTCAGTGCGGCCAAGTGGGTTGTCGGGAAAAAGGGTTGGTTTGAATTTAGCGACGTTTTATTCGACGGCCATTGAAGGAGGCGCCAGATGTTTTCCGGATGCGGCACAGCTTTAGTGACTCCATTTAGGCGCGATCTTTCGCTCGACGAGCCGGCCATGCGCAAGCTGGTGCGCCGCCAGATCGATGCGGGAATTGATTTCCTGGTGCCGTGCGGCACCACGGGCGAAAGTCCCACGCTCAGCGAGCGCGAGCATCTGCGCGTCGTGGAGATCACGCTGGAAGAGGCTTCCAGCCGCGTTCCCGTACTCGCCGGATCCGGCGGCTACAACACCGCCGAGGCGATCGCGCTGGCGAAAGAACTTCAGTCCATGCGCGTCGATGGAATCCTTTCTGTCACTCCCTACTACAATAAGCCCACGCCGGAAGGGCTTTACCGGCATTTCCACGCCATCGCCTCGGCCATTTCGCTGCCCTTGATCGTCTATAACGTGCCGCGCCGGACCGGCACAAACGTCGACCCTGCCACGCTCAAAAGGCTCGCGGAGATCGACAACATCGTCGGAGTGAAAGAAGCCTCCGGCGACCTCGGCCAAATCGCTTCCATTCTCGGCCACTTGCCGGAAACATTCACAGTGCTTTCAGGTGACGATTCGCTGGCGCTGCCCACGATCGCCCTGGGCGGGAAAGGCCTGATCTCCGTGGTCTCCAACGAAATTCCCGCGGAGATGACTGAACTCATACGCCTGTGCCTGCAAGATAATTTCGAGCGAGCGCGGCGTTTGCAGCGCAGATTTCTGCCCTTGATGGAAGTCAATTTCATCGAGTCGAGCCCGATTCCGGTGAAAGCGGCTATGGCCGCGATGGGCCTGCTCGAGCCTGTATGGCGGCTTCCTCTTTGTGCGCCGCGGCCCGAGAACGAAGAGAAAATTCGAGGCGTTTTGGAATGTCTGGGCCTGGTCGGAGAGAGGCATGTTGCCAGAGCAAATTGAATCGCTCTTCGATAAGCCTCCGGAACGCTATGGCGACGAGCACTCGCGCCTTTTCCAGAAATTAAAGGACGGTTTGAACGACGGCAGCATTCGCGCCGCCGAGCCGGATGCCGCTTCTCCCACGGGCTGGCGCGTGAACGGCTGGGTCAAGAAGGGAATTCTGCTGGGCTTCCGCATGGGCGCTGTCGTCTCCATGTCGCACGACGGCGCTGCCCAGGCCTTCTTCGACAAAGCTACTTATCCGCTCAAGACCTTCACGCTGGCGAACGCGGTGCGCATCGTTCCAGGGGGATCGAGCCTGCGCGACGGATGCTTTCTGGGCAAAGGCGTGACCTGCATGCCTCCGATGTTCGTCAATGTGGGCGCTTACGTTGGCGAGCAGACCATGATCGATTCGCACGCGCTGGTTGGAAGCTGCGCGCAGGTGGGCAAGAGTTGCCATATCTCCGCGGCCGCGCAGATCGGTGGAGTTCTCGAGCCGGTTGGGGCGATGCCCGTGATCATCGAAGATGAAGTGCTCGTCGGCGGAAATTGCGGTGTCTACGAAGGCACAATCGTAAAGCGGGGAGCCGTTCTGGGTACCGGAACGATTCTGAATCGATCCACGCCCGTTTACGACCTAGCGAGTGGAAATGTGCTGATGGCCAGCGACGATCAGCCGCTGGTCATTCCCGAAAAAGCCGTGGTCGTGGCCGGCTCGCGGGCCATTACCCGAGGGCGCGGCAAGGAATGGGGCCTTTCTCTTTACACTCCGGTGATCGTGAAGTATCGCGATGCCAAGACGGACCTGCGCACGCAACTCGAAGAACTGCTTCGCTGACCTTCATTTCACGTTTTGTTTTCAGCTCTTTATTTTCAACCTATTATTTCTTCATTTCTTCGCGACGCGTTTCGGTTTTTCGTCCCGAGTGGTAAAGCGACTTCCCGCCGATTTGTTCGCCGGCAGCTTTCTTGATGAAGACGAGCTGGAAAGGCGCGCGCCGCGATTATCGGCCTTCAGCAAGAGCGCGCGGGCATTCGTTCCTCTGCGCCGAAATTCGCCCACCAGCGCCTCGCCAATTTCCGCCGCGCCGCGCCGAGCGATGGCCATGACGGCCGATCCCGCTCCGCTGAGGAAAACTCCCGCCAGATGCCGGTGCCGAAACGCCAGACATTCCGCGATTCCGGGAACAAGGGCGCTGCGATAAGGCTGGTGCAGCCTGTCGGCAAATAATTCCGGCGAGAGTTCGCCGCCGGAGAAAAAGCTCGCCGCCAGCAACGCGGTGCGCTGCAAATTGCCCACGACGTCACGGCGCGAGTATTGGTCCGGAAGAACGGCGCGCGCTTTCTCGGTTGGCAGCGGAATTTCCGGGATCACCGCCACGAAATTAAGATTTTCCGAGACGGCGGCTTTGGCGACGAGCACGCCGGGGCGCTTCCCGCAGCAGCGGCGACGACGAATCCGCCGTGCAGCGCGGCAGCGACGTTATCGGGATGGCCTTCGATCTCGGATGCCAGGCCAAGAGCCTGGTCCGGCGGAAGCGGGCCTCCGCAAAGGGCGCTTCCTAGAAGAATGCCGGCGACAATTGCCGCGGAGCTGGAGCCGAAACCGACGCCCAACGGAATATCGTTCCGCACGTCGAGTCGCACGGCAGGCAGCGGCGAATGCCTTGCGGCAGCGGCGCGCCGCACGGATCTGAGAATCAGATTGTTTTCGTCGTGCGGAACTTCATTTTCATTCGGGCCATGATAAGCGATTGCAAAACCGGATGGGATCGGCGTGGCCGAAGCGCGCAGATACAAATTCAGGGCAATCGCGGCGCAGTCGAAAGCGCACCCCACGTTAGCGCTAGAGGCAGGAACGACAACGGAAACAGCACGCCCCGTTGAACTAGAACGCGGCGGCACGACTAGGACACGGCGGAAACGGCCATCGCCTGTCCCATGAATTTTTCAAACGCGGCCAGGCGCGGCTCGATGGCCTCCTCGACGGGATAACGTCCGGTGAGCGCATCGGTGGTCTTCAGGCCATTGCCGGTAACGCAGATGACGGTCTCCTCGTCGGCGCGAATGCGGCCTTGCGCGATCAGGGACTTCGCGCATCCCACGGTGACGCCGGCGGCCGTCTCTCCGAAGATTCCTTCGGTGGTGGCCAGAAGCTCCATGCTGGCCACGAGCTCCGCGTCGGAAACATCCTCGGACCATCCTCCGCTGGAGCGAATGATGCGGCTGGCGTACATTCCGTCGGCGGGATTGCCGATGGCCAGGGAGCGCGCGATGGTAGCCGGCTTTTGCGGATCGATTTCGTCTTTGCCGACTTTGACGGCGCGGGAGATGGGCGAGCAACCGGTGGCCTGCGCGCCGAAAAACCGGACAGGTTTCGATTCCACCAGTCCGAGCGTGATCAATTCCTGGAAGGCCTTGTGAATTTTGGTGATCAGCGAACCGCCGGCCATGGGGACCACAACATTGTCCGGCAACCGCCAGCCAAGCTGCTCGGCGATTTCGTAGCCTACCGTTTTCGAGCCTTCCGCGTAGTAGGGCCGCAGATTGATATTCACGAAGCCCCAGTGAAAGCGCTCGCCGATCTGCGAGCAGAGCCGGTTCACCTGATCGTAGTTTCCGGCAATGCGCACCAGGCGCGCGCCAAAAATCTGCGTGCCGAGAATCTTGGCGGGCTCGAGATCGGCCGGGATGAAGATCCAGGCGTCAAAACCCTGGCGGGCGGCCTGGGCGGCGACGGCGTTGGCCAGATTCCCGGTGGAAGAGCAGCTGACGGTTTGGAATCCGAAAGCCTTGGCCTGCGCCAGCGCCACGGCGACGACGCGGTCCTTGAATGAGAGCGTGGGGAAATTGACGGCGTCATTTTTGACGTAGAGGCGGCGCGAACCAATCCGCGCGCCAAGGCGCGAGGCGGAGACCAGCGGCGTCATGCCCACGGGAATTTCGGGCTTGTATCCTTCGGGAATCGGCAGAAGTTCGGAGTAGCGCCAGATATTGGCGGGACGCCGCGCGATATTGTCGCGGGTGAAGGTGGAGCGGGCCGCGTCGAGGTCGTATTTCACTTCGAGAGGCGCGAGGCAATCCTCGCAGATCGAGCTGGGACGATTGCCCCACTCGCGATTACATTCCCGGCAGCGCAACGTATAGTGTTCACTCATAACGATCTCCCAGGCTGCGCTGGGCCCTGGCGCGCGCCAAAAAAAATGCCTCGCTCCGGGTATGGGGGAACGAGGCGAAATGCCGTTGCATACGACCCTTCATGTCCCCCGCAAACCGGGCGGGAATTGGCACCTGCGACCAGAAAAAACCCTGGTCCGGTTGTCGTGGCGTCGTCGGGCCCGAACCCCTCAGCCACTCTGCATGAAGATCGCTCCGCGCGACTGCTGCGCGGATGAACAATGGTATCTATGCGGTGGAGCATTCGTCAAGCCTTAACTGGTGCTGGCCGCACGGGCTCTGGACCGCACGGGTTCACGAGGATCGTTCAGCAAACCCCACGCCCCGGCTCCTTTTTCCTAGCTGCTCATTCATGCGGCTTAAGTCCAATATCATCTTCGGATCGTCCCGGCTGCCGCGCTGAAGGCCGCAGCGCTACGTTTAGACCTGAACCCTCGGACTGGGCTATGTTCGTTTGGCACGCTAAGTGCGCCGCCCCACCCCTCCCCCCACCTTTTTTTGCAAGGATTTCATTCCAAACGGGTTGCTCGCGTGCCTTATGCAAGGATGTGATTCTAAGGTGTTTAACTGGAATTTCGTCGGAGACGCGATCAGAGACGGCAAATTGACGGCCGCACGACGAGAATATGGCTCTGCGCAAAATTCGAGCATGTTCTATTTTAACATCTCAGTAAAGCTCGCTTGCTCGTGAAGGCGACAGCAGGAGATCAGCAATAGGGAGAGATTAGCAATGATCCCAGCGCAACCTTTTTTTGGCGCGAATGCTCGCGCTCAAGAGGGGCATGAGGCACCCTGCTGTCAGGCCACTATGGCGCAGGCGATCTTGAGTCGCCCCCGATAGGTCGTGCCAGTTCAACCGGTCGATGCAACACCATCTGAGCTATAAAGCTTTTATCAAAGGTGGTGTTTATGATCGCACAGAAGACAATAGGGCTTTCTGCGGCGCAGAAGAGCCGAGTTGTGGCAGCCGTTGGAAAGCGGGAGAGTCGTTGAATGCGATTGGTCGAGCTCTCGGCAAGGACCACGTGGTCATTCACTTCTTGTTGGCGCGTCACGGTGGGATCGCTCCGCCCGCCCGCCGTCGTTCGCTGCGAGTCACTCACCCTGGCCGAACGGGAAGACATCTCCCGCGGGATCGCCAGCGGCTCGCTCGATGCGGATATCGCCCAAGGCCTGCAGCGCGCGGCCTCCACGGTCAGCCGAGAAGTCGCCCGCCATGGCGGGCGCGCGCAGTATCGAGCCAGCGAAGCCGATCAGCAGGCTTGGCAGTCGGCTTTGCGGCCTAAGATCTGCCTTTTGGCCACGCACGGACGTTGCAAGAGCATGGTTGCGAGTAAACTGATGCAGGACTGGTCGCCGGAACAGATTTCCGGATGGCTGAAGACGGAGTATCCCGAAGACCAGAGCCTGCGCGTGTCGCACGAAACGATTTATCGCAGCCTGTTCATTCAAGCGCGCGGAGCGCTGAAAAAAGAGCTGATGCAGCACCTACGCTCCAAGCGGCGGATCCGCCGCTCGCGGCACGCCAGCGTTCACGGACACTCCCAAGGCCGGATCGTCGATGCCATTTCCATCCGGGAACGACCTGCGGAAGTCGAAGATCGTGCCATTCCCGGTCATTGGGAGGGCGATCTGTTGCGCGGGGCGCGCAACAGCCATGTGGCCACGCTGGTGGAGCGTCATTCGCGCTTCTGCATGCTGGTCAAGGTGCCCGGCAAAGACACGGCTACGGTGGTGGCCGCTCTGAGTCGAGCACGTGCGACAACTCCCGGCGACGTTGCGGCGCTCGTTGACCTGGGATCGCGGGCTGGAGATGGCCCAGCACAAGAGCTTCACGATGGCTACGGATGTGCAGGTTTACTTCTGCGATCCGCAGAGTCCCTGGCAGCGCGGCTCGAACGAAAACACCAACGGACTGCTTACGGCAATACCTGCCGAAGAAGGCCGACCTGTCCGGCTACTCACAGTCGGAGCTGGACGAGATCGCTCTGCGTCTCAATCAACGGCCGCGAAAAACCTTGGGATTTCAAACTCCGGCGAGATAAACTGCAAGCCAGTGTTGCATCGACCCCTTGAGACCACCCACCTTCTCGGAAGTTGGCCCGCCGCAAAAAGCCAGTTACCGAGAACGCCCTGACGATTGCAAAAGGGAGATATCGGAGATAGAGTTTCGGCTATCCGGGATCGCAGGAATAAGAATTCACTAAGGCTCTAGGGGCATTTGCTCACGTTCGTTAACGGGCTCTTGGCAGTTTTTTGGGTTCGGGCGGCACGTTCGTTGAGGGCGCATTCGCGGTGAGCCGCTCGTTGAGGCGGCGCGGAGTGGCGCGATGAAGCATTTGATCAAGCAGTACCTGGATCATGGAATTTCGAGGCGGGAACTGCTGACGGGTCTGGGGGCGCTGGGCATGAGCGCCACCGCCGCAAAGTCGCTGGCGCGGTCGCTGGCATCTCCTCTGCCGCAAGAAGGGGAAGAGAGAGGCGGGGCTCCGCAGACGAGTGGCGAGCGGAACGGGCGGGGCGCTGCTGGTGGCTCAGCTGAAGGCTGCGGGCATCAGCCACATCTTCTTCAATCCCTCGTCGGGCGCGGGACCGATCTACGACGCGCTGGTGGATGAGCCGGACATGCACCTGATCAAGGGCTTGCAGGAAGGGTCCTGCGTGGCGATGGCGGACGGCTATGCCAAGGCGTCCGGCAAGATCGGCGTGGTGATCATCGCGCATATCGGGCTTCCCAACGGGATGACCCAGATGGTGAATACCTGGCGAGACCAGATTCCCATGCTGGTGATCGTCGATGCGACGGCGCACGGCGCCATGGGAGAAAACGCTTTTCAGGAGTACGAGCACGCCGACGATATCACCGCGCCGATCACGAAGTGGCATTGGACGGCGCAGTCGGCGGACAAGGTTCCGGAACTAGTGCGCAGGGGAATCAAGCTGGCCACGACGCCGCCCTGCGGGCCGGTATTTCTGGCGTTCCCGAGCGACACGCTGCGCGACGAAACAAAAGCCGCGATCATCGACCAATCCAAGTTCGACGTGGAGATGAGGATTCGGCCGGACAAGGACGGGATCGAAAAAGTCGCGCGCCTGCTTCTGGACGCAAAGAATCCGGTGCTCACCGTGGGCGACGACGTAACGTGGTGCCGCGCGCAGCAGGAGGCCATCGAACTGGCCGAACTGCTGGGGCTGCCGGTGGTGGGGGAGACCGGCAACGGCTTTTGGTCGATGCCGTTCCCGACGCGGCATCCGCTATACGTGGGCGCGCAACTGGGCAAGCTGCGCTATCCGGGACAGCCGGATCTTCTGGTGAACCTGGGCACGCGCAACGGGGAACGGGCCAGCGCGGAGATGAAGCTGGTGACGATTCGCCTCGACCCGATCAATATCGCTCGCACCGCGCCGGCGGAAGTGGCCATTGTGGCCGACCTGAAGCTGGCCATTGTGGATCTGATCGCGGCGCTGCAGGGCATGGCCAGCGAACAGCAGTTGAAACAGATGCGTGAAGCGCGGATGAGCAAGACGCGCGAATATTCGGCCACCATGCATGAGTTCCGCCAGAAGGTGGGGGCGGATGCGGCGGGCCGGTCGACGATTACGATCGGACGACTGGGCGTGGAACTGGAAGCCACGCTCGAGAAGGACACCTGCTACGTGACGGATGCGGACTCCGGTAAAACGATGGACACTTTGCTCTCGTTCGGCGGAAGCGACAAACAATACTTTGGGACTTCGCCCGCGGTGCTGGGATGGGGCGTGCCGGCGGCGTTTGGCGTGAAGCTGGCGCATCCGGACTTGCCGGTGGTTTCGGTGGTGGGCGACGGCAGTTTTCTCTTTGGCGGGCCGCAGCCTCTGTGGAGCTTCGCGCGCTATCAAGGCGCCTGTGATCCACATCGTGATCAACAACAGGAGCTACAACAACGAGCGGAATCGTATCTGGAACGATGGAGGCAGGCAGTTCGCGACGGGGCGCGATATGGTCTGTTACAACGGAGATCCCGACATCGACTACACGAAAGTGGCGGCGGCGTTTGGCGTGGACGGCGAGACCGTGAGCGATCCCGCGAAGCTACGCGAGGCGCTGGAGCGCGCCAAGCAAGCGACCGCGAGCGGGCGGCCCTATCTGCTCGACATTCACGTGCAGCGCGACGGCATCGGCGCGCTGTCCGAGTGGTATCCGGCGTATTCAGTGGCCGATCTGCGCACGAGGAAAGTGTAAACATGCGGCGCGCTGCGAACATTGCTGTGATTTTCGCTCTCGGGCTTTTCGTCCTGGCTGTGGCGAACGGCTCGCTTTATGGGCAAGCCCCCGCGGCAGGCGCTGGTAACGGCTTGCCGGCGGGCGACGGCAGGGATTTTGTGGCGGTGGCGTGCAGCCAATGTCATGGCCTGAAAACGATCATGGCGCTGCGGGACGGACCGGTGGGCTGGAAGATTCTGGTCGACGACATGATTTTGCGCGGCGCGCAACTGCGGCCGGAGGAGGCCGCAACGGCGATTCAATACCTCTCGAAGAATTTCGGCCCGGCTGCCGGTCCGATGCAGGTTGGCAAGGGCGAAGGGCAGCCGCTGCCGAGCGGGCCGGGGCAAGAGTTGGTGCAGACGCACTGCACGGTTTGCCACGATCTATCCAGAGTCACGGGATCGAAGAGGAGCAAAGAGGAGTGGAGCGTCGCCGTGAATGGAATGATGGCAAAGGTTAGCGGCATGGCCACTCCGAACGAGATCGACACGATGACGGCTTATCTCGCGGCGCAATTCGGCAAGAACGCGAAGTAGCTCCAAGTCTGCATTCTTGGCAGAAGCAATACCGACCACCACTGTAATTTAATCCAGTTGCTTACATGCGGTCAGAGACGTGCGTTGCTTTCGCGATTTGCTCGAGACGCGCGTTTACCAATTTACTGACCAGCGTCAAAAAAAAGCCCCCGCCGGAAGGAGAAGCGGCGGGGGCTTTTAGTTGGCCGGGGAGGCGAGGCGCGCTTTATGTTATTCGCCAGCCTTGAAAACGAGTCCGATTCCGATACGGATCACGTTGCTCGTCCAGACACCACCGGCGTGAACCGGGGTCCAATCGAACTGGGGAACGCGCAGGGCCAAGCGATGGGAGACGCTGACATCGAGCCCGCCGCCGATCCCTAGTCCGAGGCCGGTGCTGGATACGGCTGTGGTCAACCCAGAGGACGAATCGGTGAAAGCAGCGCTCGTTCTGGAGGCGCCGAACAGGACGTGGAAGAACGGGTTCACCTTAGGCATGCGCACGGAGACCTGCGGCCCGAACATATATTGGTAGTTGCTCATGCCGAGGCCGGTTCCGAGGACGCTGACGGTCTTATATTGGCCGCCGAAATCGCCCACGAAGCCGAAGTGGCGGCTAACGTTGCCGTCAATCGAGCTCTGCCAGCCATAGAAGTTTTCCCGGCTGGTGGTCGGCAGCAAGGTGGTGGGATCGATGCTTGCGAATCCCATGCTATTGACGGAGAAGCCGCCGAACACCTCGAGCTTGGGATAGCTGTATTCCTGGGCAAATCCTGGAACGGAGAACAGCAGCAAGGCGATAGCTCCGAAAAACAGTCGTCGCATTATGTTGGTCCTTTCCAAAAAGATTTGGCAATCGGCTGCCTGCCCCACCCCCGGCAGCATTAAGGGCCTTGCACGTATTTCGAGTCTATAGGCGCGAGGGCGCGCGCCCTAGCGGAACGATCCGGGGCTGTGCAGGCGGCGTTAGTAACCTTTTGAAATCGCTTTAACTTATTGCAAAAAGGAGTATTAGAGAGACATTTTGGTGGCGAAGCTGGCCCGCCGCGGAGATTTCGGATGATCGTCGGCGAGGGCGGGTTCCGGTACTACTAGGGCGATTTGCTTATTGCCTGCCCGTTAGCCCCTAGTGCTAGAATCGCCCGCTCCTCAGTTCCTCAGCCAAGCAGTTGCGAACGCGGATGTAAGTGGGGTACCGGTGACGGAAAGACGCAGAGCCCTCCTCTTCGCTTTAGGCGCGATGGCCATCGCGCTGGTAACGCTGCCAAGCAGGGCACAGGTGACGGGTCCGACGACGCCGTCACGACCGCTGGTCAAGCCGATTCAAATCAATGTGGAGATGGTGCTGGTTAACGTGGCGGTGACGGACTTCGAGGATCGGCTGGTTCTCGGGTTGCACAAAGACAACTTCCAGCTGTTTGAGAACGAGGTCGAACAGGAGATCCTGACCTTTTCGCAGGAAGACTCGCCGATGTCGATCGGGCTGCTCTTCGACCTGAGCACGAGCATGATCGACAAGATCGATAAGGCGAGGCAGGCAGCGCTGCAAATCCTGAAGACGGCCAATCCAGCGGATGAGTTCTTCCTGGTGAGTTTCAGCGATCGCGCCGAATTGACGAGCGGGTTCACGTCGGATCTGCAAGAGCTGCAAAGCCGCATGCTGCTGACCGTGCCCAAGGGCCACACGGCGCTGCTCGACGCGATCCATATGGGCACGCAAGAGATGAAGAACGCACGCTATCGCAGGCGAGCGCTGCTGGTGATCTCCGACGGCGGGGACAATCATAGCCGGTACCACGAAGCGCGCATCCGGAGCGAGTTGAAGGAAGCGGACTGCCAGCTCTATGCCATGGGAATCTATGACGATGAGGATATGAAACGGACTCCGGAGGAGCGCAAAGGCCCTGCGCTGCTCTCCGACCTGGCCGACCTCACCGGGGGACGCGCGTTCCGGGTTTCCAGCGTGGAGGAACTACCCGAGGTCGCCGCCAAAATCAACATGGAGCTGCGCGACCAATACGTGCTGGGATACAAACCCATCGGGCATCACGACGGCGCGTGGCGAAACCTCAAAGTAAAAGTCGACGCAAGCGCCAGCCAAGCGCCGATTCACGTATATAACCGCAACGGATACTACAGCCGCATCGACTAATGCGCCCGCGTCGCGTGCGACTAGCGTGCCTGAGTCAGGTGCGAGTGGACCGCAGGTTTCAACCTCGATTACCCGGCAAGCGTTGGCGGAAATCAGCGCAGGGCGGGCAGGCGGGAGAAAGGGGCGTCTTGCGGCGTATCGTCGCCGCGCGGCACATCGCCGCTTTCGTCCGCGTTGGCTAGGTTCACGGCCGCGGGACTCCTGCGAAGGATGGCGATGAGCGAAAGCGGGGGCAGAGGGAGCCAGCGGTCCAGCAGACGGAATGCGGGAGCGAGAAGATTCAACATTTTGATCTGCCAAATGCCGAACGAGGTCCTGCGCAAGACGCGGCCGTTGAGCCACCAAGCCGCGATCCCCACGCGGTTAAAAGGGAGCACGTCTTCCACGGTGAATCCCACAGAGACGGCGACGCTCCTCAGTTGGTCCGGCGAATATCTGCGTTGATGTCCTAATACCGTATCGAGCGTGCCGAAAAGCCATTGCCCGCAGGGAACGAGGATGATGGCACGTCCGCCCTCTTCGAGGACGTTATAGATATTGCGCAAGGCGGCCGAATCGTCCGCGAGGTGCTCAACCACATTGAGGCAGACCACGGTATCGAAGCGCTGATTTCGAGGAAAGGTGTCACCCTTTTCGCCGTCGGTGAAGCATACCTGAAGGTAAGGCCGATTGAGAGCAAGCTTGCTGAGGTGGTCAAGATATAGGGGATTGACATCGCTGACGCAGTAGAGCGGACGGGGGATCAATTGCAAGGTCAGGTTACCCGTACCCGCGCCGATCTCGAGGACGGACTCACCCAGGTAAGGGCGGATTACGTCGGCCATCCACTTGGTGAAACGTGGAGCGCGATTGAGCCGGCCGAGAATCTCACTGCCCGTCTCGTCGCCCAAATAGACATGATCGGAGAGGGCAAAATGAACGATCGCGCCGATGCAGCGAACTCCGTCCTTCCAGCCGATCTTTTTGCCTTCCTGATAACCGCGGCCAGCATAGCGAATGGGAACTTCAAAAATTCGCGCGGCGCGCTTGGCCAGCTTGATAGTGATCTCGGGCTCGAAGCCGAAGCGCGCGCTGACCAGAGGGATGCTCTTCAGGAGGTCCGTCCGAACCATCTTGTAGCAGGTCTCCATATCCGTGAGATTGAGATCCGAGACCATATTGCAGAAGAGCGTGAGGAAGCGATTCCCCAGTTCGTGGCGGAAGAACAGCACCCGGCGGTACGGGCTGGCGAGGAAGCGTGAACCGAAGACGGCGTCGGCATCCTCGGCAAGAAAGACGGCGGCCATTTGCAGCAAGTCCTGCGGATGATACTCAAGATCGGCGTCATGGATGACAGTGAGGTCTTTGGAGGCATGAGGCAGGGCGGTACGAATGGCCGCGGATTTGCCTTTATTGACCGGGTGACGGAGGAAGAGCCATTCGAACTTGGGTTCTCCCTTGTGCCGCGCGGCGAGACGGAAACGCTCCAGGGCGTCGGGCGTGCGGTCGCTCGACCCGTCATCGACCACGATCACCTGAATCGATTCCAGAAGGGGTGAATCGGCCAGAAGAAAGAGGCGGTCCAGGCTGGCCTCAACCAAATACTGCTCGTTATAAACGGGAACAACGATCGTTAATGAGGTTTGCCGCGTCATCTTGAAACGATCAAGAAAGCAGCGCTCCCTGGCATTCGCGGCGCGAGGAGGAGCTCCCTGCCAAACATCGCCCAGCGCCAGTCTGGAAGTATAGGACAATGATACTGCGTGTCACAGCGGGAGCAGGCGGCATTTTGCCCTTTCTGCAACGGCGTAGACACCATGAATCGGCACGATCCATCCAATCAGGGTGGCCAGAATGGGGTGAGGGTGGTCAGAATGGGCACATGGCGCCGGATCCCAATGTTCCGCCCGAGTAAGGCGAGGCTGGCGGCGATGGGAATGATGGCGAGATCGGCATGGAACGGCGTAGATAGCGATCTCGGTTGGGCGGGTCGGTTGATAGAATGCTTGAGTGCTTGCCGCACGGGCTCAGTGCTCGCCGCACGGGCTCAGGGGAGTGCTAGCCGCACGTTCTCGGGGAAGGTGACATTTGTCTAAGTTGGCGGAGCATGCGGGGGAGGGAATGCCGCCGGAACCTGTGACTGGGGCGCCCGAAGCACCTCCTCGGTTGGAAGTGGAACTCGAGGCGCTGGCCCGGGCGGAGCATGGCGAAGCCTTTCGCTTGCTCGGACCACACGTGGTGGAGCGCGAGGGCGGGCGGCGCATTCTGGTGCGAACGATTCAGCCGTATGCGACGGCCGTGAGCGTGGTCCCGAGCAGCGGAGAGGCGATCCCCGCGAAACGGCTGGAGCTGGGCGACGGGGCCGACGGAATTTTCGAGGCGCTGATGCCGCCCGCATGCCAATACCTCGAGGCGCGGGACTATCGCCTACGGATACAGTGGGACAACGGCAGCGTCAGCGAAGTGCCGGACGCTTATGCCTTCCCGCCGGTGCTGACAGATTTCGACCTGCATCTTCTGGGCGAGGGGGCGCACTGGCAAAGCTACGAAAAGATGGGCGCGCACGTGCGCGAGATTGCCGGAGTACAAGGGGTCCAGTTTGCCGTGTGGGCGCCGAACGCGCTGCGCGTGAGCGTGGTGGGGGATTTCAACCGCTGGGATGGGCGCGTACACGCCATGCGTGCACGGGGAAATTCGGGCGTGTGGGAGATCTTCGTTCCCGAGCTGGCCGAGGGAGTCGTCTATAAATACGAGATTCGCTCACGCCTGGGGGCGCTTCCGTTTTTGAAGGCCGATCCTTACGCTTTCGAGGCGGAGCTGCGGCCGAAGTCTGGATCCGTGGTGGCGACGCTCGACGGATATGGATGGAACGACAACGACTGGATGCACGCGCGCGGGAGGCGGGAGTGGCTGGCCGAGCCGATTTCGATCTACGAAGTGCATCTGGGGTCGTGGCGGCGCGTTCCGGAAGAGAACAACCGCTGGCTCACGTACCACGAGATCGCGGACCAACTGATCCCCTACGTGCGGCAGATGGGCTACACACACATCGAACTGATGCCGGTGATGGAGCACCCTTTCGACGGCTCCTGGGGTTATCAGACGATCGGCTATTTCGCGGCCACCAGGCGCTATGGCAAGCCGAAGGATTTTATGTATCTGGTGGACCGCTGCCACCAGGAAAATATCGGCGTGTTGCTGGATTGGACGCCCGCGCATTTTCCGGCGGACGCGCACGGCCTGGCGGAGTTCGACGGCACGCATCTTTACGAGCACGCCGATCCGCGGCAAGGCCGGCATCCCGATTGGGGCACGCTGGTATTTAATTACGGGCGATCGGAAGTGCGCGGATTTCTGTCGTCGAGCGCGCTCTTCTGGATGGACAAATATCACATCGACGGGCTGCGCGTGGACGCGGTGGCCTCCATGCTTTATCTGGATTACTCGCGGCAGCCGGGCGAATGGATTCCCAACGAGTTTGGGGGCCGCGAAAATCTGGGAGCAATCTCATTTTTGAAGCGGCTCAATGAAGTGGCGAACGAGCGGCACGCGGGAGTGCTAATGGTCGCCGAGGAATCGACGTCTTGGCCGGCGGTTTCCCGACCCACGTATCTGGGCGGGCTGGGGTTCACGCTGAAATGGAACATGGGCTGGATGAACGATACGCTCGACTATTTCTCGCGCGAACCCATCCACCGCAAATTCCACCACAACCGCATGACCTTCTCCATGCTGTACGCGTTCACGGAGAACTTTGTGCTGCCGCTTTCGCACGACGAAGTCGTACACGGCAAGGGTTCGCTGATCAATAAAATGCCGGGAGATCTTTGGCAGCAGTTCGCGAACTTGCGGCTGCTGTATGGGTATATGACGGCGCATCCCGGCAAGAAGCTGCTTTTCATGGGGAGCGAGTTCGGGCAGCGTTCGGAATGGAACCACAGCACTAGCCTCGATTGGGATCTATTGCAGTACCCGGAGCATCGCGGAGTGCAGCGGATGGTCGCCGATCTGAACGCGCTCTACCGGCGGGAGCCGGCGCTCTACGAGGTAGATTTCCAGTGGCAAGGGTTTCAGTGGATCGATTGCAACGACGCGGACGCGAGCGTGCTGTCGTTCATGCGCCGCGCCCGAGATCAGCAGGACGCGATCCTCATCGTGGCGAATTTCACGCCCGTGGCTCGCGAGAAATACCGCGTGGGGGTGCCGGATCCGGGCTGGTATCGCGAACTTTTCAACAGCGACGCGGAATACTATGGCGGGAGTAATTACGGGAACGCCGGCGGAGTGATGGCCGAGCCGGTACCGTGGATGGGTATGAACTACTCATTGCCGCTGCGCCTGCCGCCGCTGGCGACGCTGTATTTCAAGCGGCAGTAAAACGCTCGGGGCGACCGCGTTCGCGGTCGGGGCTCGGCGATGGAGCCAATTCGGCTTGGCAGTGAGCTTTGGTCCGTGGCGTCCTCGGCGGAGGACGCTTAGAGTATTAACCGCTTTGCCGTAACCCATCCCTATCCCTGGAAAAGTGTGCGGTCAAATCGAGGCGGGGACGCCGAGAAGTTCGTGATGCTGGCGCAGCAGGAAATGATCGGTCATTCCCGCGATGTAATCGCAGACGACGCGGTGAGGCGGGTCGCGCAGGGCCAGCTCCGAATAGTATGGGGGCATGGTTTCAGGGTGCGCGAGATAGTAGCGAAACAGGCGCTCGAGGGCGTCCACGGAGCGGTCCCGCTCTTCGACAATAGTGGGATGGTCGTAGAGCCGGCGATAGAGGAATTTTTTTAGCGCGCCATTGATTTTCGCCACCGGCGGACTGAACCCGGCCAAGCGCCGCGGGAAACGGCGAACGTCCTCCGTATTCTTCGCGCCACTCTCCACGGTCTGCAGGCGCGTATTTTCGATCAGGTCCGTGGCCAGATAATCCAACAGCCGCTTTATGGTCTCATCGATCTTCAGCTTGGTCCGACCGCTGGGATGGCCGCGGTCAATCTCGTCATAAATATCGGCAAGGAAGGGCGCTTCCTCGCGGAGCATTTCGACAAGGAGCAGCCGCGCTTCGAAACCGTCGTCAAGGTCGGCGGAGTTGTAGGCAATTTCATCCACAGCGTTCATCAATTGAGCTTCGAGCGGAGGGCGCAGTTCCAAGTGATATTCGGCCAATTCGGGAAAGTCGGCCAGCGCATAGTCGCGCGAGTGTTTGACGATGCCCTCGCGAACCTCAAACGTAAGGTTCAACCCGGGAAAATCCAGGTAGCGCTGCTCGAACTTCTCCACGATGCGAAGCGCATGCAAGTTGTGGTCGAAGCGGTCTCCGTGGCCGCGCATCAGTTCGTTGAGCCGCGCTTCGCCGGCGTGCCCGAAGGGAGGATGGCCGATGTCATGCGCCAGCGCGAGGGCTTCGGCGAGATCGGTATTCAACCCAAGCGCTTGCGCGACGGTGCGGGCAATCTGGGCCACTTCAATGGTGTGGGTGAGGCGATTGCGGAAATGATCGGAATAGCGCGTGGTAAAGACTTGGGTTTTCGCCTCGAGGCGGCGAAAGGCGCGGGAGTGAATCACGCGATCGCGATCGCGCGCGTACTCGCCTCGATAGGGATGGGCAACCTCCGGCCAGCGACGCCCGCGCGAGAGTGTTGCGTCCATGGCTAGAGCGGCCGGGTTCATGGGCTCATTTTATGTCAGAGAGATGCAGCGAGAAAGAACGGGCCGCGAGCGGAGCAAGATCAGGTTCGATAGGAACGATCGATTGCGGCGAAACTGATGACGATCAGCCCTTGACTTGAAGTAATTGCAGCCGCTCGTCGGCTTCCTGAGCGGCTTGGGTATCGGGGAATTCGCTCTTTACCTGGTTGTAGAGCTTGGAGGCCTGAGCCGGGTCAGAGCTGCTGTAATGATCGGCGAGAGCCAGCAGAACGACAGGCTTGGGCACGAAGAGAGAGGGCTTATCGGCAAGCTCTTTGTAGAGTTGAACCGCCTGCGGCCCCTTTCCCGCCTCGTCGTAAACTTGAGCGAGCTTGAACCGGGCAAGAGCCGAAAGGCTTTCGTCCCTGGAAGACTCGAGAGATTTCAGGTCGTTCTCGGCGTCGTCGTAACGGGTGAGCCGTTCGAGGCTTAATGCCGCGTAGTAACGGGCCAACTGACCGGGCCGAGTGCGGGGGTAGCGGTTGGCAACCTCCATGAACTTCTTTTCCGCATCCCCGAATTTGTTCTTTTCGTCCAGATAGGTGACTTCGTCGGGTTGCGCGGGCGCGGCGTCGGTTCGAATGCGGGCCTGGTAAATCTTCATGGCATCGGCCAAAGCCGAGGATGCTTTGGCGGTCTGCTTCTGGGTATAAAAGCGCCAGCCCAGGACGGCCAGCACGGCAAGCAAGGCCACGCCTCCGTACATCCAAATCTGCCGCTGATGCGAAGCGATGGCCTCGGCGCCGTGGGTGAAAGTCTCACGGATTTCGTCCTTCTTTAGTTCTTTACGGGTAATGTGCCGCGCCAAAGGAGTGCTCCTAAGGTGGTCTGGAAACCAGATGGTACCATAATCGCGGGCTTAGATCGAACGAGCCCGGGAGGCGGTAAGCCTGCGCGGGCCGCTCACGCAACTGAGAGTAAGTCGCGGCCTCGACCTTACTGAAGCCGATATAAGCAGGCCGCAGATAAGAAGGGCTCGCACATAAGCAAAAGGCCCCGTTCGCTGGCGAACAGGGCCTCGAGTGATCACCGAAATGATGGAACGCGAACGTCTAAGGCAGGGTAACGTTCTCGGCCTGGTAGCCTTTCGGCCCCTGTTTGACCTCGAACTCTACCATTTGTCCCTCCGTCAGCGATTTGTAACCATCCATCTGAATCGCGGAGAAGTGGACGAAGACGTCCTCTCCCGACTGGCGCTGGATGAAACCATACCCCTTTGCTGCATTGAACCACTTGACCACACCTTGTTCTCTGCTCAAACTCTTCACTCCTCGTTCATGATCTTTTCCATTTGCCGGGTGTAACGCCAGTCGGTGGAGCTCGGAATGACCCTGGTGACAGGCCCTTGCACCACTACGGGATTACAAGACCCAATCAAATGCGGCGCAATGCTGGCATAAACTGCGTTTGCTGTCCAGAGCCTTTATCGAATAAACCATCGGTTCGCAGGGTTTTGCTGGCGGATGCGTAACGTTGACGGATGGAGAAAATATCGCGCGCGGGCATTCACTTTTCGCCGATGCGGGAGCTCGAATCGGGCGAGCAGACGAGCTTTTTTGCCATAACTAATTCCGCGCCACCGTAGGTGGAGCGGCGCACGTCGAATTCGTCCATGAAAGTGCGCATCAGGAAAATGCCGCGGCCCGAAGTCTTCAAGAGGTTTTCTTCAGCGAGGGGGTCGGGAACCTGACGTAAGTCAAAACCGCGCCCCTGGTCCATGATATGGACGACGAACTTTTCCTCTTTGACTTCGAAAATGAGGTGAATTTTCTTGTGCCGCTGTTGTTCGTTCCCGTAGCGGAAGGCGTTAATCACGCCTTCCCTCACGGACATGCCGATCTTCAGGCAGTCGTCATCGTTGAATCCGGCGGCCCTGGCGACGCGCTCGGTGATGCCTTCGGCGAGGGAGACGCTGTCGAGCAGTGTCTCCATGACCACTTCGATGCGGTTGGCATCACTGGACATGACGTTATGAACCCACGCAAGGCTCACATGATTCAGGATAGCGCGTTTTGTGGGCTTGACAACAGCCGCAGGACGCAGGCGTCCGCAATCGCTAACAAAACTGGAGGAGTTTGCCGGATTCCAGGCAGAGAGCGCGGCGACGACACGGGCGCCAAGCTGTTATCCTGTCCTGTAGACGTGAATTAACGGAGCGTCCGTCCGCGAAAAGCTGGGGCGCGTGCCAACGCAGGTCACAGAATCATGACTTGTTAGCGCCGAGTTAATAGAAAATGAACGCAAATTAAAGAGTCGGCACCGAAAACACGCGTTTTGTAACAAAGCGCTCCCGATGGAAGGCGGATTCCGCAAAAACACTGGCCATTTTGCGGGAATCTGAGTCGTGGGCGTCTGCTGCAATTTTTCACCAATCGTTAACAGCTTCGCAATTTCTGTCTGACTAAATTCTCCGCCGTGTCCCCAGTAATCGACTGACATTTCAAGTGGAGGAATACATGGGCATTCACCGTACACGGTTTGCGGCTGCATGGATCCTAGCGGCAAGCTTGATTTTCTCTCTAGCTCTTCAGACCAAAGCGAACGATGGCGATAACGATAGGGATGATCACTGGTATGGAGCATCAACTACACCAATTGAACACGTGGTGGTCATCTTTCAGGAGAACGTCTCGTTTGATCACTATTTCGCGACGTATCCGCATGCTCAACCGAACACTGGGGCAGGCCAGCCGACTGTATTGTTTAAGGGACCCAAAGACGATACGCCACGGGTCAATGGCCTGGAACACGGCGGCTTGCTGACCGACAACAATCCTAACGCCAAGAACGCCCTGAACGCCCCCAACAACATTCCTCCCTTCCGCCTGGATCGCTCGCAAGCTTCCACCTGCGATCAGGGGCACAACTACGGCCCCGAACAGCAGGCCGCCGATCAGGGCCTCATGGACGCGTTTCCGAAGTTCACTGGGTCAGCGAGTTGCGGAGCAGCATTTGCATATGGCAAGAGCCAGGGCCTGGTGATGGGCTACTTCGACGGCAACACCGTCACCGCGTTGTGGAATTACGCCCAGCATTTCGCCATGAGCGACAATTCCTACTCCTCAACCTATGGCCCCTCTACACCCGGAGTTCTGAACCTGGTTGCTGGCAACACCTACAAGGCGACGACGACGGGTACTGCTTCACCGAAGGTCGTGCCTAACACCAATCCCGCCACTATGACGACGGGTACGCTTGTCGGCGATCTTGACCCGACGGGCGACATTTGCTCGGCGGGGACCACCGTGCAGCTGAGCGGGCCGAATATCGGCGACGTCCTCACTGCCAAGGGCGTCACGTGGGGCTCCTTTATGGGAGGTTTCAACTTGCACGGGATGGGTGTTGCTGGGTGCGCTCTCTCCCACCCGGCCTCGCCTGCTAACGGTGGGCCAACGGCCGACTACATTGCGCATCACTCCTTCTTCAATTATTTCGCGTCGACGGCAAACCCTGCGCACACGCGCCCCGCTTCGATATTCGAAATCGGGAATGCTGGCCCAGCAAATCATGAATACGACCTGCAGGACTTCTTCGATGCGCTGAAAGCGGATCGCCTGCCGGCCGTGAGTTTTCTGAAAGCCATTGCCGCCCAGGATGGGCACGCCGGCTATTCCGACCCACTCTTGGAACAAACGTTTCTCGTCAACACAATCAACACCATCATGGAATCACGGTACTGGGACAATACGGCGATCATCATCCTCTATGACGATTCCGACGGCTGGTACGATCATCAAATGTCGCCGATCGTCAACCCCTCGTCCGAAATGGCGGGAGGAGCCACCTCGAGCACTAGCGACCAGTTGAACGTGCTAACGCCGATTGCGATCCTCCCACAAACGATGGTGTGCGGCCACGGTACGCCGTTGGCGGACAATACGAACACCCCAATCCAGGGACGTTGCGGCTACGGAATGCGGCAGCCGCTTCTTGTGGTCTCGCCTTATGCCAAGGAAAACTTCGTCGATTCCGCTCTCACAGACCAGTCCTCGGTACTGCGTTTCATCGAGGATAATTGGAAAACCGGCCGAATCGGCGGCGGTTCTTTCGACGCTATCGCCGGCAGCCTTCTGAACATGTTCGACTTCGATGACCGAATCCGTGCAGAAGAGAAAGAGCTGTTGCTTGACCCAACGACCGGTCAAGTCAAGCCGGACCACGAGAACGGTCGCTGGTAACCTCCAGCGCTCGCTTCGCTGAACCCACCAAGCCCGCCCGATCCTGGGCGGGCTTGGTGTTTCTGAGCCGAAAGAGGGTGCCGCCTCCGGTGATCGCTTCGCCCGCCTTGCAGATGTGATCTGGCGTGTTAAGACGCCGGCGGAAAGGTCCATCTGAAATCAGGAAGACCGGAGTCAAGGGGGCTGTCTCGGGGACAACCGGAGGAAGCTAGCGCCTGATCGAAGGGGGGTCGATCCGAATCGTTCCCATCATGCCGCCGTCCTCGTGATCCAGCAGATGGCAATGATAGACAAACGTTCCGATTATCGTGGGATCACGGAAGTCCATGCGTAGTCTGACACTGGGATACGCCCCCTGTCCACTCCAGTAGTCCACACTCACGGTATCGCGCAGGTACGGCTGATTCACGGGCGCACCGTTCGACTGCAGCAGTAGGAAGTGCAGCTGATGAATGTGAAATGCGTGCAGCTCTGAAGTCCGGTTTTCGATGATCCAATCCTCCACGTCTCCCTGCTGCGCGATGATATTGGGAATCGTGGAAGTAGGATCATACGGCACCGGCTTTTGGCCCTCGACGGTGAGCATGAACACTATTGGACTCTTCGGATCCTTTGGGTCCGACGGATTCTCGGAAAAATAGAGCTTTCGCTCGCGCACCGGCTGGACCTCCCCGAGCCACGTCGAGGTCCGTGACGTCGGCGTCGAAGGCGACGCCGGGAGGATCGAAGGCGCGTCCGGCGCCTTGGCCGTGGCCATAATCGTCGCCAGGGGCCTGTCTGGATCATTCTCTCCGGCCGCACCTGTATCCACGAAGCGCGTGATCAACTGCGCATGCACGCCTTCCGCCGGGCCTTTCAGCGCGAATTCCACCCTTCCGCCCGGCGGCACGTCCAGGTGCGTTGCCCAGCGAACGTGATTCACGGCGGGGTCATACTCGTTCAGGGGAACGCCGTCCATCGAAACTACCGCCACAGGCTCAGGCTGCCCGTTGAACAGCACCTCCAAGCCGAGATACGTGACAGCCGAGGCGTTCAGCACACGCCACAATTCCTTCGCCCCCGGCTTCATCGTAATCAATGCCGCGGGATAGTCCGGGTAGGGCACCGGCACAAAATTGATGGAAAGGTCCTTCGCCGGTTTTCCTCCTCCCGAGCGCGTGTTCAGGACATCGCCCTCGGGGTCGAAAACAACGGGGGGCGGCGGCACCGCCGACGTCGTCGCCGGCTGCGCGTCCGGATGTAACAGTTCCTGATCGCGCACGACGAAGACCCGCTCTGGCATGCCGCCCAACTGAAGATTTGCGCGCTCAATTCCTTCCACAATCAGAGCCCCGGAGGCTCCTCCTTGCACTTGCGCGTTCGTGTATCCGTGAACGTGGGGGTGATACCAATACAGCCCGGGAGGCTCGTCAGCGGGAATTTGAAGGCGATATTCAAATGGCTTCCCAGCCGGCGCAATGTACGTGTTGAGCACGTCGTCCTCGTGACAAACGGGCGGCAAAGTCAAACCATGGAAGTGCAAATTTGTCGCCCACGGACCCATCGTGCCGTCTCCGCACCGATTGGCTGCCGTGGGCATGGACATGGCCGAGTGATCGTGCGCGGCGCTGCCTGCCGGCGGCTTCAAGTCGTTTCTCAGCCTCAAAACGAGCCAATCGCCTGGGTGCAGGCGTAAGGTCGGAGCCTGGCTGCCGTCCTTGTAGAGGTAGCAGTAGCGCATCTGACCGTTGGCATCGACAAAGTTGCGATAGCTGAAATCAACCTCAAGCACCCCATTTTGACTGCGAAGGTCTTCCGGTTCAGGAACCACACTTCCGGCGGGCGAGCGTGAACAGATTTCCGGGACAGCAGGCTGCGCAAGTGCACAGGCCGACGCCCAGCCTAATGCCACCAGGGCGCAAGACAGGAACGACAAGACTCGTATTTGCACACTTCAACCAGTAATCTTCAGCGGCGGCTTCGACCATGCGAGCTGTTGCCATGAGTCGGCCGGGCGAAGATTGTGCAAAAGCAAGCCGGTCCGATGATGAACGGCAGATGAATTTGCGTTTACAAATGCGTGAGGGGCGCAGGATTGGGGCTCGAAGCGATCAAGCCCAGTAGGTGCGGTCGAGCGTACGGTATTGGATGGCTTCACTCAAATGGCGCGGAGCAATGTCGGCTGAGGCATCGAGATCGGCGATGGTGCGCGCCACCTTCAAGATACGGTCATGGGCGCGGGCCGACAGTCCGAGCCGCGCCACGGCCGTTTCCAGCAGTTTCTCGCCGTCGGCGGAAATCGCGCAGAACTTGCGGATGAGTTTGGGCGGCATCTGGGCGTTGGCGTAAACGCGTTTTTCGGAGGCGAATCTTTCGAGCTGCCGGTTCCGCGCGCGCATGACGCGATCGCGAACGGCGGCCGAATCCTCCGCGGAAGCCTCGCCGCGCAACTCCTTGTACTTGACCGCGGGCACCTCGATGTGAATATCGATGCGATCGAGGAGCGGGCCAGAAATCTTGGAGACATAGCGCTGAATCTGCGGGGGCGTGCAGTGGCACTCGTGAGTTGCATCGCCGAAAAATCCGCAGGGGCAAGGATTCATGGCGGCGGCGAGCATGAATCGCGCGGGAAAAGTAACCGAGAGCGCCGCGCGGGAGATGGTCACCGCGCCTTCCTCGAGAGGCTGGCGCAAGACTTCGAGGACATTGCGCTGAAACTCCGGCAGTTCGTCGAGAAAAAGAACTCCATTGTGGCCCAGGGAAACCTCGCCCGGCCTCGGCGTAGCGCCCCCGCCAATCAGACCGGCGTCGCTGATGGTGTGGTGCGGGGAACGAAAGGGCCGCGTTCCCACCAAGCCTCGGGAGTCCTCCAGCAATCCCGCCACGCTGTGGATGCGGGTGGTTTCGATGGCCTCCTCGAGCGACATGGGAGTGAGAATCGTGGGAATGCGCTTGGCCAGCATGGTTTTGCCGGCGCCGGGCGGGCCGAGGAAGATGATGTTGTGGCTTCCAGCACAGGCCACTTCCAGCGCACGCTTGGCCCCCTGCTGGCCCCGGACGTCCCGGAGGTCCAGGGGATATTGGGCGGCTTCGGCGAGCAACGCACGCGCGTCCAGGCGAACGGGCTGAAAGGATTCAGGAGCGTTGACGAGGTCCACGGCCTGAGGCAAGGAGCGGATGGCATAAACCTCGATGCCTTCCACAACGGCGGCTTCGCGCGCGTTCGCTTCCGGCACCACGACACTGCGGATGCCCTGCTCGCGCGCGCGCAGGGAGGCGGAAAGAGCCCCGCGCACCGGCCGGACGCCGCCGTCGAGCGATAACTCACCCAAAAACATCTGGCGATCGAGAGGTTTTCCGAAGAAAGCGCCCTGGCAACCGAGTATTCCCAGAGCCATGGGAAGATCGAAACCCGAACCTTCCTTGCGGATGTCCGCAGGAGCGAGATTGATGGTTACGCTTTGGGGGTTGGGGAATTCAAAGCCGCAGTTCTTCAGCGCCGACTTGATTCGTTCGCGGCTCTCCTTGACGGCGACGTCGGGTAGGCCCACCACATTGAAATCGCCCATGCGGCCGGAGCCGACGTCCACCTCGACTTCGACGACGTAAGCGTCTATGCCAAACACGGCCGCGCTGAGCGCTTTGAAGAGCATGTTAGAGGGAAGCCCGACTCCGGCCGCCAAGGGTAGACCAATTGAATAGACCGCGCCAGAGGAGCTTTCGCCCAGCGCTTTTTCGCCCAAAAGGTTACGTCTTGCCTCTTCGGATGCAGAGGTGGCCTCGGCCTCTTTACACGACTGCAGCCGGGAACGATATTGGGAGTACGAAATCCGGCGTTCGCCGCGATTGGCTTACTCATCGAAAGAGGCCAGCAATGATCATTGCGCTCGTTTTTATCGCGCTGCTCGCGTTATCGATCGTATTCACCTACAACGGACTGGTGCGGCTCCGCGTGCAGTGCGACAACGCCTGGGCCGATATCGACGTGCAACTCAAGCGCCGCTATGACCTGATACCGAACCTGGTGGAAACCGTGAAAGGTTATGCCACCCACGAGCGGGGCACTTTCGAGGCTGTGGTAGCGGCGCGCAATCAGGCCATGTCCGCGCAAGGACCCATGGCCAAGGGCCAGGCCGAGAGCACCCTGAGCGGCGCTCTGCGCCAGCTTTTTGCGCTTTCGGAGGCTTATCCGCAGCTGCGCGCGGCGGAAAATTTCGCGCAGCTTCAATCCACGCTGGGTCAGATCGAAGACACGCTGCAGAACGCACGCCGCTACTACAACGCCGCGGTTCGCGACCTCAATACGCGTGTCGAGCAGTTCCCGTCAAATCTCGTGGCGGGAATGGGGAATTTCAAGCCCCGCGAATTCTTCGAGATCTCAGCGCCGGCCGAGCGGGAAGCGCCGCACGTGAGCTTCAGCGCCACGCCGACAGTTTGATCGCCTGCATGCTTTCCGTTGGCATCGGCCGCGCGCAGGAGCGGCGGCGAAGGGAGCGCCGAGCCAATCGTATCGGCTCCTTACGCCGAGGCGTGATGCGCCGGCTGACGGTGGGATTCGCGGCGGTCTTCGTCTTAGTCTTGGCCGCATCCGCTTCGGCACGTACGCTGCGCATCAGTGAGTTCCATGCGGAGCTCGACGTGCTGCCGGACTCCTCGCTGGACGTCACGGAAATCATTCATGTCCAGTTCGACGGGGCCTGGCAGGGAATTTATCGCACTATTCCGCTCGAATACGCCGGACCCGGCGGCTTCAACTATTCGCTCTTCCTTGCCGATTTGGGCGCCACGGATTCCGATGGCGCGCCGCTGCGCATGGAAAAACAGCGGCGCGGCGGAAATCTCCAGCTGAAAATCTTCGTTCCCGCGGCCGACGGCACTTCGCGAGAGATTTCGCTGCACTACCGGGTTCGCAACGGCCTGCGTTTCTTTGAGGATCACGACGAACTCTACTGGAACGTCACCGGAAACGGCTGGGACGTTCCCATCGAATCGGCGAGCGCCCACGTCATCCTGCCCGAAGGCGTAACAGGGCTGCGGGCGGCGAATTACACCGGTTTTTTCGGTTCGCGGGCCCAGGATTCGCACGTGGACATTCTGGGCAGCAACGTCGATATCCAAACGCAGCGCCCGCTAACGCTCCACGAAGGCCTGACCATCGTTGCGGGATGGGACAAGGGACTGGTGCACGAGCCGCGCGGGGCAGAGAAGGTGGCGCAATTTCTGGAGAGTAATTGGCCGTTCTTCGTTCCGATGGGCGTGTTTGCGCTGATGTTTTGCCTCTGGTACGCGCGCGGGCGCGATCCACGCGTCGGCGCCATTGCAGTGCAGTATGAACCGCCCGCGGGCCTTTCACCCGGCGAGACGGGCGCACTTGTGGACGATCAAGCCGGAATTCGCGATATTACCGCTACCCTGGTCGATCTTGCCGTGCGTGGATTCATCGTCATTGAAGAGAAGGAAACCTCACACCTGATGGGCCTGTATTCCAATAAAGAATATGTTTTTCACCTCAACAAGAAGCCCGCGGAATGGACGGGCGCAAAGCCTCACGAATTGCTCTTGCTGAATGGGATTTTCGGGGCGCCGATCGTGGGTATGCGAGATGAGGTTGCTCTCTCCGAATTGCAAAACCGGTTTTACAAGAATCTGCCGGGAATTCGCAAGGCCATCTTTGAATCCCTAGTGCAGCACGGCTATTTCGCGCACCGGCCGGACATCGTTCGCCAGGCATACCTCGTTGGGGCGGGCGTCACGGGCGCTTTGCTCTTCCTCTTCGGCCAATACCTGGCGCAGCACACCGGCATGCAAGCGCAGGCGTTTTCTTTCGCCGCAATTCTGACCGGCGGAGTGATCGCCGGGTTCGGCTGGTTCATGCCCACGCGAACCGTGAATGGAGTGCGCGTGCTTCACGATACCCTCGGCTTCGAGGATTTTCTGAGCCACGTCGAGGCGGATCACCTCGCGCGGACGCCGCAATCTCCCGCGAATTTCGAGAAGTACCTTCCGTTTGCGATGGCGCTGGGGGTGGAGAAGAAATGGGTAGGCGCGTTCAACGGAATGTTGAGCCAACCGTCCTGGTATCAAACCACCGGTGTGGCCGTGTTCCATCCCATCGGCTTCGTAAACAGCCTCGACCAGATGGCTGCGCGCACCGGCCAGGTGATGGCGTCGGCGCCGAGAAGTTCGGGCAGTTCGGGATTCGGCGGCGGAGGTGGGGCGGGCGGGGGATTTGGCGGCGGGGGCGGCGGAGGATTTTGACCCGGGATGCGGCGTTATGCCGCCACGGGGGAATGTGGGGTATCGAGAGCGTCGAACTATTCCCACAACCTGCCTTGATGCGATATATCGTGCTCTGATATAGTTCAACTGATTGTACTTCTGCGCGTGCCAAAGTGGCCTTGTGATCCGGGTTAGTTTTGCGCTCCTGGCGCAGACTTCATGAATGGCTGATCGGCTCAAACACACCGGAATTCTCGACCATCCTCTATTAAAGAAATATTCGGCTCTGGTTCATGAGGATCTTTCGGAGACGTATTCCCGCGATCTGCACAAATGGCTTTTTGTTGCGCCCCTGATCGGCATCACGACTGGGCTGCTCATCACGCTGATCGCGGAGATCATCCTGCGATGGATGTGGCCGCCTATCCTGGGGTACTTTCTGGCTCATCCGGTGGCGATTATTCCCGGAATAGGGCTTGGCCTTCTGATTGCCGGGCTCATCATGCAGTACGCCACGCCAAACCCAAACGAACATTCCACCGAAGAGATCATCCGCTCTTATCACGAATACCAGGGCGATATCCAGATGCGGCCGTTCGTTCCGAAACTGCTGGCCGCCATCGCCACGGTGGGATTCGGGGGCAGCGCCGCGTTGGAAGGCCCGAGCATTTACGGCGGCGGAGCGATCGGCTCCTGGCTCTGGACCAAACTGTCTCGATTCCGCATTACCGCTCGCGACCGCCGCATCATGCTGATTTGTGGCGCGGCCGCCGGAATGGCGGCTGTCTTTCGAGCGCCGCTGACGGGACTCGTCTTCGCGCTGGAGATGCCTTACAAAGACGATCTGGCGCACGAGGCCTTGCTGCCCTCGCTGCTCGCCTCCGTCGCTTCCTATGCGACTTTGGCCGCGATTCTCGGCGCGCAGCCGGTATTCAACTTCGCGGCCAGCGCGACGTTTCAGGGTAAGGATCTGCTTTGGTCCGCGCTGCTCGGCGCGATCTGTGGGCTGGTGGCCATGGTGTTCGCCATCACTTTCCGCCGGACGAGAAACTTCGTCTCGTCGGCATCGATTCCTCACTGGGTGAAGATGACGGCGGGGGGAATTCTCACCGGCGCGTGCGGCGTTGCTTTCCTTTCCTTGTTCAAAGGACCTCTCGTACCCATCGGGCCAAACTACGAAGCGGTGGCCAACATCCTACAGGGCCATCACAGTTCCCTGGAACTGGTGCTTTTCGGAGTATTGAAGCTTGCCGCCACACTGTTCACGCTAGGAGTGGGCGGCGTAAGCGCAATGTTCGTTCCTTTGTTCCTAACCGGCGGAAGCTTTGGCGTGGCGTTTGCGAATTCCGTAGCACACAGCCCAGCGGTGGAGCTTTACGCGGCCGTCGGCATGGCTGCGTTCATCGCCGGAGCGTATAAGACGCCGCTCACAGCGGCAGTGTTCGTTGCCGAAGCCACGGGCGGCCATGCCTACCTGGTACCATCGCTCATCGGCGCCGCGGTAGCCTACGCGGTTTCGGGCGAAGCCTCGGTCTCGGGAGATCAGCGGCTGCATGAAGGAGTACGCATTGCCGAACTGAGTAAAGTTCCCGTGCGGGACGTGATGCAGAAGCAGGTGATCCTCGCCGAAGGCGACGCCACCTTGAGCGCGTTTGCCGAAAGCGTACGCCGGCAAGAGCTGCACGCCGCGTATCCGGTTTCGCAGGACCGGCATGTGGTGGGTGTGATCGCTATGCGCTCGCTGGGAGCGGTGCCCGTGGAGAAATGGGAATACACGCGCGTCAATGAGCTGGCCGACCGGGAAGCTGTGCGAATTTCCGCGGATTGCGATGTGGCCGAGGCATTGCGGCTGCTCACCCAAGAGCGCCGCCAGCATATGCTGCTGGTGCAATCTTCCCAGGGCGAATTGGAAGGCATTCTGACGAAATCGGACTTGCTCTCCGCGCTTACGATGCGGAACGGCGACGGCCATAGAAGACGTTAAGCGCCGCTGAATTGCGAACGATCATTCGGGCGTTTCGGATTTTTTTGCCGAGGAGCGGCGCCGGATTCGCGTTTTGTTTTGCGAAGCCGCGCTCAGTACGGAGTGCAAGGCCTTGGTTAGGGCCGGCGCGAAGACGCGAAGCTCATTGATGCGATGCCGGACGAGCCGGCTGAGCAGCGCTTCTCCATGCGCCGTGACGTGCACGATGACGTGACGCCTGTCTCGCTTAGAGCGTTCCCGGCGAAAAAGCCCGCGCTTTTCCATGCGGTCCACCAGCTCGACGGCGCTGTGATGCTGGATCTGCAGCCGTTCGGCGAGACAGCGGATCGTCGGTTCTTGATCAGTGGGCAGCCCGCGCAATGCCAGCAAACCCATGTATTGTTGCGGCTCGAGCCCAACCGACCGGGCGGCCTTTTCGCTGTTATTGATGTACCGCCGGATGAGAAAACGAAATTGGGCGAGAGCGCGGTATTCAGCAGTGCCTGCGGAGCGAGTCATCCACACTATTATATCGTACAGCGCCGCTTATATCGTATAGCGATTAGGTCGTATATGTCCGAAATAACGAGTCGTATTCGCAACGAAAAGATGCATCCGATCTTTCCTCAAAATAGTTCTCAAAATAGCTTCTCTGAATCCAGGAGAATCGTGACGGGTCCGTCGTTTTCCAGTTCGAGGACCATATGGGCCTGGAAAATGCCCGTTTCCACTCGTATGCCGGAAGAACGCAGGCGCGCGGCGTATTGTTCGTAGAGCTCTTTCGCTTCCTGGGGCGGGGCTGCGCGCTCGAATGCAGGCCGGCGCCCGCGCTGGACGTCGCCGTAAAGCGTAAATTGAGAGACGAGCAGCGCGGCCCCTCCACTTTCGAGCACAGAGACGTTCATTTTCCCGCCCCCATCGTCGAAAATGCGTAGGTTGGCGGTCTTTTCAGCTAAATAGTTGGCTGTCTCGACGGTATCGCCCTTGCCGATGCCCAGCAAGACCAAGAGTCCAGATCCAATCTGGCCCACGACGCGACCGTCGACGGTAACTTGGGCGCGGCGAACTCGCTGGATTACTGCGCGCATGTACGGTATCCCGCCCTATTCGGAGAAGGGTCTTGACACGGCCATCGGAAGTCTCAAGAGGTTGGGCGCCGGCGCGATCGAGTGGACATGGACCGAGGCCGTCGTTGGCAACGCGGACAAAAAAAGCTGCTTCGTCCCGCGATAACCTCTCGTTTGATCTTCGTTCCGCAACGAAAACAGGGTTTGCCTTCGCGGCCGTAGGCGCGATGTCGTTGCTGGTATTCGCCGGGCTGGCCTTCCGCGTCCACGAAATTCGAAATCGAGGAGCCGCGGTCCCGGATAGCATGCTGGAGGACGCGCCGAATAGCTGTCCGAAGGCGGGTGAGTTCGGCTTGATTCAAGCGCGCAGCGAGCCGCGCCGGATGAATGCGTGCCTGCCACAAACTCTCGTCGGCGTATATATTGCCGATGCCTCGGAAGATGTGCTGATCGAGCAACAGGGCCTTGATTCGGGCCCGGCGGCCCGCCAGCACTTTACTGAACTCGCCGGCGGAAATCTCCAGCGGCTCTCTCCCGAGCCGTTCGCTAAAGGCGCCTTTTCCTTCGGCGGGCACTAAGAGAATTCGGCCGAAGCGGCGAATATCCGTGTAGCGAAGCTCGTGGCCGTTTTCCAGCTCGAAAAATGCGTGGGTATGCGGCGCGACGGGGTCCGCGGGCCGGCGCACGCCCAGCCAGCCGGTCATGCCGAGATGGATGACCAGATCGAACTGTCGTTCGGGGTTTTTGGTCTCGGGCCCGGCGCTCAACTCCAGCGAGATGAACTTTCCCATGCGCTCGACTTTTTCGATGCGGCGCCCGGGAAGCTGTTCGGCCAGCGCTGGCGGATCTTCGATGAAATCGGTCTTCCCCAAGCGCACAGACACAATCGTGCGCCCGGGCAGCACGGTTCGCAGCCCGCGCACAATCGTTTCGACTTCAGGCAATTCCGGCATGGCAACGGCGTGGCTCGAAAATTAAGGAAGGGGCAGGCCGGGAGAAGCCACAATTCCGGCCATACGCAGGATCTCCTGGTACTCTTCCTCACTTACCGGGGAAATAATCAGCCGCACGTTCTTCAGGAATTTCACCTTGCGTATAGCCGGATTCGCGCGAAGTTCGGTAAGAGTGACTTGCCGTGGCAAGCGTTCGAGGGCGCGCAAATCGGCCACGAGACTCTTGTTTTCCGGATCGTGGGGATCGGGATACGGATCGCGGGTAACTTCCGCAAGCGCGTACAGAGAGCGCTCGGGCGCGGCATGATAGCAGAGCACGCGGTCGCCGCGGCGCACCAGCTTGAGTTGTCGCAAGGCGTCCAGCCGGCCGCCGGCGCCGCGCCACATCTCTTTGCCCTTAACGAATAGCGTATCCCAATGGTAATTGTGCGGGTCGACGCTGAACAGCCAATGGCCGCGTTTGGACTCGGGGCGGTTTGTTTGCGGAGTGGAGCTGGTCAAGGTTCTCGGTTATTCCCCTCGTAACAAATGGGCGCGCCGGTTGGGGAACGCGCCTTTGCTGGCAAAAAACCCCTGAATAAAGGCAGCACTATACACGCGAGTACCACGCGGCGGGAGCAAAAAATTGATTTAGTTGCTTGTTTTCCGATGGTTGCGGCATCGCCAGGAACGAAGACGCCCGCCGCCGCACAGTAACTTCTTTATTTTGTGTTAAATGACCGTACGATGCGTTTTCCTCGGGAGTTGCCGCCTAGGCTAACCGCAATCGACCCAGATATCTTCGCCCCGCACCTCGAGCGTAAAGCAGGCGACGCCTACGGCAGGGTTCATGGCGGCTTTGCCGGTGGTGACGTCGTATTGCCACCCATGCCATGGGCAGGTGACAACCTTGCCCTTCAGCTCCCCTTCGCCGAGCGGTCCTCCGCGATGCAAGCACGTGTTCAGAATGGCATAGAAGGTTCCGTCCACGTTGGAGATCGCCAGGGTTTTCCCATCCACCTGGAATTCGCGGATGGCGCCAGCAGGTATTTCATCTTTTCGCGCTGCACGCAGAAATGCCATATATCGAGCCTCCTCTTAGATCAATTCGGGTGGACGTGGCGCTCGCGCAGCACTTAGCGCGGCGAGGGGGTCTGCGCAACCATGACGCCGCGCTTGAATTGATCCACCATTTCGGGTTGCAACCGCACTTCGGTGGGCAGCTTCGCCAGCGACATTTGGTCGATTTTATCCTGGAGCTTCAGCAAGGCGTAAAACAAACCTTCGGGCCGGGGGGGGCACCCTACTACGTAAACGTCGACCGGTACGATGCGATCAACGCCCTGCAACACCGAATAGGCGTTGAAGGGACCGCCAACGCTCGAGCATGCTCCCATGGAGATGCACCACTTGGGATCCGGCATCTGCTCCCAAACGCGCTTGAGCACGGGACCCATCTTCAGCGTCACCGTGCCGGCCACGATCATCAAGTCCGCTTGCCGCGGCGAGGGCCGAAATACCTCCGCGCCAAAGCGGGCGATATCAAAGCGTGCGGTGGTGGAGGCGATCATTTCAATGGCGCAACAGGCCAGACCGAAGGTCAGCGGCCAGATCGCAGACTTGCGCGCCCAGTTGAAGACGTAGTCCACCGACGTAATCATGAAGTTCTTTTCAAAGCGCTGATCGAGAACGCCCACGGGTCTCCCTCTGCCTTCAAAAAACACGTCAGTATAGCGCCGGCCCCATATGGAGTCAAAGATTGCGGAGGTGATAAGCAAGGGGGCGGCCCCGGTTGTATGGGGTTGATCAGAGGAAGTAGGAGGGGCTGGAGAACCTCAATTCCGGCAGAAGAACGTCTCGTGCCGGAGCAGTGCTTCAACCCCGCTGATAATCTGACGGCAGTCGTATTTTGAAACGGTGCCTTGTATTCCGCAGCCTTGCGCCATGGAAACCAGAGAAGGCGGGAGAACAGACGTACAGAGGAGAATGGGGAGGTCAGGCACGAGCTTATTGATAGCACGCGCGGCTTCAAGTCCGTCCATTACAGGCATGCAAAGATCCAGAATGACGACGTCTGGCGCCAGTTGTTTAATTCTCCGGATTGCATCACGACCGTTGAGCGCTTCTGCGCAGACCCACCCGCTATGTTCTTCAATCAATTTGCGCAGCCCAGATCGCAAAAGGATGCTGTCATCTGCAATGAGAACCCTAGTCAATAGAACCCTCTCCGACACGTAAATTGCCATTCCTCGTGATTCCAGTCAATCCGGGTAATCGATGCAACGGCTTGTCAAATTCCCCTATTTAACATGCGCGGAACTCTCTAAATGCCCGAATTCGGGCGGAACTCCCCCTACTGTGTTTCCTTTTACAGCAGGTCGGGCATGCCCACAGCGAACAAAAGTGTCCTGAATTGGACAGTTATCATGCGAAACGGACACTTATTGTTATTGGGTGTCCATATTGGAACACCTGCTGCGCCTAATTGACCCTATAGTTTCGTTTCGGTGCCACCTGCGACCCAGCGCAGACGTGTTTGTATCCTGCAAAAAAGGAGACAACGTATGAGCGCAGGACTCTCTCTCCCGGTGCGGATGACAGAGGTTCGAATCCTTGAGAACTTGGCCGACGGTGTCCCGATAAGCGAAGCGTTGAGTCGAGTGTGTGATTACATCGATGACGAATCACCGGGGGCCGTTTCTGCAGTTCTCATGCTGGACGAGAGCGAAATGCAATTCCGGCTTGTCGCGGGCCCCCGAGTCCCGGCGCCGCTCAGTAAGGCCATCGACGGCCTGAGGGCTCCCCCTTGTGCCGGTACCTGCGGTATGGCGCCCCGTCAGGGCAGGCCGGTGACGGTGTGGGACCTCAGAAGCGACTCTCTCTTTTCCGATCGACGGGATATGGCTTTGAGCAGTGGTTTCACAGCAGCCTGGTCGCTGCCGATCTGGTCCACAAAGAGGACCACCTTGGGGACGGTGGTCGTTTTTCATCCCGAACTCTCGGTCCGCGGTCGCCGATGTTCCAAAGGCAATGGAAACCGCTGTCCATCTGGCCGCCATTGCCATCAAGCACCATCAAGACGAATTGCAGATGCGCGAGCTCACCAGGCGGCTGCTTCAATCTCATGACGACGAACGGCGGCGCATTGCTCGCGACCTGCACGACAGCACCGGACAAGACCTGGCCAGCCTGCTGATCACGCTGGGCCGGGCCGAGCATCGGGGCGCTCAACTTCCTCTCGAACTCGTAAAGATGCTCTCGGAATCTTTTTTGCTTGCCAAGAAGATTTCAGGCGAAATCCGCACACTTTCCTGCCTTCTTCACCCGCCTTTGCTTGATGTATGCGGGCTAGGAGTGGCGATTGAGACGTATGCGAACGAATTGAACCGGCGCCATGAACTGGAAGTAGAACTGGAAATATCTCCAGAATTGCCGCGATTGACCGATGATGCGGAAGTTGCCTTGTTTCGCATCGTACAAACCAGCCTTACAAACGTACATCTGCACTCGGGAACCAAACGCGCACAAATCAAAGTGGATCATAACGCAGAGGGTCTCACCTTGACGGTGAGCGATCATGGCCGTGGCATGTCGACCGGAGTTCTGGATCAATACCTGCGGGGTCGAGGCGACTGGTGTGGGGATGGCGGGAATGAGAGAGAGGGCCGCAGCACTCGGCGGGCGCCTGGAAATTGAGACGTTGGAGACTGGTCCCGAGCACGGCACGGCCTTGAAAGTGACGATCCCGAGCCGCAATTTTCGATGACAACGACCGCCACCAACAGGCATCGTCCACGAGGTCCTAAATGGAAGAACAACGAGATTTGATGTTTCCGGAGTGGCAGTTACCTTATTTTGTCGCGCTCGCGCCGGGCTCGCCGGAAACCCTGAGCCAGCGAGTGGATTACGCGGAAAGAGCAATTCTCGTGCGGCTAGCCGAATTGGTGAGCCGTCCAGAGCGCGAAATGGAACAATTCGCAATAAGAGATGCTTTAGATGCTCTGTACGTCATCAAGAAAGAGAAGCTCGATTTCCCCCATTTGACGCCGGGCCCATCCAAGCTTGTTTGAGTCGCAGCCGCGAGGGGCATGCACAATTATTGTTTGCCTATCGCGCATCAATCGTGAGAAAGAGGGAAGCCGATGTGTGCAGTGAGCCTATTGGTCGCAGACGACCATGACGTTGTTCGGCGGGGAATTCGTGCGTTGATTCAAGACCAGCCCGGATGGGAGGTCGCCGCTGAAGCAAAGGACGGAAGGGATGCCGTCACCAAGGCAACCGAGTTCCAGCCCGATGTGGCGATTCTCGACATTAGCATGCCTGCATTGAATGGGATTGACGCGGCTATGCAAATAGCCAAGCTCAGTCCGCGCACGAAGGTTCTTATTCTAACCGTACATGAGTCCGACCACCTGAGCCGCAAGGCTCTCGATGCGGGTGCTCACGGATATATTTTGAAGACAGATGCGGCAATCGATCTGATCACTGCCGTAAGTTCACTACTCTCGAATAAGACTTTCTTTACGCCTAAAATTGCCCAGATGGTGTTGAACGGATACTTAGGAAAAGGGCCAACGGCCACCGAGGACACATCGTTGCAGATAACACTAAGGGAACGAGAAATCCTGCAGCTTTTGGCGGAGGGGAAGCATAGCAAGGGTGTGGCCACGGCGTTAGCGATCAGCGTCAAAACGGTCGAAACGCACCGGTCCAATATTCTGCGGAAACTGCATTGTCATTCAGTTGCGGACCTAGTCCGTTACGCGGTCCGCAATCATATTATTGAGGCTTAGGATACCCGAGCGCTGCTCAACGGCCACGACAGAACCGCCTTCGTTCATTTGCCCACATTGCCAGGTTCAGCACGCTTTTGAAAACACAGCAACGCCGAACAGAATAGAAAAGGTTTTGAGCTTAGCGATACAAAAGATCGCTGTCTGTGGGGTCGGTATCCAACACGGCAGGAATTGCTATCTCCATCCCGGATCATCCTCGAACTGCTGAATTACGTCATAGCGCCCGCAGGCGGATGTTTCCAGTTCGTCTTTCACGCGAATTTCACGTTGAGAGCGGTGAGACCTCTCAGGCCAAGATTGCTCCTCCACTTAAGCGGATCTGTCGTGAGTCTAAGATCCGGGATCCGTTTCAAGATGGCCTCAAATGCAACTTGACCTTCGATGCGTGCAAGAGCCGCGCCAAAGCAGAAGTGAGCGGCCCACCCGAATGAGAGATGACGATTGTCTATTCGGGTGATGTCAAAACGGTTGGGTTCGGGGAATTTCTCCGGATCACGGTTGCCCGCTGCCATAACTGCGATCACTGCTTGACGTTTGCGAAGCTGCCTTCCACCCAACTCGACATCATAGGGTGCAAGGCGTGCCGTTTGCTGACTTGGTGGCTCGAATCGCAGCATCTCTTCCACGGTAGATGGAATGAGAGAATGATCGTTTTTGAGTCTTTCAAATTCTTCAGGATGTCGAAGCAACGTCAACACGCCATTTCCAATGAGATTGGTTGTCGTTTCCTGGCCGCCCACCATCGTTACGATTGTGTTTGCAATGATCTCTTCCTCGGTGAACCGATCCCCATCCACGTCCGCATTGATGAACGAATTAATCAGGCCTTCTTTAGGATGTCTCTTGATCTCCTGAATCGCCGACTGGAAATACCTTGTCATCTCGTCAACAGCGAGGCGAACGCGAGGCGCTCGTTCGGGGTTATGTTGGAAATTGCCAAGTATCTCTGCGAAATCCTGAGACCAGGCCTTCAGTTGCGGCGCATCATTGACTGGCACACCTAACATTTCCGCAGTAACTGTATAAGGCAGCGGCTCGGCGAGATCGGCGATAACATCCATACCGCCCTGGGGCACGGCCGTATCAATCAGACTCTTGACGATGTGACGGATATGATCCCGAAGCGCCGCCACTCGTTGAGGTGTAAACGCGAAGGAAGCGAGGGTCCGAATCCGCGTGTGTGTCGGTGGGTCCATGAACAACATCTGCCGAACCATCACCTGTGCGATGGGAGATAATTCCTTAAGCCCCATCTCCGCAAACCGTTCAGGTGTGGGCGTTCGCTCAGCCGAGAACTCGAGCAACACCTTGACGATATCGGCATAGCGCGTGACGACCCATACGTGAAGGTAGGGATCCCAATGAACGGGGTCTTCCGTGCGAAGCCGCTGGTAAAGCGGATAAGGATTCGCGAGAATTGCTGGGTCCAGCAAATGATACAAACTTAAGGCGGGTTCGCGTTTTTCTTCGCTAACGGTCATACGGCATTCTCCCGCCTTGTTCGGGGCATTCAAAGGCAATTGAGCTTCCTTTTCATTCATCCCGACCCTCGCGCTCAAGGAACCGGTAACCGGGCGAAAAAAGATAGCGCGGCTCCAGGTTACTTTTTGAGATGCGCCAGCACATATGAAAGGTTATCAGGAGGTCTTGACGACGTGCGACCCAGCTGAGTTTCGACTCTCCGGCTTTCGGTCATGCCACCATCGATTTCGTCAATGCGGCCATGACGTTCACGAGGGTAGTAGTTTCCAGTGTCGATCACCACGACGACCGCCGGCACACCTTCAAAAAGATGTTTCGGAAGCTCCCGAATCTTCGTCTCCGGAATGGTCACGATGACCACGTCGCCCGCTCGGGCCGCCTCCTGAACCGTTACGACCTTAGCGCCAGTCTCTTTCGCCAATCCGGCGAGGGATGAAGGTCCTCGCGAGTTAGCCACGGACACCTCATGTCCCAACTGTTCCAGCCGCCGTGTGAATGTGTGGCCCCTAAACTGTTGTAAGGATAAACATCTTTGGGATCTTCTCTCCAAAGCTCGATTCCCGGTTTTCCGTTTCGATCCTCTTGAACTTCAATCCATCTTCGATGCCCGTTCGGAGCTTTACATTGCACCCTGGAACCCACAAGTATTCGCCGGAAACATCCACCCAAGCAGATTCGTAAGCCGGCGGACGGAAATTGAACTTCTTCGCAAACGCGTGCGATAGAAATGCCGAAAGCCCGCCATTCCCAATCTCGTCCAAGAGCCATACTGTTCCTCCCAGATCGAGTGCGAGATGCCGCAACCTCCGCCAACGAGATGCAAAGATTTGGCGGAACTTAGTTCAGCAGGTGTCTAAGGTTTTGCGTTCTTAGGGATATCGCGAACGGTGTCGAATCGCAGGCCGGACCAGCCCACACCTGCGCCGAGTCCCGATTTTCTGGCTTGCCAGAGATAGCTCGTACCGTAAAACGAGCGCGTGAAGCGAAAATATCGACTGACCCTCGTTCCGGCGCGCGGCACGGCGTGATCCACAACATAAAACGGGGAATTCGGGTCCAGTATCAACGCATGAGCCTTGAGCGTCACGATTTTTGTCGCGTCCGTGGGGTCGGGAATTTCCAACGCTCCGCGCCGGAGGTAAGGTGCGCCCTGGTTCGATACCACAGGCACCATCGGCACCCAGTTGAATGGCGGCAGATTCTCAATGCCGTAGTAAATATCGGGTCCACCCGCCGTGTGCGCGGGAGCGCCGCTCGAACTTGCCGCGGGATTTTGAAGGAATGCCTGAACCGCATCCACCGGCGAATCCATGTCGCCCTGGAGGTGCTGCTCCACTGCCCAGGCCATCGCGGCCATATCGTCTCGCAGCAAAAGTACATCCTCGAGTGCACTCGCGTCCTGGACGAGCCCGAGCGTAGGCGGCAGCAGTATAAAATTGGAACGAGAATCTTGGCCCGAAAGCTTGTACATGGACCACACCGCTTCGCCCGTGTTCACTTGCGTCTGTTCGGCAGGAAGGATTAATGTCCGCACGCCAAAGGTGTCCGTTACCACCAGCGTATCGATACGACTGATTGTGCCCTGCACCTCCGAAGGATCTTTGGGGTTGCCAACCGGCACAGGGATCGGAATTGAAAACCAGTCGTTGCCGTAGATCAGGGCGAACTCGATCACCAGCAATTTCGGCAGGTCCACCTGTTCGGCGTCGGATTGGCCAAGATCGGTTGCCCCATCCTCAAAATTCCACCATCGCGAATCAGGCATGCCGCGAAATACTACATGGTTGGGCAACAAATCGAACACCTGCGACTTGATCGCCGCGGGATTCTGCGTCGAGACTGTAGTGGCAGGTGCGTTCTGCAGGGAAAAGGAATACCAGTCTACGCGGCCGCCCGGAAAATCCTTGGCCTCGAGTATCATGTTCTGGTTCGTTGCAGGAGACCCGAGAGCGAAGTCGTAGCGCAAATCGGTCGGTTCCCACGCGGAGTCTCCATCCGGCTCGCAGAACACAGATTGGCGGAAGGAGACAAAAGCGGCGAGGACCTTCTGGACTTCGGAGTCGTTAGCTTCTGTCGGCATCGGCGGAACGGGTGTAGTCTGCTTCTGGATCGCGAGCGCGGCTGCGTATAAGTCCACTCCATTCACAACGCGCCCGGCCAACGTCACTGTTCCTCCACTGTTTACTTGGCCCCCGACGATGGAACGGAGCCGCACCGCGTCTGGCGAGGCGAGTTCTGCATCAGGAATGCTCGGAGAGACTGGAAATGCTTTTCGGAATGCCTGGATTACCTGGTCCGGCTGGTTAATGTTCGCGTTTTGCCGAATCATCCGTTCAAAAATGCGGCCGAACTGAACCGCACCGTGCAGGCGCAAAGTCACGGATTCGCGTTCCGCGTGGACTTCCACCGGGATTGCGGGGTTGCTCGTCTTCGTTTTGGAAGGATCGGTCCCCGGGCAGTACGTTGTGACGTTGCGGAACTCCGCCATTACACTCGCATGGAGCGGCGAACCAGCATCGTCTGCCAGGAACTCTCCCAACTGGTACTGCCGCGCGAGAAACCACAGCGGATCGCGGGCCTGGGCCTGAAGGCTCGCTTGCATAGACGCGTTGCGAACAAGCGGTTCCAGACGTGTCCAGGCGGTGATGGAAGGCGGAGTGCTGCGTCCGTCAGCTGCGGATCCGTTCGGCACTAGATTGCTCCTTCGGGTTTCCAAAATTCGCGGACGGCGCGGCGCCTTGCAAATTCAGCGGAAAGTACAAACCTGGCAAAATCTGACCGGCCAACTGTATGCTTTGTAGATCCACAGTGCGGATCTTTGTCAATTCGAGCGTTTCTTCGAGTATTGCGGAAACGAGGTCGTCGTCCCACGCTTTCCTGGTGTCCGGACAGACCCCGAGCAGCAGCGCATGCGGCGGGCGGGAGTCGGGTTCATCGTAATGAAACGTGAGCGCTGCCTTTTGTTGCGGGGCAGGAACCCGATCGAGCCATTCGTCGATGAGCAGACCGGCGAAAGGCGTGCTAGCAGTTAGATTCCCCACGGCGAAGCAGGTTAAGGCTACTCTGCCGTTGGCAGGCGGCGTTGCGGGAGTCCAGGGAAGGGCCAGCCAGCGGTCATTGTTCTGTAGCGGCAGTTGCCCAAGAACCAGCGACGGCAGTTTGACGTTTTTTCCTGCGGAGATCTCGGCTACGGACATTGCAGTATCCAGCCTGTTGATCGCGGGCCGTACGTAGCTCAACTGCGTCAGCCATCGCGTCGGCGCGATGCGGTCGCTCGCGATGAGTGTATCGGACTGCTGAAAGGCACCTTGTACGGCTTGCAAATTGGCGGCAGGTAAAGTGAAGGAAGGCAACAACGGGAAGTCGCTCCCGACAATGTACTTTAGCGCGGTCATCAGGTCACTGATGCTTCGAGCGGGGCTGTTGATCAGACTCGCGGCCTTGTTGACGCGATCCGCAAGATTCGACGATACGGCTGCCGCTTGATTCGCCAGGCGCACATCATTCGCCACTTGGGAAAGAGGTACCGAGCCGGCAATTCCGTAGAAGCTGCAAGTCCATAACGCATCCGGCAGGTTTTGCGGCTGGCTGCCCACCACTCATCGAGTCCTTCAGATAGGCCAGATCTTTTTGCAACATATTCAACGCGGCGGTAGCACGCGCCAGCAAGCCTGCGGAATCTATCAATTGATCGCTATCGGCAATTTTATTCGCGGGGAGGACGAAATCCTGCGGCGCAATCGGTCGGGCACCTGAGGCCAGCAGCCGCAGGCATTTCCATAAATAGAGAAGGTCGGGAAACGAAAGGCCCGAATCGCTGGTTGGTTTGTAGGTGATTGTGATGCTGCCCGGATCCGCCGTGGGTGGCACTCCCGCTGCGTAAAGAATCCGGTATTCCAACTCCGAACGTTGTGAGGCGTTTGTGGAGTTTTCTCCCATGGCAATGCAATCGAGGGGAGACAAGCCCAACTGCGAAAACTTCACGGTTGCGTTCTTGTCACCAAGATTCTTGTCGTGATAGCTGACCGTGCAAGCAGCCACGGTATTTGCCGGATCGGGCAGCATTTGGCTTAGCCACGCATCCAGCCAAGGTTCGGCGGCGGCCCTGGCGCGGTTTTTGGAACCCGTCCACGCGTTGGCCGGAAGCGCTCCGGCGAACAACAGTCCGACGCGATGCGTAATGTCCAGACCGCCGCGGGGCGTGTGAATCACTTCCGGTTCTGGAGGACGCTGCCCCCGGGATACTGCCTCCAGAAGGCCGCCGGCGCGCTCGAAATTTCCGCGCACGGTTTGGTACAACGCTTCCGCGATCGAAAGATCGCCTAAGCAATCCGCATAGCCGTCCAGCGTCTGAAGCAGTCCTACTATCGCGTTTTGCTCCTGAGGGGCGTTGGGCAGATGATTTCCCCAGTATTGGCCGTTATCGAGCTGGTTATTGTGCCAGGCGCTCTGTAGCGCAATTCCATCGACCACGTTCGAAGCCGCCATTGCCGTTGTGCCTGGATCCGCGGGCGTCGCTTGGTTCGCAGCCATCGGAAACTTGTCGCGGAAGGGCTGAACATATTGCTGCAACTTCAAATCGTGCAACCCGCCTTCAAATAGGTATCCAAGCAGCGCGTTTAGACTCTGAGACTGGCGGATGCCGTCCAGCAATGTGAGCGCGCCACGCACGCGCTCGGACGACAGATCGATCGCGAGTGTATCCTCGTCGCTGGTGCCCTTGTGGCTCATGTAGCCGCTTCGCAGAATCGCAGCAACCGCCGCTTGATCCTGCGAAGGCGCGTAAATGAAACCGCCGTTATCGACTTGTGGCCGCATAACAGGAGGGGGCGTTTCCGTGACTCCCTTTTTTTGTCGCATGGAGTCCAGCATCTGAATCTGCTTCTGCTCCGCGCTACTGACCGCGGAGCGCTTGGCTGCGGGCCTCAGATCCTCCAACCATCCATAGGCCGCAAGATGGACGCCCGCAACGCCTTGGCTCTGCCGGGTCCTCATCAGGATGGCGGTCGCAGCGGAGGTCGCCCATACGTCCAAGCGGTGGCTGCAAGCATCCAGGGTTTCGGTCAAGAGCCGGTCGAGTTCCGCCGTTGGCAGCATCGAGAGGTTCTTGAGGCAGGAGCGGAAATCTTTAAGTTCAGCAAATGGCGAACCGGCTGGAGGGATCAGTTGAGAAAGATAATCTCCCCAACTGAGCGCTGGCGCGGGAATGGAAGGCCGCGTCAAAATGTCCCACACGCCTAGGGGTTTAGCTGCTCCGGTAGCGCCGGCTTCCGCGCCCATTCCTATTAGCTCTGGTTCGCGGGTTTGTTCGGTGGTCAGCTTTCCCGCACTGATTTCTGCATTGGAAGCAAGCTTCCCGTACTCGAGAATCACGGCCAGCCGCAGAATTTTGTAGAGCAATGCTGTGGGCTTCGGCCCAGGATAGTTCTCGGCGTGAATATCCTTGATGGGCGCCTGCGCCAGCCACTGAATGTAGTTTTCGTGAATAACGGTACCCTGAGCGTTTGTTCCAAGCGATGCATCCGCGGTCAAGGGATCCGTCTCGGATAGAACTCCACTTTGCACCGTCGGCAGCCGCACCGGAAACGACGCATTCGCGAAGCTCAGGTGAATGACGCGTGGGTCCCAGGAATGGAATCCGTTCTCATCCAGCACCTTTCGACCGGCAATGTCTTGTTTGCTCCACCAGTCGCTTTTATCTGCCGCAGGCATTCCAATGAAATCCATATAATTCCATAAGAAATCGGCGCCCAACACCTGGCGTCCGCGATAAGAACTGGAACTGGCATCCATTCCCAGGATCCTGCTGATCTGCGTATCCGGTATCTTGTCCTCTTTGGAGATGAGGTGCGTGAGTGGCGCTCGTCAGCCATGTATTCCAAAGTTGCCGCACCGACTTCGCAAGAAATGACTCGATCGGCGGCGCCCCTTTTTCCGCCGTGAGTTGATATAGACGCAGCGCCGTTACCGGCAAAACTCCGTAAGGCGTCCCGCCGACACGGAAATTGGGGATCGGTCCTCGCGGAACCGCATGCGACAAAGCATATTCCTGCGCCTGATCAATCAGATCGGCGGGGAATCCCGGCGTCATCAACTGGCTCAGGAAGTATCCAAGCGTCGCCGGCCAGAGCGCCCGCAACATATCCGACCCGTTACGCGATCCTTTGCGCTCGGAGTACTGTACGTTCTGCATGCCTGCGGGATCGAATCCTAGAAGCGTCGCAAAGCGGTTGCCGTCAGCATCCGGTTGCACTTGCGGTCCAAGAATCAACGGGCCGTTTCGTTCAACAGCAAAGCTCGTCGCGTAATCCGGGTCTTTTCGAGAATAGGCCGAACTTGCATCCGCGGTATTGTTGGTAGGAGATCCTTGCGGAACCAGCGCGAATCCATCCGTATAATGGTGCGCATCGAACAAATCGCGCAGCGTTTCGCCTCCGTTTGCGTCGCGGCTCCTCAGGCCATAGACGATCATCCGATCGAAGCCCGCGGCCCGCTGTTCGCTCGTGAGAGGAATTTTGACCGCCATTCCGGCGGCCAATGCGGTATCGAAGTTTATCAGCCACTGCAATCCAGCATCCACCGGTGAACCTGGCGGAAACGCGCCGCCATACGGATCGATCGTCGTCGCCAAACCCAGTTTCACCGGCTTGCTCTGCGCCACCGTTTTCTGTGTCCCGGAAATCAGGATCACGTTCCACACATCCGGCATTGCATCGGCGATCGCTGGCTTTTCCCACGAACTCTGCCGAATAGGAGGCGAGGGAAACACCGGCATCGGGGAAGGGTCCTTGCCGTCGGCGAGGTTCGTCGCGGCTTTCGCGGTTAGGGGCGCTGCGGCGCCCGAGATTACGACAGCGATCGCCCCCCCATCATCCGTCTCATTCGACGGAAAGGACGCGGCGATCTCAGCGGCCGTATGCAGGTTGCCGTCCCATTTGGCATAGATGGTCACAAGATTACCCGCGACGATCACCGGCGCTTCTCTGGGTGACGAAACATCGGTGGCAATTTGTACGTTGTTGCCGGAGGCGCCCGGACGCGTACAGGAGAAGGTCATGGTAGTCGCCCCGAAGGTCAAAGTCAGGCGTGCGGGTGATGCTCCTGCCGCGGGCTGCTGGTTCGCGTTTGAAGGCGTCAGTTCCTGTGCAATCCACGCCGCCCTTTGTGCTCCGTATTTCGACGCCAGAGCGGCCCACGGAATGCGTCGATCTGTTGCGCTTGAGACCTTTCCGGCTGCCCATAGCGTATTCCAATACAACTGCCCGTCAGTAATCTCCTGCTGAGTCAATTCAGGCTCGTGAGCGTTGATCGAAATCTGGTCCGGATAGATTCGGACCCACAACTCGGAACCTCCCGCCTGCAAATCGATATATCGCGTCTCGAGATAGACGGGAAGAAATAGGAGCGGCGTTTGAGAATCGAGCGCGTGAGGCTCGGTTAGCTTCCGAGAGGGTGCGGCCACGGCGGGGCGATTTGGACTCATGATTTATGGCAGCAGCAAAGTCGCATGCATCAGAATGCGAAACGGCATGCGCAAGAGGATGTAGGCCGTCTGAGCGCTGTTCTGCCCCCATTTATTATTTTGATCGTCAATATCGTTCAAGGTTCCCAAATCCGAAGGCTGGACAGCACCCGAAAGAAAAGCCGGCAACTGCGTGGTTTTGAGCACGGTGGAAAACAGTTGCGACGCGCGGCGCCACGGGCTCTTTCCATTCGGGGCTTGCGCTGCCGCGCTAGACGGAGCCTTTCGCGTCACCGTGGTTGTTGTACTCGCAAAATTCGACCATGCCAGTTCGGCCCAGCGTACCGTCGGCTGACGCACTTCCGTCAGTTCCAGGCCGAAGCGAGGTTCCGCCGGCGGCTGCTGAAATACAAAGAAAAAGCCGTCGGGAGAAGTTTTTGTGCCGCCACGCGCATCGTCTACGCTCAAGTTGAAACCAAGAAATGTCATGTCGTCCGGAAGGGTGCCGCGATAAATCGGATACCGTTGGTCAGTGTCGTCACGCACGCGCTTGTTATTCGCATCTCGTTTCGCTTTGACGGCGTAGATAATCGTGTTCGGATATCGCCGCAGGATCTCGCCGCGAATCAGAAGCACTACGTTCTTTGCGGGCACGTCCGGACGATTTAAGTTCTTCCCCAACGGTTGTTTCCAGAGCGGGATGAGCGGAATATCTTTCAGCATTTCGCTTAGAGCAGTTGCGTCCGCGGGATCACCGGGCTGTGGTACGTATGCGCTCACGTCCCAGAATTGCCGGAAATATGTCGCCCGCTGATCGAACGTCGGATAGTTCTCCCAGATGAGCTGTCGCGTCATTTCGTGGCTGAGGCCTGCCATATACGACTCGATGAATTTGTGATTCTGAACCACGAGGCTGATCGAATCCTGCGGTACTTCATCCGCGCCTGGCAACAAGTAGGAAGGCGAAAGGTCGCGCAGCGGCAGGTACATCGGCTGCGGAAACTCCGGCGCTGCGAGAATTGGCGACGCTAAAATATCGGATGGCTGCCAGGAGAGACGCGGCAAGGAAATCATCGCCCGGATTCTTTGTGAGACCGTCACGCCCGGATCGATTCGCTTAAGCACCGTCTGCTGCAAAACAGGAAGGGCAAGCGACGGCCGATCCGGTGAATCTCCAGGCACCGACTGAAACGCGTCGAAGAGCCCGCTCGTCGCTTCGCGAAAAGCCTTTGCCTGAGCGGAATCTTGTCCGTTTTCCGTTGTACCCGTCGCTGCCGCGGCACTATTTGGCGCGGTCAATGTGAACTGAGGACGCGGCGGCATGGCGGCGACTTGCGCGGGAGTAAAATTAGACATCCGTATTGCCTCGGCGGGAGCCTGTCCAGCAACTGCGCCGCTCAGTTTCTCCCAAAGTTCCACTGCGAAAATTGCCAGCCGAACCGCCATTGCGGCAACCATTAGCAGAAAGCGTCGGAAAAATCCGGTACTGGTGTGCCGTTCCTTTTTGATCGTGTTCAGCAGTTGGTGCAGTTTCTGGTCCAACGATTCCGCAGGCGTGTCCGAAATCTCTTCGAGTGACACCATGCCCTGAGGAGGCGCGAGTGGCGGAACGATATCTACGGTTCCGTCGTTGATTTTCTCGAGCAATGCTCTGCGCGGCGCTACCGGAGACACGCGCCGGATTCTCGCCCGCGTGGCTCTGCGATACGCTGCGGAGAGGGCCCGTTCGGGCACGAGGCTTCCTCGAACGGTCGCACGCACGGTTTTCGAGTCATCCAGCACGCGACCGAGCAAAGGAGCCGTTAAGTTCAGCACTGTGCTCGTCGTCGCAGCCCGAAATTTATTGTCGTAAAGCTGTTGCAGCGTCGCCAGCGCCAACTGTCCCTGCTGAATTTTCTGATTGGCCTCCAGCACCCCTTCCAACTGTTGCCACGCCGACGCCAGAAGTTGGGTACGCTCGTTCTGAATGACCTGAGTGCCCATGCCCGCTGCGACACGCGTTCGCGGATCAAGATTCAGGTCCGTAACCCATGTACCGGAACCCTGAGTCACGCTTGCGACACCTGCAGGCCACCGGCCATAAATAGGCGGCACAATCACTGGGTCTTTCGGATTGGGATTGGACGGATCGTCTTTCACGGGGGAGGTTTGATTAATTAGGCTCTGCAAGCTCGATTGAAACGTATTCTTCTCGTTGTTGTCCCAGGCAGATGACGTAAGCGAGGAACTGCCGAGAGCCCCCTCGAGCCCCATGGGTTTGCTCGCCACTGCGGGAAGCGCCATTCCCGGCGATGAGACGTCCATCGGTCTCTGCCCTACGGCGCCGGAAAGATTTTTGTTCGGCGTAAGCCGTCGCACCAGTGACTCGAAATCCCCTTCATCGCTGGTGTGGAAGTTGAATTGGTAATAGACGGGCAGATCGAGCGGGTATTTTGTGGCTGCTCCCCATGCCGGCGATGATGGATCCGTGCCGGAAATACTTTGTCCCAATCCCGCCAGCCGACCTATCTCATAGGCGGGAACCAAAAATGCACTGTAGGAGGATTCCGGGTCCAGCCGGCGCGGACAAAGCAATCGCGAGAATACGTTGCCGGGCGCCGTCGTTAATGTTGCCGCGAGGCCGGCGTTACCATTTACCTGTGCGTGTGCCCAGTTCCAGGCGTCCGACAGACTTTGCAACGGCGCATCAGTCGTCACGGAAATGGCCGGTAGGGGATTCGGCGGTCCGGATTTGGCGCTGTATTCGCCTGGCTTTAGCGCGATTAGAGCCACCCATGGAGCCAGCCTGTCTCCACCTGGGCAACCACTTCCAGAAGAGACCGCAGGGTTCCCCCCTACACCAGTTGGCGTGAAAATCCACGGAAAATCCGGAGAATCGAATTCAATCGCGCAAAGATAATTGGGCTCGAAGTTGACTGTGTCTTTCAACGGCTCCGTGCGCACAATGTGCCGCGGATCGATTCCAATCACGTCCCCTGGTCCATAAAGCTCCACTTGCACCGCGGTAGGCTGCGTCGGATAAGCCGCGCCACTCTGGTTTACGATCGAGAGCTGGATTCCGACGTTAACGCGGGTTTGACCCGCAGCCGGCGCACTATTAATGCTCGCGCCGATTCCACGTCGCACCCACGATACGAAATGGCGCTTGCTGGGGCTCTGGTCGCTCACGAGGCCGCCTCTTGCGCGGGAACGATTTGGAGATTGCCGGCATCGTCCGGATTTTTCTCTAAATGTGCGATGAGCACCTCTCGCGCCTGGTAGTAAGTCATTTCAACCGCGCCGGAAAGGTCCTCGCGGACGGAGAGGTCCTCCACCGAGGCGACTACATAAGAGGGATCCTTCGTTATCGCCACCGGTGTGGAGGGGCCGTTCTTGTATTTGTTGAATCCCGTGTTTTTCAGCGCCGACTGAAATCCCGTGCTTTGGTAATACAAGCCATCGGCCACGTAAGCAGGCATGACGTAGACGGACGATAAGCGCAGGGAAACGGCAGGATCATCAAGGTAGTATTCATTGTATTGCACCGAACGGGCCGAGTCCTGGCCCGAGCAGATATTGGCCGACGCGATGGTCGCCCCCGCATCGTACGGTTCGAAACTCGACCGGCTCAGTTTGTCGGCATCGCTCAGATCGATGAACTGGCCTGCCGCAAAAAAGTCGGTGAACGTGCTTTTCGACACTTGTGTGCCGTGGATCCGCACGTCGCCAATCGAAAAATAATTTCCGTCCGAGGGAATGCCGCTTTTGTAGTGAGAAATTGGAAGATCGAGCGGTACGACCTTCTCTCGCACGCTCAACGTGCCCATCGGATGCACAATTACGATGCTGGGATCGGATTTGGCCGTGTTCAACGTGGCAGCTTGCGTCATTCCGTCCGGGAGTACCGCATTCCAGTTCTGTGGATCGGCCAGCGCCGGCAGCAGATCGGGAAGAATGGCTTCCGGAGGAGGCTGCGGTGCGATGCTGTCACCCCACGTCTTATCAACCGACTTGGAAACAGACCCAAAGAGAATATGCAGGGTTGCATCACCATGGATATGCCAGGGCGTTGTCCCCGTAAATGTGCCCGTGACGGTGAGGCCGACAAGATTCACTCCGCTATAGGAGACGTCGAAACTCGCCGAAAAATCGAATTCGAAGGAGATCGTCGGCGGCGCGATGACGACGAGCACGTCGAACCCCAGGTACCCATGAACCGTAAGACCGCCTTGGGAGAGATATGCCTCGATATCCGCGCCAAATTGAATCGTGTTCGAGGTGAGCGCCAGATACGTATTGGCGCTGATTTGCGGATTGTCTCCATCCCCAATGCTGATCGAGAGCCGGTGGAGTTGCGGAACGTCGAGACCGGTTGTGTTGAAGTGTGGGTTGAATCCGCCCATCGAAAACAGGGAACTAGGATTTGATCCCCAGGAGGAGCGAAGCGCAAAGTCGCCCAGGATCGGGAATTCAAGAATTTGAGAACCGTACATCGAGCCGTCGACGGTAAGCTTCTTTGTGCCGAAGTCCAGCGTGCCTAGCACATCGATGTGAAGCCTGACCACGGCGTCGTCGGGCTCTTCGATTGTGGGCAATGCAACGTCGATGATCCCCAGCAGGGCCAGCCGTATCGGATCCGGCACTTCCAGAAGCACGCCCACGGTGACCTGAACGAATGTCTCCCATCCGATTGCCACAATCGGGCCGAACAGATATCGGCCTACCGCTACGGGGAAAAAGCTGTTGATCGCGGTGATGACCAGAGGCGCGTCCGCAACGGTGTGAGGGGGATTGATCACGTAATCGAGGGTATGGTTGTGCAGCCCGGCCTGAAGCCCGGGTATGGACATCGTGCGGTTCACGCCGGCGACGCCGCCAACTCCGTTCAGCGTGAACCCATATCCCAACTGAATTGGCGGCAATTCGAGAAAAATGATGAAAATGAAGGAAAAGCCCTGGGATCCATCCGGCATCAAGGTATCCAGGATCGCGATGAATTTGACCTGAACGATTTCGGCGATACAGACGTCCAAAAAACCCGCGTACTCTTTCTTCACATTGTCGAAGGAGATATATCCGCCTCCGGCGACTGGACCCGCATCAACGGATAGGCCGAGGCCATTGGGCGGTTTGAACGCAAACTGCAAATCGGCCGGCCCTAAGTTTCCACCTTGATTGGGAAACGTCAGCGCTCCAGTTACTCCGATGCGATCCACTGCGGCTGACACGGGGCCGAGCGTCAGGCCGAGAGCGACGGAAATCTCAATCGGTATTCCTGTCGATGTAATTCCCGATACTAGATACAGGGTCGATACCTCTACCGGTCCTAATTCGAGGTGAAGCGGTAAATCGATTTCCAATTGCGCGCCGCCGGTTATGTGGATTCCCGTGTCCGGCTGCCACGTCACTGTGAGTTCAAAATCGGCTTCGCCTTGGATTCCAGACAATACGGAAGCAATGAACCCGTCGCCGCCGGAAAAGTCGATAACCGCCTTGCCTTGCTTCACCTGTACCTGGACCTGCGGCTCCACGTTTGCCTGAGCGGACGCGGAATTCCACTTCACGGCCATGCCGATGCCGAACGTAAACGAATCTGCCTGCAACCGGCTACCGCCTGTTTGCCCTAGGAGAATCAGCGGATGAGCGGCGTCGGCGCCCTGCGCGGTGATGTCCACTTGGATCGAGGCGTTCAGGGTGCCGGTGGGAGGCTTGAACGTAATGCTTGCGGGAGGCGTGAGCGTGGCCTGCAGACCTGCGACAAATGCGCCCTGCATCTGAATCGTCCCGCTCCAGGACTGGCTCAGCGGAATCGTCAGATTGAGACCTGACTGCAACGGATAGGAAAGAGAAGCGATCAATCCAGGAGGATTCGTAGCGCCATTTGCCTTGAGCGAGAGCAGCCCAGTTTGAAACGCATTTCCGGCAGTGGGAGTCGTAATCGGCGAATCGATCCCGAAGAGCTTCAGCGAAGTGCCGAGAATCGGAAATAATTTTGTGCCGTCGAAATTGGCGTCTCCCCAGCCGTATACGATTTGGAAAAAATCTGCCGGCGAGCCGAGTATCTTTCCAATATTGGAAAGTTGGAGCTGCCGCTGGATATATGGCGGCTGCGAGGAGTCGCCTGGCACGCCAGGATTAAAGGTATAGCTCACCAACCCGAGCAGATTTGCAACACCCACAATACTGGGGTCGATGGTTTCCAAGTAGCTGACGATCAAGTAGCCGATCAGATTCGTCGCAAGATTCTGTGCAAACGCGGTGACTTGCGCGGGGGTTACCCCAGGGAGATTGCTGTTGGCCAAATTTTTCAGTTCGGTGGCGATTTGCTCAATCGCGGTAACGACTGTAGCCACCTGTCCCAGGAGCGTGCTCCCGTCCTGAATGATCTGATCCTCGTCGTCGTTTTCAATGTCGGTGATGAGTTGCGTCACCATCGCGGGCAGTTTGCCTGCGGCAGTTGCACCCGTTTGCAGAGCGTTTGTGAAACTTGGCTTGAGCACGTCATTGGGGAACCGCAATCCCAGTTCGGCAAACAGGAGTAGAACGTTCCCGGAAGCGAGCCGATCCTCGAGGGGCTGCAATATCAGTCCCAGTTGAGCTGCAATCGTTTCGAGAGTGCCCGCTTGACCGCCCACGGTTATTCCATCCCCGCCATCTGCAATGCGCTGATGATTTGCGTAAAAGTGAGCCCGCCTAGTGTGGATGCCGTGGGTAGATACCGATTCAAATCGGCTGCCAGAGCCGCGCTGCCATGGCGCGCCAGGATGCCGTGCATTCGCGCGAGGCAATCTCTCAGCGGCCGGCCGTCGACTTCGTTCAGCAATGGTTCATCGCGGAATTGTACGATACGTAGGAAGCTGTTTAGGATCTGAGGACCGCCGCTGCGGTGCCACACGGTAGCTACGCGGCGGTTGGTTTGAATCAGCTCCATTGCTTCCGTGAAGTGCCGCCGCACGGCTTCAGCGAAATTTCGTCCTGCCGCCGTTGCCTGCATCTCCTGTTCCGCTGCCTCCACGCCATTTGAAACGGCTCCAGCCACTGCCGAGAATGGCATTCCTCCGGTCACCAACTCATCCGTGGTTGCCGCGGTGGCATTGGCTGGCTGTGCCGCCACTGCTGCGGCCAGCGTGGTTGGAGTCGCCACTTGTATATCGAGCGCGTCCATGATCTGGTCGATTTGCGTAGCAAAGGTATAGCCATGGTCGTCTGCTCCAAAAAAAACACCCACGACTTTGCCTTGATTGGGGCCATCGTAGATCACCACCGCCGCTCCCGAATCTCCTGGACTGCCCAATGCTGTTCCAGCGGTATCTAACCTTTCAAACTTCATCGCGCCAGTGAAATAGCGGTGAAAGCATGGATTCCTGGGATCGTGGAGGGGTAAAAATCCATCGATGTCTATGGAATCGATGATCGTCGTTCGTGGAACCGTTGTCGTTCGGCCCCGAAGGGTCACTTTGAATGTTGGGTTCACCACGCTCGCGTCAGCGGCTGTCACTGCGTAATATCCTTTGACCTCGCCGATTCCCTGGATCTCGGCTTTGCATGAAACCTTCGGATCGAGTTGGATAATCGCCGCGTCAACATCCAATCGGGCAGCGATCACCGTTCCGATCCGCATCTGTGAGCATGGGCAGCATCTGCGCTGAAAATTCGCTTGTGGATGTCCCACACGGACGTCCGGTGTGATGTAACACTCGGTTTCCTGAACGCCAGAAATAGTGATGGTTTGGGCGTTGCCGACAGTTCCGAGACTGACGTTGAGGCCCACAGCGCTCAATCCTGGATCCTTTATTTTTGCGTCCGCAATGAGTTGGTCGAGCGATGATTTTATGGCGGAGGCGACCGAAGCTAGATCGGTGCCGCGCTTTGCGAGCGCGAACGTTCCATAGCTCCGGTATGGTCCGCCAACATTGAAATTCGTGTAGATGGCCGAATCTCTCTCTACGAGCCCGGAAAGGGTGATCACGCCACCGTTGGAGGACGGACGAAGTCCGGAAGCCACAGGAATGACCGCGGAACGGTTCGGGTAGACGTTCCAAGTGCCAGACATTCCAGCCGGCACGGTAATCGTATTATTGTTCTGCACGACCGGTGTGCTGGCGACCGAATTAATCCGAGTCGCAATATTGTGAGCCACCGAAGCGGGTGTCTCCGTGTCTAACGTCAGATAGATCGCGACTAAGCCGCCCTTGCCCGCCTCAAGCCAATCGAAAGCCACCACGGTGCCGGCGTTTGGCGATTGAGTGAAGGTATAAACACCATTCACATCGGGGCCCGCAATGGTCAAGAATGGCGGTGACAATGCTTGGTCACCCGCCACAACATGTTGGCAGGTAAGGGCGACAATCTTTGGCGGCGCGTCGTTCGTTAGTGCGATGCATCCCAAAGTACCCTTGCCAGTGAGCTCTTTGCTGTTTTGATCTTGCAGTGGCTGGTCGTACCCGAGCCAGCCTGCGGCGATTTGTATGCCGCCGACCAGTGTCGAATACTGGTTCTCGTCGTCGCACAGCTTTGAAAGCGGGGACTCCACGACGTCCGTTTTAATTCCTTCGATTTCGGCTGGAATCACTTCGCTTGCGGGAATCTCCGCTAGCGGCTTTTTACGGCCAACAAACACCATGATGGCGAGCTCGCCCGTTCGCTGGTCGCGAACCTTCTTCCCTCCAATTCCGACTGCGTAGACACCCGGAATTGCGAACAGGCGCGGCTGTACCTCTTTCTTAATGGTCCGAATACGCTCGAAACCCGCCATGACTTCCACCTGGGTTGATATTCGATCTAAACCGGACGCGAGGTCGTTTTACCGAACGAAAAATGTAGCTCCAGTCAATCCGGCCCGGCAAAAGGGCCTGATAACACAATGCATCACCAAAACTTGGGGGGCTATTTTTAGCCCTTGGCCGCCAAGTATGTCAACCAAATTTTCGGTGAACCTATCCAGGCGGTGGAGGAAGGACAAAGCTTCTTAAAAAGCGAAGATTGATTCGTTCATTCGTGCGGGACGACGCGCGGGTAAGACGACGGGCGTTGCGATCCTAGCGGTCGAAGCTTCCTGAAACACCGCCGGGTTCCGACTACACACGAAAAATCCAAAGGGTCAAAATCAGGATACGGAACCGCACTATTCCACAACCCAGATCGTGAATCCTTTGCCTTGGCGCACAAACTCCTCAGCGGGGCCTCCGTGGATAAGCTCACCCAGCCACGAGAGCGACTTTCTTGCAATGACCACGGTGTCACACTTGCGCATTTCTGCGAGTTTCAATATTTCCTTGGTCGCTCCGCTCCCATCCACCAGATAACAATAGTGGGCTTCGACCGCCCCGCGCGCGAGGCCGCCTTGGCGCAGAATAGCGTTGGCGCGCTCCAAGGCCCGCTGTTCCGTCATCTCGGTCGCTTCAATCCATCGAGACTTGTATGCTTGGATGCGTCCTTTTTCAGCGCCCCTGAGCTCGACGAGTTGGCTAGGAGGCGGAAGAAGGCTATGCGCAAGACAAACCCGAAAATTCGGCCGCCCCGCGGCCATCTCGGCCACGTACTGTAATGCCTTTCGGGTTGCCGCCGATTCATCTACAACAACAAGCAGTTTGCGGTTTTTCATTTTGGCAGACGCAGCGTAACGTTGAGACTAGGCAGCAGTGCTTATTTTATTGGCGCCGTTATTGCTGCTTTTGAGTTCGCTTTCCCTTTCTTTGCTCGCGCGGTCCTGGCCGAGTCCCATGGTCAGCCGCGGTCATCCCGGCAAGACCGCCCAGTTGCATCGTTTCGACGGCGGAGCTGGGGACAATTACAATCGTCGAGTTCGCCTTCAAACCTTCATAAAGCATGTTCATGGCGCGCAGATGTAATGCGACCGGATCGTTGGCATACGTCTTAGCCGCTTCACCAAATTTCTCCGCCTCTAAAGAAACGGTGATGCACCATGCTTTGGCCAAGCATAAAGAAGACGACTGCCAAGACGACTATAAACACCAAGCTTCCAATTCCGAACCGGTGTGGCCTTCGTCCTGCGGGGTCCGTCGTATTCGAATTAGCTGTCATCAAAGCGGCATCTCGGCCAAATTTGTTTCTATAGGTTCCGATCTAAAGCGGGGAACCCAACGTGCAGTATAAACTTCGGCGAAAGATGTTTCTGTCCCATAAGGAACAAGTAAAGGGGGCTAGTGGATATCAGAGAGACTGCCCTAAAGAGAACAGTTCCGAATTAGCACTTCTGACATAGTTCGAGTTGGCCTTTGGTTGATGGCCTGAGACGGATAGCAGCCAGATCAGGAGAAATGTAATGTCTCAACAAAATTCAGTTGTCGCAGTGTATCGCTCCCATACCGAGGCGGATCAAGCAGTGAAGGAACTTCAAAGTGGCGGCGTCGACATGCACAAGTTATCGATCGTCGGCAAAGGCTACCACACAGACGAGCATGCGGTCGGCTATTACAATACCGGTGATCGCATGAAGTATTGGGGCAAAGTTGGCGCGTTCTGGGGAGGTTTTTGGGGACTCCTGTTCGGATCTGCTTTTTTCCTGATTCCGGGTCTTGGCCCAATTTTGGCGGCGGGACCGGTAGTGGCATGGATCGTGGCGGGTTTGGAAGGTGCGGTAGAGGTGGGGGCCTTGGGTGCTTTGGGGGCCGGCCTCTACAGCATAGGAATACCCAAGGACAGTATTGTGAAGTATGAAGCGGCCCTCAAGACAGATCAGTTCCTACTCATCGTACACGGGACGGCTACAGAGGTCACGAAGGCAAAAGACATCCTCGAAAGCACGCACACCTCGCAACTCTCTCTGCACTCAGCTGAGGCTGTTGTAGCTGCAGCAGCTTAACTTTTCCGCGAATCGTTTGGGCAAGACTGTATCGAAGGTCTTGCCGATTGGAACTGGCGTCGCCAAAGCGCGGCGCGGAAGAATCAAGCCGCTTCGCCCGAAGAGGAGAGACATGGCAGCTCAATCGCAATCTGCTAAGGCGCAAACCGTACGAGTTATCGAAGCCGATGCGCTCGACACGATGAATGAAACTAATTCATTGATCGCTCAACGCGCCTACAAAATCTTTCAGTCTCGTGGCGGCGAGCATGGCTCTGACCAGGACGATTGGTTCGGTGCGGAAGAAGAGGTGCTGCACCCCCTGATGATCGAACGTAACTTGAGCGAAAGCGCATTGCAACTAACCGCGCAAGTGCCGGGGTTCGACGCAGAAGACCTGGAAGTGGCAATCGGGCACCGACGGGCAGTTATTTGCGGCGTCCACCCCAATTCAGATCAGCGGGCAGGCGCCTCCCGGAAGGGCAGAAAGGTCATGCGGATTGTTGAACTGCCCTTTGATTTCGATCCCGTACTAGCCAGTGCCACGCTTGAGAGCGGAACCTTGCGGGTCATGTTACCGCGTTCGCGATAAGCAAGCTTTTCCTTTCTCGCTTACTAGGGTGACGCCGGGACTGGTTACTGGATTTGCCCAGTTTGAACGCAGGAGCCAAGATGTTTGAATTCGCGTCTGTTTCGCGGCCCGTCTTCATTCAACACGGCCAATCTTATCGCACTGAAAATCTGCCTCCACCGCATTTGGCGAAAGCGTCATGAAGATAAGTCCGCTTGCGGGAAAACCCGCCCCAACATCGATGCTGGTGAATGTGCCCAGGCTCGTCGCGGCCTACTATACCGAGAGGCCGGACCCTTCCGTTCCCGCCCAAAGGGTCGCTTTCGGCACCTCAGGACATCGGGGTTCTGCGTTCGAAGGCCTTCAATGAGTGGCATATCCTCGCTATCAGCCAGGCGATTTGTCTGTATCGAAAGCTGCACCAGATTAATGGTCCGCTGTTTCTCGGCATGGATAGGCATGCGCTCTCCGTGCCGGCGCTGGCGAGCGCGCTTGAGGTACTGGCGGCCAACGGGGTGGAAGTCATGATCGCCGAGGGAGACGAATATACCCCTACGCCCGTCATTTCCCACGCGATTCTCACTTACAACCGCGGGCGCACGACTGGACTCGCCGACGGTATCGTCATCACGCCGTCGCACAATCCCCCGCATGACGGAGGCTTCAAGTACAACCCGCCAAATGGCGGACCGGCGGAGGGTGGGGTCACGGATTGGATTTCGTCGAGTATCAAGTTCGCGCTGTTCGAGGCCGAGGACTCTCTGCGCCGAATTCTAACTGGGGGCATTGACCGGATTGGACAGCCGGAGGTCACCTTGCGAGTGAACGGTCCGACTCAGACGGACAACATTTCACGTCTGCTGAAGGCGAAGAATCACGCTGCGGCGGTTGGCGCTCCGATGGATTGGATCGCCGAACGCAGCGGGCGCGATGAATTGGCAGCGATTGGGAATCGCATCGTGCATGGCAGGCCGAAATATTTCAAGCCGCAGCGAATTACCGCTGAAATGGTTGAGGAGCTACACCATCTGAGTCCATTTGATCCTGACCATTTGCCCGAAGAAATTATTTTAACCGAAGCATTTCATCTCCGGTTTCCTGACCTGCCTCAAGTGGCGTGTTCCTCGGCCTTGCCTCAAAAAAGGAGAATTGAATTATGAACACAGAAATTCTTGCGCTGACCGATCCCCAGATCCTTTCCCCGGAGCTGCTCCACAAGATGGATGCCTACTGGCGCGCCGCCAACTATCTGTCGGTCGGCCAGATTTATCTCTACGACAATCCACTCCTAAAGGAGCCGCTGAAACTGTCGCACGTGAAGCCGCTGGTGGTCGGACACTGGGGCACCACGCCGGGCCAGAATTTCATCTACGCGCACTTGAACCGGGTCATTAAGAAGTATGACCTCGATATGTTTTATATAGCTGGTCCCGGGCACGGCGGCCCAGCGATTGTGGGCAACGTCTACCTCGAAGGCACCTGGACCGACATCTACCCGAACGTCACCCAGGACGAAGCCGGAATGAAGAAGCTGTTCAAGCAGTTCTCGTTTCCCGGCGGAATTTCAAGTCACGTCGCGCCGACGACGCCTGGGTCCATTCACGAAGGTGGCGAGCTGGGATATTCGCTCAGCCATGCCTTCGGGGCGGCGTTCGACAATCCCGATCTGATCGTCGCCTGCGTCATCGGCGACGGCGAAGCGGAAACGGCCTCCTTGGCGACCTCATGGCAATCCAACAAGTTTCTCGACCCGATTAGCGACGGAGCCGTGTTACCGATCCTCCACCTCAATGGCTACAAGATCAGCAATCCGACTGTTTTGGCACGCATCGAGCATGAGGAATTGGAGCAATTTCTGCGTGGCTGCGGCTGGACGCCTCACTTTGTCGAAGGCGATGAGCCGGAAAAGATGCATGAACTCATGGCCAGTACGTTGGAAGAGGCCATCGAAGACATCCGGACAATTCAAAAGAATGCCCGGAACAATAGCGACACCGCTCGGCCGCGCTGGCCAATGATCGTCCTCAAGTCACCCAAGGGCTGGACTGGCCCGAAGGTAGTTGATGGATTGCAAATCGAGGGAACATTCCGAGCGCACCAGGTGCCGCTCCTGGTAGATACCGAGCATCCCGATCATGTCAAACAGCTTGAAAGCTGGATGAAGAGCTACAAACCCGAGGAGTTGTTCGATGGGAATGGGCGGCTTATGCCCGAATTGGCAGGACCTAGCGCCGAAGGGCGACCGACGCATGGGCGCCAATCCGCACGCCAACGGCGGAATTCTGCTACGCGACCTGCGCATGCCGGATTTCCACGCTCACGCGGTGAATGTGCCTTCGCCCGGCGCGGTTAACGGCCAAGATACGCTCGTGCTGGGCAATTTCCTGCGCGATGTGGCCAAACTAAATGAGGATCAGCATAACTTCCGAGTCTTCGGTCCCGATGAGACGCTCTCGAATCTCCTGGGCGCGGTCTTTGAAGTCACCAACCGTCAATGGGATGCCCGGAAAGTAAAAAATGATGAATTCCTCGCGCCCGCCGGGCGAGTGCTGGATTCGATGCTCAGCGAGAACCAGTGCGAAGGCTGGCTCGAAGGGTATCTCCTGACAGGTCGGCACGGACTGTTCAACAGTTATGAGGCCTTCATTCGCATCGTCGACTCGATGTTCAGCCAGCACGCCAAGTGGCTGAAGGTATGCCTGGAACTGCCATGGCGCCGGAAGATTTCGTCGCTAAACTATCTGCTCGCCTCCCATGTCTGGCAGCAAGATCACAACGGCTTCACGCACCAAGATCCAGGTTTTCTCGACCACGTCATCAATAAGAAGGCGGATATCGTGCGCGTTTACCTTCCGCCAGACGCCAACTGTCTGTTGTCGGTTTTCGATCACTGCCTGCGCAGCCGGAATTACGTGAATGTGGTGGTTGCGGGAAAGCATGCCCTCCCGCAATGGCTGACCATGGACGCCGCTGTTGTTCATTGCACGGAAGGAATTGGCATCTGGCAATGGGCTAGCAACGACCAGAATGGCGAGCCCGATGTAGTAATGGCCTGCTGCGGTGATACTCCCACGCTGGAGATTTTGGCATGCCGTTTCCATCCTTCGGCAGCATCTGCCCGATCTGAAAATCCGGGTGATCAATGTCGTCGATCTGATGAAGCTGCAGTCTTCGAGCGAGCACCCACATGGACTGAACGAGACAGATTACGACTCACTTTTCACTAAAGATAAACACATCATCTTTGGTTTTCATGGATATCCATGGCTGGTCCACCGGCTGACCTACCGTCGCGCCAACCGCAATCTCCACGTCCGGGGCTATAAGGAAGAGGGCACCATCACGACAGCCTTTGACATGAGAGTGCAGAACGACCTGGATCGGTTCCACCTGGTGGAAGACGTGGTTGATCGCCTGCCGCACCTGGGTACCAAGGGTGCCTACCTGAAACAGATGATGCGGGACAAGCTCATCGAGCACAAGGAATACATCAACAAGCACGGCGAAGACCTGCCGGAGATTCGAAATTGGAAATGGGGCAACGTCAAATGAATGCACAGGGGCTGACAGACGCCGCGAGGGCTGGACAAAATGCGCGACCGCCTGGCGGATCATCCGTGAAACCCGCCGTGAGTGCCCAATGAAACCGGACATTCGCCAGAAATTTGTTGTCGGCAATTGGAAGATGTATACGACAGCCGCCGGGGCCACGCAGCTGGCCAAAGCGATTGTGGATGGCATGGGCATTATGAGCGGTAAGGACCGGGTATCGGTCGCCGTCTGTCCACCCTTCCCCTATCTCGCTGTTGTTGGGGAGATTCTCAAGGACAGCTGCGTCGCGCTCGGGGCGCAGAACCTCTATCCCGAGAAGGAAGGCGCTTTCACAGGCGAGGTCAGCCCCACGATGCTCATCGATCTTGGATGCAAGTACGTCATCCTCGGACATAGTGAGCGCCGCCACAAGCTCGGCGAATCCGATGCGTTCATCAGCCAAAAGGTAAATTCCTCTTCGGACCAACGTCGGCAAACTTGGCAAGAGGCACAGACCGAAGCAGTGCTCGACCGACAGCTCGTCCAGGGATTAGTCGACGTGCCAGCGGATATCTTGACCCGCGTGAGTATCGCGTACGAACCAGTCTGGGCAATCGGTAACTCTGGACATCAAGCTACCCCTCAGCAGGCGCAGGACGCGCATGGGCTCATTCGGCGACGCTTCGGTCAGATATACGGGGAGAAATCAGCTCAGGCGGTTGTTATACAGTACGGCGGCAGCGTCAAACCGGAGAACGCCGTCTCAATGCTTAGCCCTCACGGCGTAGACGGCGCTCTCACCGGCGGTGCCAGCCTGCATGCCGATCAGTTTCTAGCTATCGTCCAGGCTGGAATCGGTGAAGCGCAAGTCACAGGCAAATCAGCATGACCGCAATCGCACCCCTCGCCGCATGCGCGGCGTGGCTCTCGACGCCCACTGGCATCCTGATCCACCGCTGCGGGAAATCAACAGGATTATGAGCATGAAAACAGTGAAGAAACCTGTGGCACAGCAAAGACGGGAGTCATAGCCATTATGAAAGCCATAGCCGACAAGCCGAAAGGCCCCGAATCGAAGCCGGAACCTGAGTCAAAGAGTTCGGAATCGAAATCGGTGTCGAAGCCCGATGCGAAGCCTGACCCGAAAGACGCTCTGAAAAACGATCTGAAAACGCTTCCTATGTCGGAAGTGGAGAAACAATTGGCGTCATCGCCGGACGGCCTCAGCCAAGCCGAGGCACAGAAGCGCCTCACCCAATATGGTCCTAACAAGATTGAAGAAAAGAAAAGCAATCCGTTCCTGAAATTCCTTACCTATTTCTGGGGGCCCATCCCCTGGATGATTGAAGCTGCGGTGATTTTATCGGGCGTAGTTCGGCACTGGCTGGATTTCTTTGTCATTCTCCTTCTTCTTTGTTCCAACGCGGTGGTCGGATTTTGGGAAGAACATCAGGCAGGCAATGCCATCGACGCACTCAAAGCCAGACTGGCGATCAAAGCCAAGGTGAAGCGCGATGGGAAGTGGGTTAGCCCGAATGCCTCCGACGTGGTGCCCGGCGACGTCATCCGGCTGCGGCTGGGTGACATTGTGCCGGCCGATGCACGCTTGTTGGAGGGCGATTCGATTGAGGTCGACCAGTCGGCGTTGACAGGCGAATCTTTGCCTGTCACCGCCAAACCGGGCTCAGCGGTCTTTTCGGGGTCGATTGTCCGTCAGGGCGAAATCGACGCGATCGTGTATGCTACAGGCACGAACACCTACTTCGGCAAGACCGCGCAACTAGTGGAATCGGCTCACACGGTCAGTCATTTCCAGCGTGCCGTTCTAAAGATCGGCGACTACCTGATTGTGCTCGCTGTAACTCTGGTGGTGTTGATATTGGCTGTGGCGCTCTTCCGTGGCGACAAAGTTCTCACAACTTTGGAATTCTGCCTTGTGCTTCTGGTAGCCGCGATCCCCGTGGCGATGCCGACGGTGCTGTCAGTCACGATGGCGGTCGGAGCGCGTCTGTTGGCAAAAAAGGAAGGGATTGTGACCCGGTTGTCAGCCATTGAGGAACTTGCTGGCGTGGACGTGCTCTGCTCGGACAAAACCGGCACCCTGACCCAAAACAAGCTGACCTTGGGCGATCCTTTTACCGTGAACGGAATTCTGCCCAACCAAGCCATCCTTTACGGCGCGCTCGCTTCGCGTGCGGAAGACAAGGACACCATCGATCTGGCGGTGATCGGGGGAGTGAAAGACGAGAAAGCGCTGAAGAGCTATCAGGTACTTCATTTCAAACCCTTCGACCCGGTGCATAAGCGCACGGAAGCTACTGTCAAAGGCACAGACGGAAAGCAGTTCTTTGTGACTAAGGGAGCGCCGCAGGTGATTCTGGAGATGGCAGCCAACGCCGGCGAGGCAAAGGCCGCCGTTGAGAAAGCCGTCAACGAATTTGCCGGGCGCGGATTCCGTTCCTTGGGCGTTGCTCGCGCAGATCAGGAAAATAAATGGCAGTTTGTCGGCGTATTGCCATTGTTCGATCCGCCGCGCGACCAGGCCAAAGCGACCATCGCTAGCGCCCGGCAGATGGGTGTGAAGGTCAAGATGGTCACGGGCGATCAAATGGCCATCGCCCGAGAAACTTCCAAACAACTGGGGCTGGGCACGAACATCCTAGATGCCAGCGGACTGGGCGACACGAAGCATCACGAGACCGCGCAGGCAGCCGAGGCAATCGAAAAAGCCGACGGTTTCGCGCAGGTATTTCCCGAACACAAATTTCACATTGTTGATGTCCTGCAACAGCGCGGCCATATCGTCGGCATGACCGGCGACGGAGTGAACGACGCTCCCGCGCTGAAGAAAGCAGACTGCGGCATCGCCGTTTCCGGCGCGACAGACGCCGCGCGCGCGGCAGCGTCCATCGTGCTACTAGCGTCCGGCCTGTCGGTGATCATCGACGCGATCAAGGAAAGCCGCCGGATCTTCCAGCGGATGAATAGTTACGCCATATACCGTATCGCCGAAACGCTACGAGTGCTGTTCTTCATGACGGTTGCGATTCTGGTATTCAACTTCTATCCGGTGACCGCAGTGATGATCGTGATGATTGCGCTGCTCAACGATGGAGCCATTCTGTCCATCGCCTATGACAACGTTCATTACAAGGATAAGCCCGAGGCCTGGAACATGCGTCTCGTGCTGGGGATCTCGACGGTGCTGGGCGTCACGGGAGTCATCGCAGCGTTTGGCCTATTCTATCTTGGCGAGCGGGTGTTTCACCTCGACCATGCGCACATCCAGACTCTGATGTACCTAAAGTTGTCCGTGGCCGGACATCTGACGATTTTCCTGACGCGCACGCGAGGTCCGTTCTGGTCCATACGCCCCGCGCGAATTCTGTGGATAGCTGTTCTGGGGACGCAAACGATCGCCACACTGATCGCGGTATATGGGCTTTTCATGACGCCCCTGGGCTGGAGCTGGGCGGGGTTCGTTTGGGCCTACGCTATAGCTTGGGCGCTCCTGAATGACCGCGTGAAGCTGCTCGCGTATCGCATTTTTGACCCTACCGGAGTTCCGCTGTTGGCCAAGAAGTCAGTCGATCTCACATCGCAGATCGCTACACGGGCCTACGAGCTGTACCAGGAGCGAGTCCACGGCGAAAGCCAAGCAGATCAAGACTGGCATGAGGCGGAGCGCGAGATTCGAAGAGATCAGACGAGACATGCAAAGGCTGCATCAACGTCCTCCTGAGCTCCATAAGTGCTAAGCGCAACCTAGGCAGGTCGAGACTTCGAAGGGATGAAGATGAAAATCGATTCCGTGGATTTCCGTGTCGGCCCCAAAGAGAAGGTCAAACTCAGAAAGTGGCCGACGATCATAAAACCCTTTTGCGAGTCGAAGAAGGGATATCAAGAACTCCTGGGAAAACACGTAGAAGAGCTGAGCTCGCTGCAACAACTTCACTACGCATCCGCCCACTTTGCGTCGCTGCTGATTTTTCAGGCGTTGGACGCTGCTGGCAAGGACGGCTCCATCCGGCACGTCATTTCCGGGGTCAATCCGGAAGGCTGCGAAGTTTTCAGTTTCAAACAGCCGAGCGCCGAAGAACTGAAACATGATTTTCTCTGGCGTACGACGTGCCGGCTTCCCGAGCGTGGGCGGATCGGAATATTCAATCGTTCCTATTACGAGGAGGTACTGGTCGTTCGGGTGCATCCGGGGGAGGGACGCTGGACGATTAAGGCAGCCATCGACGAGTCCGTTCCGGCCCCCGTCCTCAGTGACGCGCTGTACGAACGCTTCAGTTCGCGTGGCGAGGATGACTTCGCCGAGAAGATGTTGTCGGCTCTCCGTTACCAGTTCGGCGGTCATAAGGAAAAAGCCGCCGCCAAGAAGGCGGCTTCCTGATGGCCGTCTCCCGTTCGGACGCGCTGGTGCTTTTCGGTGTGACGGGCGATCTCGCCCACAAGATGATCTTCCCGGCACTCTACGCGATGGCGAAACGAGGCACCCTTAAGGTCCCTGTAATCGGCGTCGCCTTTCCCGAAGTGGAGTCTGGACCGGCTGCACAGACGAGTGACGGACAGCATCAAGCGATCCGGTGGGATCGATAATCAAGCGCGCCCTCCACCATCTCCTGTCCCTGCTCAGCTACGTGAGTGGCGATTATAAGGACCGCAGCACGTTCGCAGCGATCAAAGAAGCGCTGGGCAACGCTCGGCGCCCGGCGCATTACCTGGCCATCCCGCCTTCGCTCTTCGAGACGGTGATCAAAGGGCTTGGTGCGGCGGATTTGGCCGAGCACGCGCGCGTCATTGTCGAAAAGCCGTTCGGACGCGACCTGGCGTCCGCGCGTGAACTCAATCGCGTCGCGCAGTCCGTGTTCCCGGAAGATTCGATCTTTCGCATCGACCACTTCCTCGGCAAGGAAGCGATCATGAATATCCTCTATTTCCGCTTCGCCAATTCGTTCCTGGAGCCGATCTGGAACCGCAACTACGTGGCCAGCGTTCAAATAACCCTGTCCGAGGATTTCGGCGTGGAGGACCGCGGCGCGTTTTACGAAACCGCCGGCTGTCTGCGCGACGTCATCGAGAACCACCTCTTCCAGATCGTCGCGCTGCTTGCCATGGAGCCGCCGGCCGATCGGGACTTTGGAGCCGTGCACACCGAGAAAGCCAAGGTCTTTCAAGCCATGCGCCCGCTGAAATCCGACGACTTGGTGCGCGGCCAGTACGCCGGCTATCGGAAGGAGCCAGACGTGGCGAAGAACTCCGACGTCGAGACCTTCTGCGCCCTGCGGCTTTTCATCGACTCGTGGCGCTGGGAGGGAGTGCCATGGTATCTGCGTTCCGGCAAGTATCTAGCCGAAAAGGCGACCGAAGTCCTGGTGGAGTTGAAACCGCCCCCGCAAAAGCTTTTCGCCGACTCAGCGCCAGCGGCGGCCGGGCCAATTATCTGCGCTTCCGGCTCTCGCCCAGCTCCGCCATCGCCCTCGCCGCTCGCGTCAAGCGCGCGGGGAAGGAGTTCGTCGGCGAGCAGCGCGAACTTTACCTGATCGAAGAACAGCCGGGAGAGGAATCGCCATACGAGCGGCTCTTGGGCGACGCCATGGCTGGCGACGGAGCGCTTTTTACCCGCGAGGACGCGGTTGAGGCCGCATGGGCAGTGGTCGATCCAGTCCTTAAGAACCACCATCGGGTTCGCCCCTACAAGCGCCGCAGTTGGGGGCCGAAAGAAGCTGACGCGCTCATCGCTTCAGACGGCGGTTGGCACAACCCCAGCCCAAAGGAGGCATCCGAATGATGATCTGCCGCAGCCGTATTTCTCGTTCGCCCTGATCGCAGCCGACCACGCCGGCCACCCTAACGCCGCACAGTTCCGTCAGCCAGTGCCCGAGGCGAGGCAACGACACTCGGAGTGCACTGTCTCCTACTTAGAATTCGAGAAGGAATAATGATAATGATAATGAATAAGATTCTTCTTCCGGTTGACTTTTCAAACGCATCGCTGAGGGCGGTTCAGCAGGCCTCGTTCTTGGCTCGTCATTTCCATTCGGAAATCCTACTGCTGCATGTCGTAACGCCACTGACCTATCCCGGTGGTGTACTTGAGAGCGGGCACGAGATCACGGCGAGGGATTTGCACGCAGAAATCGTCATGCGGGCCCAGAAAGACTTGGATCAATCGCTGCGGCCGGAGCTCGATGGGATTGCAGTCAGACGCTTGTTGCTCAGAGGCGACGCGGCCCGCGAAATCACGCAGACAGCTCGCGACGAAAAAGTAGACTTGATCGTAATGTCGACACATGGCCATGGGGCGCTCTACCGCTTTCTGCTGGGCTCGGTGGCGGCGAAGGTACTACACGACAGCCCTTGTCCGGTTTGGACCGTCACGCAGATGGAAGAGGCGCCAGCGCGCGAGTTCACCATTCACAATGTTCTTTGCGCGGTTGATTTGAGCCACCACAGCCGCAATACGGTGTCGCGGGCCGCGCAGATGGCCGCTGAGTTTGGCGCGCGGCTCACGCTCGTTCATATCACGGCCGGGGTGAAGATGTATGGCCCTGGAGGATCCCATGTCCTTCCCGAGTGGAAGAAGGAGCTGGTCGGCTATGCCACAAAGGAAATTGCCAAGATTCAGGAGGATGTGGGCACGCAGGCCGACGTAATCATTGATAGCGGCGATGTGCATGAGCTGTTGAACCGAGCCGCGGAGCAAGCCAAGAGCGACCTCCTGGTTATCGGGCACATGCCTTCCGGCGGTCATTTGGGGGCCAATGGTAGTGGCTATGCGATCATTCGCGAGGCGCATGTCCCGGTGCTGAGCGTATGAGGACCCATGCACAGATTGGCCCCCTAGATTCCGCCACCGGCCTCGCATTGGCATCTAGGCCGGTGGCTGTCGAGCGCGGATCTATGTTGTGCCCCGCAGCGGTAGAACAAGCGCTGCCGACGCTGCGTTTTTTCTGGAACAGCCCGCAAGGCCCGGAACCTTACACGATTCCCATGGGGGATTCTTCCAAGATGCAGGTGGGAGACTTGGTGTTTGCTATCGGTGACCCGTTTGGCGTTGGCCAGACGGCCACGATGGGAATTGTCAGCGCCACGGGCCGCGCCAACCTGGGCATCGAAGACTACGAGGACTTCATCCAGACCGACGCCCCCATCAATCCGGGCAATTCCGGGGGAGCGTTGATCAACGCTGAAGGGAACTGATCGGAATCAACACGGCGATCATCTCCCGGAGCGGCGGGAACTGACCTGACCGGGGTTTTTCTGTACCAGCGGGAGTGAGAGAAAATCCACTCTGGAGGGACGCTGGTATGCCGATGAGACGGTACAAGCCGGAGCAGATCGTGAACTTGCTGCGGCAAATTGAAGTAGGGATCGCCAACGGAAAGACCACCCCGCAAGCCTGCAAGGAAGCCGAAATCACCCAACAGACGTACTACCGCTGGCGGAAGGAATATGGCGGTTTGAAGCTCGATCAGGCGAAACGACTGAAAGAGCTGGAGAAGGAAAACAGCAAGCTGAAGCGGCTGGTGGCGGAGCTGTCGCTGGAGAAGCAGATTCTGAAGGATGTGGCCGAGGGAAACTTCTAAGCCCTGAGCGGCGGCGTGGCGCGGTCAGGCATGCCCGGGAGAGCTATCAGCTCTCCGAGCGGCATGCCTGCCGGCTGCTGGGCAGTGGAGAGGGACGCAACGCTACGAGGGGATTTACCGAGCTGACGAAGACGAGTTGACCCGAGCGATTATTGCCTTGGCCAGTGAGTACGGCCGCTACGGCTACCGGCGGATCACCATCGAGTTGAACAAGGCTGGTTGGCCGGTGGGCAAGGATCGGGTGCAGCGCATCTGGCGGCGAGAGGGATTGAAAGTGCCGCAGAGACAAAGGCCACGAAGCCGGTTGTGGTTGAACGATGGAAGCTGCGGCGGTTGCGACCGGAACGGCCCAACCACGTCTGGGCTTACGATTTCGTGAAAGCGATGACCCACGATGGCCGGGCGCTGCGGCTGTTGGTGCTGCTGGACGAATACACGCGGGAGTGCCTGGCGATCCGCGTGGCCCGGCGGCTCGGGAGTCTGGAAGTGATCGAAACGCTGGCAGAGGTGATGCTGTGGCGCGGAATCCCGGAGCACGTTCGCTCGGACAACGGCCCGGAATTCATCGCCCAGGAGCTGCGGGAGTGGCTGGCGAAGGTGGGCACCGAAGTGCTTTATATCGAGCCAGGAAGTCCCTGGGAGAACGGCTACTGTGAGAGCTTCAATGGGAAGCTGCGGGACGAATGCTTGAATGGGGAGATCTTTTATTCGCTGAAGGAGGCGCAGATCGTGATCGAACAGTGGCGGGTCGAATACAACACGCGGAGACCGCACTCGGCGCTTGGCTATAGGCCGCCTGCCCCGGCGGCCTATAGCCCTCGGGTTCCACCAACTTGGTTTCACAGCCCGAGGCTGTGATGTAGACTTCTCACTCGCCGTGGTACAAAAACTCGGT
>CAVPFR010000040.1:0-74602 GCA_963703785.1 uncultured Acidobacteriota bacterium | reverse complement strand
TCACCAGGCCGGCTTCCAAGCCGCGGTTCTGCAGGTCGGTATTCACATCCTGCAGGATAGGGACCTGTTCCAATTTCGATTCCAGACGCTTGGCCCAATAGACAAGCTCCTTTTCGTTATCGCCCTGCAAGGTGTACTGGAAGGCTCCGTTGCCCACGCGTCCGCCGATCTGCACGTCCTGCCAGGGCTGAAGGTATAAGGTGGCCCCGGGAATGGCGGCGAGCTTGGGGCGCAGGCGATTGACCACGTCAAAGGCGCTGACTTTGCGCTCGGAGAGCGGCTTGAGGGTGATATTGAATTGGGCGGTATTCACGGCCCGGCCGCCGGTGAAGCCGGCGACCACGTCGACAGCGGGATCGGCGCGGAGCACGGCGACATATTCGAGGAACTTCTGGCGCATGGACTGGAAGGAGACATCCTCATCGCCCACGGCCAATCCGGTGATGCGTCCGGTATCCTGCAAGGGGAAGAAGCCCTTGGGCACGACGATGTAGAGATAAACATTGAGGCAGAGCGTAGCGAAAGTGACGACCAGGACCAAGAACTGGTGTTGCAAGACCCAGCGCAAACTGCGGGCGTAGCCGGAGTGGAGGGCCTCGAAGCTGCGTTCGCTGAGCCGATAAAGAAAGTTGTGGCGGCGGCCGGATTCGTGCCTGAGGAGCTTGGCACACATGGCAGGCGTGGTGGTGAGGGAGACGACCATGGAGATGGCCACGGCGACGGCCAGCGTAACGGCGAATTCGCGGAACATGCGGCCGACCAGTCCGCCCATCAAGAGAATAGGCAGCAGGACGGCAATCAGGGAGGTGCTCATGGAGAGAACGGTGAAGCCAATTTCGCGCGAGCCCTGGAGAGCCGCGTCCAACGGGGACATGCCCTTTTCGAGATAACGGGTGATGTTTTCCATCACCACAATGGCATCGTCCACGACGAAGCCGGTGGAGATGGTCAAGGCCATCAGGGAGAGATTGTCGATATTGAAGCCGGCCAGGTACATGACGCCGAAGGTGCCCACCAGAGAGAGGGGCACGGCGATGCTGGGAATGGCCGTGGCCCAAACGCTGCGCAGAAAGGCGAAGACGACCAGGATTACGAGCAGCACGGAGACGACGAGGGTGATTTCGATGTCGTGGACCGAAGCTCGGATGGTGGTGGTGCGGTCGATACCGATCCCGAGGTGGATGGAAGGCGGAATGGAGGCTTGCAGTTGCGGCATGACGGCCATGACGCGGTCCACCGTGTCAATAATATTGGCTTGCGGCTGGCGGCTGATGACGAGCAATACGGAGGGCTTGCCGTTGACCGAACCGGCGTTGCGCATGTCCTCCTGCGCATCGACGACCGTGGCGACGTCGGAGAGGCGCACGGGCGCGCCCTTGCGGTAGGCAATGATCAGCGGAGCATATTGCTTAGCGAGGAAAAGCTGATCGTTGTCCTTGAGGATGCTCATGTGCAGGCCATCGGCGAGAGCGCCTTTGGGCTGATTGGCGTTGGCGCCGGCGAGCGCCCTGCGGACGTCTTCCAGGCCGATGCCCAGGTTGCTCAACAAGAGCGGATTGATCTCGGCGCGGACGGCGGGGAGCGAGGCGCCGCCGACCGTAACTTGTCCCACGCCGGCGATCTGCGAAATTTTCTGGGCCAGGATGGATTCGGCGACGTCGTACATTTGCGGCTGGGTGGCGGTGTCGGAGGTCAAAGTCAGCACGAGGATAGGCGCATCGGCGGGATTGACCTTATGCCAGGAGGGGTTGGTGGGCAGATTGGAGGGCAATTGTCCGCGAGCGGCATTGATGGCGGCCTGCACATCGCGCCCGGCCCCATCGATGTCGCGGTTGACATCGAAAACCAGGATGACAAAGGTCGAGCCCAGCTGGCTCATGGAGGTCATCTGGGTGATACCGGCGACGCGGCCGAACATGCGTTCCAGCGGAGTGGCCACGGCGGAGGCCATCGTTTCGGGGCTTGCTCCGGGCAACTGCGCGGAGACAAAAATGACGGGATAGACCACGTCCGGCAACGGAGATACAGCGAGCAAACGGTAAGCCAGCGCTCCCGAAAGGAACAAGGCAATCGTCAGGAGCGTGGTGGCCACGGGCCGGCGAATGAATGGCGCAGAGATATTCATGAGCTATGGCTGGGCTGCGAGCAGCCGAACAAACGACCCGCGGGCAAAGGGGTGGAACCCGCCAGTTACAAAAATAGCACGATGCTCGCGAATTTCCTTACTCAGATGCGGGATCTATCGGGAAGGTAACGCGGGCGCGAAGGTAACGCGGGCGGGGAAGTAAGGCTAGCAACCGACGCGCCCGGCCTAATCGACTTAGTCGGCCTACTCGGCCTAATCGGAGGCAGAATCGATGGAGGCCACGGAAGGCAGGGTATCGAGGCGATGCAACTTCTTTCCGCCGCTGACCCAGGCCCGCAGGCGGTCCATATAAAGATAGACCACCGGAGTCGTATACAAGGTAAGGATCTTGGCTGACGATCAAGCCGCCGCAGATGGCGATGCCCAGCGGACGGCGCAATTCGGAGCCGTTGCCGGTGCTGACGGCGATGGGAATGCCGCCGAAGAGCGCGGCCATGGTGGTCATCATGATGGGCCGGAAACGCAGCAGGCAAGCCTGGTAGATCGATTGCTCGGGGCTATTGCCTTCGTTGCGTTCGGCCTGAATGGCGAAATCGATCATCAGGATGGCGTTCTTCTTGACGATGCCGATGAGGAGAATGATGCCAATGAGGGCGATGATATCGAGGTCGCTATGAGTGACCAGAACGGCGAGCAGGGCGCCCACTCCGGCGGACGGCAAGGTAGAGAGAATGGTAATGGGGTGGATGTAGTTTTCGTAGAGGATGCCGAGGACGATGTAGACGGTGGCCAAGGCCGCGAGGATGAGATAAGGCTCGCTGGCCAGCGAGTCCTGGAAAGCCTGGGCGGTGCCCTGAAAGCCCGGATGGAGGGTGGTGGGCAAGCCGATCTCGCGCTCCACTTTTTGAACGGCGGTGACGGCGTCTCCCAAGGGAACATTGGGGGCCAGGTTAAAGGTGAATGTGACCGCGGGAAACTGGCCCTGGTGGGCGACGGCCAACGCGGTATTCGAAGATGCGTAATGCGTAAAGGCGCTGAGCGGCGCGAATCCTCCGGTGGATGAGGCAACGTAAATATTATTCAGGCCGGTCGGGGCCCTGCTGGAATTCCGGGTCGACTTCCATGACCACATGGTATTGGTTGATGCCCTTGTAAATCGTGGAGACTTGCCGCTGGCCGAAGGCGTCGTACAGCAGCGTTATCAATCGTGTTGGCGGTGATTCCCAGGCGGCCGGCAGTTTCGCGGTCAATGATCAGGCCGGCCTGCAGACCGTGGTTCTGCAAATCGCGTATTCACATCCCGAAGCTCGGGAAGGGCCTTCAGCCTCTGGAGCATGATGGGCGCCCAGGCCAGGCAGATCCTTCATGTTATCGCCCTGCAAGGTGTATTGAAATTGCGCATTGCCCATGCGGCCGCCGATTTGGACGTCCTGCACGGCCTGCAGGAACAGATTAGCCCCTGGAACGCGCGCCAACTTGGGCCGCAGACGATCGACGACCTGATCCGCACTGACTTTTCGCTGGGCAAGCGGCTTCAAGGTGATATTGAGGCCGGCTGATTCGACCGAGCCGACCGATATAGCCGGCCACGATGGTCCACAGCCGGGATCTTTCTGGATGATGGCGATGTACTGGGCAGCTTCTGCTGCATGGCCTGGAAGGAGATATCCTGCGGGACCGATGGCGTTTCCCGTGCAAGCGGCCGGTGTCCTGCTGGGGGAAGAAGCCCTTGGGAACGACGATGTAGAGGTAAACCGCCAAGCAAACGGTTCCCATGGCAACGCCCAAGACGAAGCGCTTGATGATCGCAGGACCCATTGCAAACTGCCGGCGTATGCTTCGTAAAGGCAGCCTGAAATCCACGACTCGCTGGCGTTGATAGAAGCCGGTTGTGCTTTGCTCTTCCGGTGTGCTTTGAGCAGCTTGGCGCACATCATCGGCGTGGTGGTCAGCGAGACGACCATGGAGATGGCCACAGCCGCGCTGAGGGTGATGGCAAACTCGCGGAACATGCGGCCGACAATGCCGCCCATCAGGAGAATGGGAATGAAAACGGCGACGAGCGAAGTACTCATGGACAGCACGGTAAAGCCGATTTCGCTGGAGCCCTTGAGAGCCGCTTCCAGCGGGGCCATGCCTTGTTCGAGATAGCGGGTGATGTTTTCGATGACCACGATGGCATCGTCCACCACGAAGCCGGTCGAGATGGTCAAAGCCATAAGCGAAAGGTTATCGATGGTGTAGCCGGCCAGATACATGACGCCAAAGGTGCCTACCAGCGAGAGAGGCACAGCGATGCTGGGAATGGCGGTCGCCCAAACACTCCGCAAAAAGACAAAAACGACGAGGATCACAAGGAGGACGGAGATGGCCAAAGTCACTTCAATATCGTGGACGGAGGCGCGAATGGTGGTGGTGCGGTCCTGCGAAACGCTGATTCGGATGGAAGGAGGGATGGAGGCCTGCAAGAAAGGCAAGAGGTCCAAGACGCGATCGGACTGTGGTGATGGTATTGGCAGCGGGCTGCTTATATATCTGAATGAGGACCGAGGGCTTGCCGTTGACGCTTCCGGCATTCAACCTGTTGAGCTGATTATCGATCACCTTAGCTACATCAGAGAGGCGTACTGGGGCGCCCTTGTGATAGGCAACGATGAGGGGCGCGTATTGCCGGGCGACGAAGAGCTGGTCATTGTCGTCCAAAACAAAACGGCGGTCGTGATCGGCCAGCGAGCCCTTGGGGACATTGGCGTTGGCTTGCGCGAGCGCAATGCGCACCTGGTCCAGGCTGACGCCGAGCTTGCTGAGCAAGAGCGGATTGACCTCCACACGAACGGCAGGCTGCGAACTGCCGCCAATGTTGACTTGGCCCACACCACTGATCTGCGAAATCTTTTGAGCCAGGATGGAGTCGGCCATATCGTACAACTGCTGCTGTCGTGGCCGTCTCCGAGGTGAGCGCGAGAACGATGATGGGAGAATCCGCGGGATTGGCTTTGCGCCAGGCAGGATTCCTCGGCAAATTCGCGGGCAACTGGCCACGGGCGGCATTGATGGCGGCTTGCACGTCGCGGCCGGCGCCATCGATATCGCGGCTGAGGTCAAACTGCAAAACCACGATGGTGAAGCCGAGCTGGCTGATGGAAGTCATCTGGTTGACGCCGGCAATGCGGCCAAACATGCGCTCGAGAGGCGTGGCTACCGCCGTGGCCATGGTGTCCGGACTCGCACCCGGCAGTTGGGCGGTGACTTGAATGACCGGATAAGTCACTTCGGGCAGGGAGGCGACCGGAAGCTCACGGTAAGCGAGCGAGCCCGCCAAAAGCAGTCCGAAGGTCAGCAGGGAAGTCGCGACCGGACGTCGAATGAATGGAGCCGAAATATTCATCGCGTATCTTTTTCCCTATTCGATCCAGCCTGACGCAGAAGCCCGATGGACCTTCGGACTAGTCGCCGGGCTGAGGAGCTTCGATGGGCCCGTGAGCGGCGCCAACGCCGCGCACTCGGCTGGCCAGGCGATCAAACCAGATATAGACGACCGGGGTGGTGTAAAGCGTAAGCAACTGGCTGAGCAGCAGGCCGCCCACGATGCTGATACCGAGCGGGTGGCGCAGCTCCGACCCGGTGCCGCGTCCCATTGCCAGCGGCAAGCCACCGAACAAAGCCGCCATGGTGGTCATCATGATCGGCCGGAAGCGCAGCAAGCAGGCCTGATAGATGGCTTCCTCGGGAGGCAGATGTTCGCCGCGCTCGGCCTCCAGAGCGAAGTCGATCATCATGATGGCGTTTTTCTTCACGATGCCAATCAACAGGATGATGCCGATCAGAGCAATGACGCTGAGGTCGAGATGAAAGAGTTGCAAGGCCAGAATCGCGCCCACGCCGGCAGAGGGAAGCGTGGATAGAATCGTGAGCGGATGAATATAACTTTCGTACAAAACTCCGAGCACGATGTAGACGGTTACAACCGCGGCGAGCAGCAGCCAGGATTCGTTGGCCAGGGAGTTGCGGAAAGCGGCGGCTGTACCCTGAAAGCTCGCTGCCACGCTGGCAGGCAGGCCAATCTCGCGGCCAGCATTTTCGATATCCTGAACGGCGTCGCCCAAGGAGGCGCCGGGAGCCAGGTTGAAGGAGATCGTGGTTGAGGGAAACTGTCCCTGGTGATTGAGCATCAGCGAGGTGGTGCCCGGCTCGAAATGAGTGAAGGCACTGAGCGGCACCTGCTGGCCAGAGTTCGAGGTGACGTAAAGGTTTTTCAGGGCATCGGGACTCTGGCGGAACTCGGGCGCGACCTCCAATACGACGTGGTATTGGTTGATCTGGGTGAACATGATGGAGACCAGGCGCTGGCCGAAAGCGTCGTAAAGGGTGTTGTCGATGGCCGAAGCGGTCAAGCCGAGCCGCGAGGCCGTGTCACGATCGACGACCAAGTCCTCTTCCAGAGCGTGATTTTGTTCGTCGGTGGCGACGTCCTTCAAATTGGGAAGATTTTGCAGCTTTTGCATGAGCCGCTGCACCCAAGTAGCCAGCTCGTTAGGATCGGTGGCTTCCAGGCTGTATTGAAACTGTGTACGACTTACGCGGTCTTCCACCGTGAGGTCCTGGACCGCCTGCATGTACAAGGCGATTCCCTCAACGGATTGGGTCTTATCCGAAAGGCGCCGGATGATCTGGCTCACATCGGATGTTCGTTCATCGCGGGGCTTGAGATTGATTTGGATGCGGCCGCTGTTGGGCGTCATGTTCGTTCCGTCCACGCCGATGAACGAAGAGAGGCTGACGACGTCCGGATCCTGCAAGATGACCCGAGCGAGTTTCTCTTGCTTATCGGACATGCCCTGGAAGGAGGTGGACTCGGGCGCCTGAGAGATGCCCAGAATCACTCCGGTATCCTGCACGGGGAAGAAGCCCTTGGGGACGACCACATACATATAGAGGGTCAGGACCAAGGTGCCCAGGGTGACGAACAGAGTGAACGTCTGGTGGCGCAGCACAACGCGAAGCGTGGAGGCGTAGCGGTCGACCACCCATTGCCAGCCGTGTTCCGAGACGCGATAGAACCAACCCTGGCTGGACAAGGGACGGTGCTTCAGCAATTTGGAGCACATCATGGGCGTGAGCGTCAGCGAAACACCGGCCGAGATCAAGATGGTTACGCTCAGTGTGATGGCGAATTCACGGAACAGGCGCCCGACGATATCGCCCATGAACAGCAGAGGAATCAAGACGGCGATAAGGGAGACGGTCAGCGAAATGATGGTGAAACCGATCTGTCCGGAACCCTTAAGTGCAGCATCCAGGGGCGAATCCCCAGCTTCCAGATAGCGCTCAATGTTCTCGATCATAACGATGGCATCGTCCACCACGAATCCGGTGGAGATGGTGAGCGCCATCAAGGAAAGGTTATCGAGCGAAAATCCGAGAAGATACATGGCCGCGAACGTGCCCACGATAGATAGAGGAACGGCGACGCTGGGAATGATGGTGGCCGAGAGGTTGCGCAGGAAGAGGAAAATGACCATGACGACAAGGCCAACGGTCAGCATCAACTCGAACTGCACATCCTTGACGGAAGCGCGGATGGTCGTGGTGCGGTCCGTGAGGGTGGTAATCTGAATAGCAGGAGGCAGCGACGCCTTCAGCTGCGGCAAAAGCGCTTCGATGCGATCGACAACGCTGATGATGTTGGCGCCCGGCTGGCGCTGGATGTTGACGATCACCGCGCGGGTATCGTTGACCCATGCGGCCTGACTGGTATTTTCGACGCCATCGGTTACGGTGGCGACATCTTCGACGCGCACCGGCGCGCCATTTTTGTATCCGATGATGACCGGCTTATATTCCGCGCTGGTAAAGATTTGATCGTTAGCGCCAATGGTATAGGCCTGACGCGCGCCGTCGATATTGCCCTTGGCCTGATCCTGGTTGGCATTGGCTAGGGCAGTCCGCAGGTCTTCGAGACCCAGCCCATAAGAAGCCAGAGCAGTAGGATTGGCTTGCACGCGCACGGCCGGTTTTTGACCGCCGCTAATCGTTACCAAACCTACGCCCGGGAGCTGAGAGATCTTTTGGGCCAGTGTGGTATCGGCCTTATCCTCCACCTCTTGCAGCGGTATCGTCTCAGAACTCAGCGCCAGAGTAAGAATCGGCGCGTCGGCGGGATTCACTTTGCTGTAGGTCGGCGGATTGGGGAGGTCGTTGGGAAGAAAAGTGCCGGCGCCATTGATGGCCGCTTGCACTTGCTGCTCCTCGACGTCAATGTTCTGATCCAGATTAAACTGCAGAACGATCAGCGAAGCGCCAAAAGTGCTGGTGGAAGTCATCTGCTTCAGGCCGGGAACCTGGCCGAACTGCCGCTCCAGGGGAGCCGTCACGGACGAGACGATGACGCTCGGTCCGCCTCCCGGATACATTGTGAGCACCTGAATCGTGGGGTAGTCCACCTGCGGGAGGGCGGAAACCGGCAATTGCCCATACGCGACGAAGCCCGCGAGCATCACGGCAGCCATCAAGAGGGTAGTGGCTACCGGGCGAAGGATGAAGATTCGAGATGGACTCATTGCTGCGGTTCGCGATTCTTCTTTCCAGACTTGCCATCCTGGCGATTACGGGGCTGCCCGTTCTGACCATTCGGCTTTGAACCGACAAAGGATTGCGAACCCGCGGGCGGAGCCGACTGGGCTGGGGGTTCCGGGATGCGGGCCGAGGAGGGCATTCCCTGCGCGGGCGGGGCGCCTGCCGGCGCAGCGTTTTGAGGAACATTCGTCGGCCGCGTGTCCGGCCGGGCATCGACGCGAACTCCCGCGCGCAATCTATCTTGTCCATCGGTGACCACGAGATCGCCGGGGGCAGTACCGCTGTTGATCACGGCAAGATTGTCTTGGGTAAGGCCTACGTCGACAGGCACGACTTCGGCGGTCTCCTGCTTAGGATTGATTCGGTACACGAAAGCGCCTTGATCGCCATGTTCAATCGCCGCGGCGGGAATGATGGTGGCATTTCTTTTGGTGTCGATCAGCAGGCGTGCATTAACGAACTGATTGGGCCAGAGAGCGCGATCCTTATTGTCAAAGATGGCCTTTAACTTGACGGTTCCCGTCGTTTGATCGATCTGATTATCGATGGTGAGCAGGGTGCCCTGAGCGATCTGGGTTCCGTTATCGCGGCTCAACGCCTTTACCGTGAGCGTCGCGCCGGAGCGCATCCGGCTGTTTACGGCAGGCAGGCTATCTTCCGGCAGAGTGAAGACGACGGCGATCGGCTCCATTTGAGTAATGACCAGGAGCCCGCCCGCGTCCGACGCGTGGACGATATTGCCCGGGTCCACTAAACGCAAACCGATGCGTCCGTCAATCGGGGAAGTAATCTGTGAATAGGTGATATTCAGCTTGGCGCTATCGATCTGGGCCTGATCGGAGTCCACGCCTCCTTGCAACTGATTGGCCAAGGCGACCTGAGTGTCGTACTGCTGGCGGGGAATGACGCCGTCTTTCAGGAGTTGACTATAGCGATCCGCGTTCAGCTTGGCATCGGTGAGCTGCGCTTTGTCTTTAGCCAGATTAGCCTCGGCTTGGGCCAAGGCTACTTGAAAAGGACGCGGATCGATAATGGCAAGCAGATCGCCCTTATGCACTTCCTGGCCTTCCTTGAAACGGACATCCATCATTTCGCCGTCGACTCGGCTTTTAAGAGTGACGGTATAAAACGCCTCCACGGAGCCGAGGCCGTCCAGATAGATCGGCAGATCGCGGCGCTGCGCAGCCGAAACTATGACGGGCACTCCTTGAGCGACATTGCCGTCGGCATTGCCTCGCCGACCCGCGGCATTCGCGGTGGGCGGCTTGCGCGTGCCGCGCCAGAGGAAGAAGCCTCCAACCAAGACGGCGGCCACCAGGAGGAGCGCGATAGTGCCAGCGGCGGAGCTCTTCTTGGGTTTCTGTTTAGGATCGTCGGGGTGGAGTTGCAGGGCAATCTCCGAGCGCGTGGGAGCTTCTGTAATTTTGTCGTGCATGGTCCTCTCGAAATCGCAAAAATGCGAGCTTAACTATTTTGGTTTTTAACCCGGACAAGGGGTCGCTTGAGCGGGAGCCCTTCTCTTCAGCCCGAGCGGTGTACCCGACTCCGCCCCTGGAGTCAGCGCGCACCCCCGGGGTCCCGGCCAATATCCGCACAGTCTAGCAGAGTATTGATCCACCGTTTAGACGAATGACGCGGTACAAGCGTTACGTCCAAAAAACGGCGCGGGGATGCACGCTCGCTTGGCCGGCCCGGCGCAGGGGCATGGCCGATGATTTTGTTTTTGCGGCAGCGGCGGGCGGGGAGGAGGCGCCGAGCGACATAAGCCACACTTATAGGATGTGCCAGAAACATAAATTGGACTCGCAATGGGAGTTTCTGCTATGAATGAGAGCTAGCCGAGTAAGGGAAGCGAGTTTCAGAGATGCCGTCAGACGGGAAAGATCCATCGCCCCCCAGCGGGGCAGCCGCGCCGCGAAAGCTGACCGGCGCCGAGATTATCTGGGAATGCCTGGAGCGCCTGGGCGTCGAGCACGTCTTCGGGTATCCCGGAGGCGCCATTCTTCCCACCTATGACGCCTTGACCAAATCGCGGGTGCATCATGTGCTGGTGCGGCATGAACAGGGCGCCACCCACATGGCGGACGGCTACGCGCGGGCGAGCGGGCGGGTGGGCGTGGCGCTGGCGACCTCAGGACCCGGCGCGACCAACATGGTCACGGGGATCGCCACGGCGATGATGGATTCTTCTCCCATCGTGTGCATCACCGGGCAGGTGGGCAGCACGGTCCTGGGCAGCGATGCTTTTCAAGAAGTGGACATAACCGGCATCACGCTCCCGATTACCAAACACAATTACATCGTGACGCGGGCGGACGAAGTGGCGGCAAGCCTGCGGGAGGCATTTCACATCGCGGCGTCGGACAGGCCAGGACCGGTGCTGGTGGACATCACCAAGGATGCGCAGCTCGGTTCGTGCGAATTCGATTGGGAAGCGGCCGCGCCGCGGGAGCACCGGCAGGTTCCGGATTTCTTCCCCAGTGCGGCGAAACTTGCCGAAGCGGCGGCGCTCATCAACGAGCCGCAGCGGCCCGTGATCCTGGCGGGACACGGCATCATGGTGTCCGGAGCGGAAGAGGAAGTTCGCCGATTTGCGGAAACCGCGGATATTCCGGTGGCGCTGACGCTGCTGGGGCTGGGTGCGTTTCCCGCTTCGCATCCGCTCAATCTCGGGATGATGGGCATGCACGGCGAGGCCTGGGTCAATCAGGCCATCCAGGAGTCGGATCTGTTGATTGCCCTGGGGATGCGCTTCGACGACCGAGTAACCGGCAAGCTGAATACTTACGCCCCAAAGGCCAAGAAGATTCACGTGGAGATCGATCGGGCGGAGATCAATAAGAACATACACGTGGATGTCCCGCTGATCGGCGATCTGCGGGAAGTTTTAGGCAGGTTGCTTCCGGGAATCAGGGCGGCACGCCACTCCGCGTGGTGGTCGCAGATTCACAGTTCGCAGCAGGATTCGGCGGTGCGCGATATCCAGAATCTTCCCGATAATGGCCACCTATACGCCGCGCACGTACTCAACGATCTTTGGCGCGAGACGCATGGCGACGCCGTCATCGTCACCGACGTGGGCCAACACCAGATGTGGGAAGCGCAATACTACCATCATGAGAAACCACGGTCGCTGATCACGTCCGGCGGCTTGGGCACCATGGGCTTCGCTTTGCCGGCGGCCATCGGGGCGAAGTTTGCCCGGCCGGAGGCGGAGGTTTGGGTGGTGGCGGGCGACGGCGGTTTTCAAATGACCATGCCCGAGCTGGCCACGATCGTTCAGGAAAAGCTGAACGTTAAAATCGCGATCATCAATAACGGATACCTGGGGATGGTGCGGCAGTGGCAGGAGTTCTTCTACGAAGGCCGCTATGCGGGAACGCCGCTGCTGAGCCCCGATTACGTGAAACTAGCCGATGCTTACGGAATTCCGGGGTTGATGGTAACGCAGCGCTCGCAGGTGGTGCCGGCACTGCACACGTCGCGATTCCATGCCGGCCCGGCACTGATCGATTTTCGCGTGGAGCAGGAAGATTCGGTGTACCCCATGGTGCCGGCGGGAGCCGATTTGCACGCCATGATCCGGCGGCCCACACCGTTGGTGGAAAGGCCGACGGATGAGTGAGCGCGAAAGGCCGCATGCATTCGTCGTCTACGTGGAGAACAAGCCCGGGGTTCTGAACCGGATTGCATCGCTTTTCAGGCGGCGCGGATACAACATCGAGTCGCTCACGGTGGGGCACACCGAGCGCTCCAACGTCTCGCGGATGACGATCGTGTCGTCCATTGGGGATGGGGCGGCACACCGGGTCGAGGCGAATATCTACAAGCTGGTGAACGTGCTGTCCGTGGAAGACGTGACGCAGGCCACCACGCTTTCGCGCAGCTTGGCGCTGATCAAAGTGGTGGCGTCGGAAGAGTCGCGGCACCGGCTGATGGAGATCGTGCGCGTCTTTCGGGCGCGGGTGGTGGATCTGGCGCCGCGTTCGTTAATCATTGAAATTACCGGCGCAGAGGATAAAATCCACGCTCTGGTGGACGTGCTGCGACCCTTTGGGATTTTGGAGATGGTGCGCACGGGCCAGGTGGTCATGAGGCGCGGTGCGCAGGAGCGCGCGGAGATTCACTCGCCGAAACCCGCAGAGGAGATCCCGCGGCGCGCCGAGCAAAAAGCAGGAGCGGAGCCGAGCGGCGCGAATGCGCTGGTGGAAGTGGAGCGCCCTGGTTCAGTGTAAAACGGGCCGCAGTTGTCCGTAATAAATTAAGGAGCAAACGAATGGCAACGATTCATCACGATGAAGCCGCGGATTTGTCTCTGATCCAGGCCAAGAAGATCGCCATCATTGGATACGGCTCTCAAGGGCACGCGCACGCCCTGAATTTGCGCGACAGCGGCTGCTCGGTGTGCATAGGGCTGCATCCGGAGAGCAAGTCGCGGCAGAAAGCGGTGGCCGCGGGCCTCACCGTCAAGTCCAACCGGGACGCCGCCGCGTGGGCGGACGTGATCATGCTGCTGGCGCCGGATACGACGCAGCCAGCCGTCTACGAAAAAGACGTGGCGCCGAACCTCAGCGCGGGCAAGATGCTAATGTTCGCTCATGGGTTCAACATCCGTTACGGAGCCATCCATCCTCCGAAAAACGTGGACGTGACGATGATCGCCCCGAAAGCTCCGGGGCATCGGGTGCGGGAAGTGTTCGTGGAAGGCGGAGGAACGCCGGCGCTGCTGGCGGTCCATCAAGACGCGACGGGCAAAGCCAAGCAACTTGCGCTCTCTTACGGAAAAGGAATCGGAGCGACGCGCGCCGGCGTGATGGAGACAACGTTTACGGAAGAGACCGAAACCGACCTGTTTGGCGAGCAGGCCGTGCTCTGCGGCGGAATCAGCGCCCTGATGAAAGCGGGATTCGATACGCTGGTGGAGGCGGGCTATCAACCCGAGGCGGCATATTTCGAATGCGTGCATGAGATGAAGCTGATCGTGGACCTCATCTATCAGGGCGGGCTGAATTACATGCGCTACTCCATCAGCGATACGGCCGAATGGGGCGATTACATCGCGGGGCCGCAGATCGTCAACGCGGAGACCCGCCGAACCATGAAGGAGTTGCTGCGCAAGATTCAAAACGGAGAGATGGCGCGGGAGTGGATCGCGGAAAACGAAGCGGGCCGCCCGAAGTTCACGGAGATGCGGCGCAAGGAGCAGCACTTGCTCGTGGAACAGGTGGGCGAGCGGCTGCGGGCGCTGATGCCGTTCCTGAATCCGGTGAAGGTACCGATCGAGCCGCCCAGCGCGGCCGTGGGAGCAAAGCCTTGAGCAGGCAGTTCTTGCCAGAACGCGAAACGGGATTCCCGAATCGTTCTGCTAACTGCCGCGCTGAATTGCTCCGCTGAATTGCGATGACCGATACCGCCACGCGCCTCAATCGAAAAAGCCGCCTCGTCACCGAAGGCATCGAACGCACTCCCAACCGGGCCATGTTGCGCGCCGTTGGATTCGACGACGGCGACTTCGACAAGCCCATCATCGCGGTCGCCAACGGTTACAGCACCATCACTCCCTGCAACGCCGGACTGAACGATTTGGCCGAGCGAGCCATGGAATCGCTGCGCGATTCGCAAACCATGCCGCAAATCTTCGGCACGATTACGGTGAGCGACGGCATCTCTATGGGCACGGAGGGAATGAAGTATTCGCTCGTGTCGCGGGAGGTGATCGCGGACTCCATCGAGACCGTGTGCAGCGCGGCGGAAGCGGACGGGTTGCTGGCCATAGGCGGCTGCGACAAGAACATGCCCGGCGCGATGATGGCCATTGCACGGCTGAATATTCCCGCGATCTTCGTCTATGGCGGCACGATCAAGCCCGGGCTGCTGGACGGCAAAAATCTCACCGTGGTCAGCGCATTCGAAGCGGTGGGCGAGTACAGCGCGGGGCGAATCGGCCGATCCGAACTGCTGGAAGTCGAGCGCCATGCTTGTCCGGGAGTCGGATCGTGCGGGGGCATGTTCACCGCGAATACGATGTCGTCGGCCATCGAAGCGATGGGCATGAGTTTGCCTTACTCGTCGACGATGGCGGCCGAGGACAACGAGAAAAAAGAAAGCGCCGCGGAATCCGCGGAAGTCCTGGCCAAGGCCGTGAGCCGGCAACTGCTGCCTCGGGAGATCATGACTCGCAAGGCGTTCGAGAACGCCATCGCGGTGGTAATGGCCACCGGCGGCTCGACTAACGCTGTCCTGCACTTGCTGGCGATTGCGCGCGACGCACGCGTCCCGCTGGCTTTGGAGGATTTCGAAACAATTCGCAAGCGCGTTCCCGTGCTTTGCGATCTGAAGCCTTCGGGCAAATACGTGATCACGGAACTGCATGCCGCAGGCGGTATTCCGCAGGTGATGAAAATTCTGCTGGCGCACGACGCGCTGCACGGCGACGCGGTCACCATTACCGGTAAAACCATAGCCGAAACGCTGGCAGCCGTTCCCAGCGAGCCTCGGCCCGGACAGGACGTCATTCACTCGTGGCAAAAGCCAGTTGCGCCCGAGGGCCATCTCGTGATTTTGAAAGGCAACCTCGCGCCGGAAGGCGCGGTGGCGAAGATTTCCAAATCCGAGACACTCACCGGGCCAGCGCGCGTCTTCGATTCCGAAGAGGAGTGCCTCGCAGCCATTCTCTCGAAGCAAATACGTCCAGGCGACGTGATCGTAGTGCGTTACGAAGGGCCGAAGGGCGGCCCCGGAATGCGCGAAATGCTGGCTCCCACGTCTGCGCTGATCGGCGCCGGATTGGGCGGGTCCGTAGGGCTGATTACCGACGGCCGGTTTTCCGGTGGCACGCACGGCTTAGTGGTTGGACACGTCGCTCCCGAGGCGGCCGTAGGAGGGCCGCTGGCGCTGGTCCGCGACAGCGACTCGATCACCATCGATGCCAAATCGCACAGCCTAGAAATCCACGTCTCCTCGGAAGAACTCGCGCGCAGGCGAAAGGCCTGGAAGGCGCCGGAACCGCGCTACACCTCCGGAGTGCTGGCCAAATACCGACACTTGGTTTCCAGCAGCAGTCTTGGCGCAGTGACGGACCTGTTTCCCGCCGAATAGCCGCAGGTGTACACCAAGTCAGGGCTTGGACCTGTCGCAGCACGGAGAAGTAGGATACGATTTTGAGTCGTAGCGGCGGCTGTGGACCGATTTTGCGCGATGGACAGAGGAGAGAACTCAATGATGCGGATTGAAGCGATCATCCAGCCTTCGCGCTTTGAATCGGTGAAGGAAGCCCTGCACCAGATCGGCGTCGAAGGCATGACCGTTTCAGAAGTGCGGGGCCACGGCCGCCAAAAGGGACACACGGAAACCTACCGGGGCCGGGAGTATGAGGTGGATCTGCTTCCCAAGATAAAGATAGAAATGGTGCTGCCGTTTAATCTGGTAGATGGCGCGGTGCAGACGATCTTGAAAACGGCCCGTACCGGGAAGATCGGCGACGGAAAGATCTTTCTTTCCAAAGTGGATGAAGCCATCCGCATCCGAGATGAAGAGAGAGGGGAAGGAGCCCTCTAGCCAAGCGCAGTAACTTCTGAAACCTCATTTCGAGCCATCGCCGTGGGTATACCTTCGACACCGTTGACCGCGGCTCTTCGCGATCTGTACGCCGAGGAGTTCGCCAGGATCGAGCGTGAGTTTCGCGCGACGTCCAACGGCCGTGTGGCAATGGAATGCCGCGCATCGTTATTGGACCGCATCATCCTCGACCTTAGCCGCGAATTTCTCGAACCACAGCCCGATCAGCTGAAGAAAATCAGCCTCGTCGCTCTGGGAGGGTACGGCCGCAAGGAACTTTTCCCCCACTCCGACATCGATCTCATGTTCCTGTTTGAGGATTCCGACGCGGAGAGCCGCTATCACGAGGGAACTCAGGCAATCGGCAGGGCCCTGTGGGACTTGCGGCTGCGCGCGAGTCCCACGCATCGCCTTCTGAGCGAGTGCGAAAAATTTCAGCGCGACAATCCGGAATTCAATATCTCCGCTCTGGACAGCCGGTATATTGGCGGCGACCGAGAACTTTTCGAGCGCCTTCGCCATAAGTTCCTTCCCCGCATGATTGATGCGGCCTGGGCGGATTTGCTCCGTGATATCTCCGCGCTCACCGAGCAGAGGCACCGGAAAGAAGCCGATACGATCTTTCACCTGGAGCCTAATCTGAAAAATTCGCCCGGGGGCTTGCGCGATTACCACGTGGCGTGGTGGGTAGGACTCCTATCTAAAATGCAAAAAGCGGGCAGATGGGCCACGCGGGAAGACGTCTGGCCGGCGAATGCGCGCAAGGATATGGAGGCGGCTTTCGATTTTCTCGCCGCAGCCCGCTGCTTCGTGCACTTCCGCCAAGGCCGCGACGACAATGCGCTCTCCTATGAGCTGCAGGCGGCCGCTGCGGCGCGCGGGATTGGCGTTGAAAACCGCCGCGCCCTGGAGCCGGCGGAATGGATGCGGATCTACTTCCGGCACGCTCGAGCGGTCTACGCGCTGTGCACGCAGTCGCAGGACGAAGCGCTGCCCTCGCCTTCCAAGCTGCGCGCTCGCCTGCAAGGATGGAAATCGCGCCGTGCGCACCCGGGATTTTCCTTAGCAGGCGTTCGCCTCAGTGTGCTCGATCCGGCGAGTCTTCGCGAGCCGCAGCGGCTGATGGATGTTTTCCGATACGTCGCCATCCAGGGCGTGAAGCTGAGCCGCGAGGCCGAGGACCAGATTCGTGAGACGCTGCCTGGCGCTTTCCAATCGACGTGGGATCCCACGGCGTTGTGGAGCAATCTTCGCGAGATCCTGCTGGCCCCTTACGCAGCCGAAGCGCTGCGGGCCATGCATAGTTCGGGATTGCTGGTGCGGTTGTTCCCGGAGTTTGGCGCCATCGATTCACTGGTCATGCGCGATTACTACCACCATTACACCGTGGACGCGCATTCCTTCATGGCCATCGAAAATATCCATCGTTTGCGGTCGCCGGAGAGAGATTGGGAGCGGCCATTCGCGAATCTTTTTACGGAGCTGGAGGAGCCGGAACTGCTTTTCCTTTCGCTGCTGTTTCACGACGTGGGCAAAGGAATGGCCTGCGAAGATCACGTCGCCGGGAGCATGCGGGCCATCGAGAACGTATTCCCGCGGCTCGCTCTGAAGCCCGACCAGGCCGATACCGTGCGCTTTCTGATTCGCGATCACCTGGCGATGTCCGCCAGCCTTTTGCGCAGGGATATTTTCGATCCTGGAACGATCCGCGCCTTCGCCGAGCAAGTGGGCACGCCCGAACGATTGAAGCTGCTTGCCCTTTTCACGTACGCAGACATCCGCGCAGTCAATCCCGAGGCGCTAACCTCATGGAAAGCGGAATCGCTCTGGCAGCTTTATGTTTTGACGTCCAACTATCTGAGCCGCAGCCTGGACGAAGAGCGATTCCATGCCAATGCGGAGCCAGCCGATTTACAGTTCGTCGACCGCATTTTCCCGCTGCTCCCCAAGGGGGCTTCACGCGAGGAGTTGGCGTCTTTTCTCGAGGGCTTGCCGCGGCGGTATCTTTTCGCGCATTCTGCGGAGGAGATTGCCGCACACTTTGAGATGGCGCGCCGGTTAACGGAAAAAGACGTGCAACCGCGCCTCGAAAATCGCGGCCCGATTTATGCGCTCACGCTGCTGGCGGCAGACCGGCCGTTCCTCTTCGCCAGCGTGAGCGGGACGCTGGCTTCCTGGGGAATGGACATATGGAAAGCGGAGGCTTTTGCCAATGCCGCCGGCGTCGTGGTGGATACATTCCATTTCACCGATCCGCACAAAACGCTGGAGCTGAACCCTTCCGAATTGGAGCGCCTGGAAAAGAATATCGAGGACGTGCTGTCTGGGGCGATTCCGCTGGAGACGCTGATGCGCGGCCGGGACGCGGCGCATTCGAATTCGCAACCGAAGGTGAACGTGGCGACGCAGATCCGCTTCGACGACGGCAGTTCTCCCCATTCGACGCTGATGGAGATCGTGACACAAGACCGGCCGGGGCTGCTTTTCCGCCTGAGCTCCACGCTGGCCAATTTCGGCTGCAATATCGAAGTGGCGCTGATCGATACCGAGGGGCAGCGCGCGCTGGATACTTTCTACCTCACTTTTGGCGGAGCGAAGCTCACCCCCGACACGCAGGAACGCCTGCGCACGCGCGTGCTGACGGATGGGTAGGCCATCTGCGAGCAACGCAGCCGCTGAGGGGCACATCGCTTTACATAGGATCTAGCTTTGATCATGCTCGGGGGAGTTATTCTTAGAATTGGCTATGGCCGACCAGATTATTTCCAGGCCCGCTGAGATTGCCCGCGCTCGCAGGGTGAAGCGCGTTAACGCGATCACGACGCTGCTTAGTGGGGGCCTTCTCGCGGCGATCGTTTTCAAGCTGGCTGGCCTGGACCACCGCGCACTCGAGCCGGTGCGCCTCATAGCCGGGTTTCTAGCGGGAGTTCTGTACGCCAACGCTTTTGAATACGTGCTGCACCGGTTTTTCCTGCACTGGGGCGAAGGCTTCCTGGTGCAGCGTCACGGCCTTCACCACGATACCGCGGGAGCGCCGGAGGAGCCACGGTACGTCAATTTCGCCACGTCGCCGTGGGTGGTCGTGTTGGTGTTCGTGCTGAATGCGGTTCCCGTGCTGGCGCTGGAGTTTTTCTTTCGTCCGGGGCTGGCGGCCGGAATTTTTGCGGGTTTCACGCTTTACTTTATCGCTTACGAAGAGATTCACTGGCGCTTTCACATAGACGGCTGGCTGCCGGGATGGATGCGGGCGGCGCGGAAGCACCACATGCTGCATCACGGAGGGTTCGAGGGCCGGTACAACGTGTTCCTGCCGATCTTCGATTGGATTTTTCACCGGACGGACTGGAAGGAAGGATCGCTGCACGAGTCTCGTTGACGAGCCCTCTCGCAACTTAAGGCACCTTCGGCCTTGTCGTCACGAACGGAGACGCTGAAAGAGTGATTTTCTTTTCGCCGGCGGCTGTTCGATGGGAACGATTTGCAGCAATTGTTCGACTTCGGAACTCGAAAGCTGCACGGCGGCGTGGCGCCAATAGCCCACTTCTCGCAGTCCCGTCCAAGCTTCCAGGCAGCGGAGACAACCGGAAACGTGCTTCTCGACCGGCTCTTTGTCGTACCAACTCACCTGTCCGTCGTGGATGCGCACGCATTGATGCGCGGGGACGCAACTCTCCGTCTTGAGCGCCCGCACCTGCTTTAGAAATCCCACCCACTCGACTGGCCAAGGACAGCAATCTCGCTCGGCGCGAAGAGCGGCTCCATATTGCTCAGCCAACCGCTCGAATGCTTTGTCGGCCACACGCGGCGAGATGCGCATGATTCGTTCGATCGTGGCGTCGGTGTAGCCGGCCAGCTTGAAGAAAAGCATCTCTTTGTGCAGCAGCGGAAGGTCCACGAGCAATTGAGAAATCTTTTCAGTTTCGAAGCCGCCGGCCGGTTTGGCATCGCCTGGTGCAGCGGATGCAACCGCAACCTCCAGCAGCAGCGCGCGAATGTCTCCCAGAAATTCGCGCTCCGATTCGCGGGAGGTGGCGCGAAAACGCGCCAAGCCATTGGCCGTAAGCTCGGCCAGCGCCCGTTTCAAAGTCGCGGAAGCGTCCCGGGGGCGGAGAGCTCCGTTAATCTCGAGCAGGCGAAGAAAGGCCGGACTGTAGAAATCAAGAAAGGCGCGCCAAGCCTCCGCGTTTCCCTGCTCGCCTTGCTCTCGGATTTTGTGAAAGGTGAAAAGTACGGGCTTATTCACGAAGCGCGTTCTCGTAGTGCGAAACCGCCAGGGCGCATGGAGCGTCGAGCGCCGCAGTGGAGCGCGGCACCTAATCCGCGCTCTTATGAACCGAACGCGCCGTTACCGGTTCCAGGGGAGCCGTCGCGACTGCGTAAGGAAGCCCAAGCCGCTGCCGTAATGTTGCCTGATCGAGTTCGCCTTCCCAACGCGCCAGCACAACCGAGGCGACGCCATTACCGATCATATTCACGGTGGCTCTGCCCATGCTCATGAAGCGGTCCACGCCCAGAATCAATGCCATGCCGGCGACGGGAATGGTGGGTATGACCATGAGCGTGCCGACGAGCGCGATGAACGACGCGCCCTGCACGCCGCTGGCGCCCTTGGAGGTGAGCACGGCCACGGCAAATATCGTCAATTGCTGCCCTAATGTGAGGTGAATGTTAGTGGCTTGCGCGACGAAAAGCGCGGCCAAGGTCATATAGATGCTGCTGCCATCGGTGTTGAAGGTGTATCCGGTGGGCACCACCAAGCCGACCAGCGCCTTGGAGCAGCCCAAGCTCTCCATTTTCTCCATCAATGTGGGCAACGCCGGCTCGGAAGAGCTCAGAGTGAGGCAAAGCACGATCTCTTCCTTGATGTAGGCGAGGAAGCGGAGAATTCCAAAGCCCGAAGCCCAGCAAATGGCGCCCAGCACCACCAACACAAACAGAATCGAAGTAATCCAAAATACGCTCACGAGCTTTGCCAGCGGCCCCAGCGATTTGAGGCCGTACGCGCCGATTGTAAAGGCCATGGCCCCAAAGGCGCCGATGGGAGCGGCCTTCATCACGATATTCACCACGCCGAAGACGGCTTGCGTTAATCCTTCGATCACGTCCACCAGCGGCTTCACGCGTTTGCCCATGATGGCCATGGCCAGGCCGAACAACACGGAGACGAATACCACTTCCAGAATGTCTCCGCGGGCAAAGGCATCAATCACCGTGGTGGGGATGATATGCATCAGGAAATCCGCGACAGTTTGCGCCTTGGCCTGGCCCGCATAATTGATCACAGCCTTGGCGTCCAGAGTCGCGGGATTGGCATTGAACCCCGCTCCGGTCTGAACCAGGTTGCCTACTATGAGTCCCATGAAGAGCGCGACCGTGGAGACTACTTCAAAGTAGAGCAGCGCCTTCCCACCCACACGGCCCACTTTCTTCAAATCGCCCATGCCCGCGATGCCGGTGACGATGGTGCAAAAGATCACCAGCGTGATGATCATGGAGATCACGCGGATGAAGGCATCGCCGAGCGGTTTCATGGCGACCGCCGTGGTGGGACGCAGATAACCAAGAAGGATGCCGAGGGCTACACCGATGAGCACCTGGCCCCAGAGGGTTCTATAAAAGGGCTTCTTGCGGGCAGTGGTAGCTGATTCGGCCATGGGTTAAGCCTCCCTATCGCGGATTGCAACGTCTGTCGGCCCGACCGGAAGCTAGGATTAGTGCGGCCGGGTTTCGGTCACCGAGAGCTTCTCCGGTTGTTCTGGAGCCGGAGTCTACCACAGTCAGTGCCAATGCAATAAGCCCGATGAAGTAGTAGCGGATGGACTTACGATTTACGCAAGGGCGGTTTACCTGAGGGGCCTTTTGCACGCTTGTCTGTGGCCTTCGTCAAATGCCAGGCGTCGCACCATGCGCAGCGATAGGTACGAAGCTTTGGCGCATGGGTTGCTTCCATCTGGTGCGCGGCCGTCGACAGGGCTTCGCCTTCGGTCAGATACTTTCTCTTCCCGCTCACCGGGCATTTCGAATCGTCGTCCACGGAAGACTCTCCGAGAGAAGCTGTCGCAAACCGGCGTAGGCTACTTGGCGGCGGACGCCTTACTGGTGGTGGCGATGGGCTGCTTGAAAGCGGGGTTGCGGGGGAGGCTCAGCAAATTCGCGAACAGCCGATACGCCCCCGGCACGCCATCGGGCAATTGCCGGTACAGCGCGAAGGCCACGTAAACGTAAACGCCGCGTCCGTATCGCGCGTACACCAGACCGCCGCTCTGGGGGTCTTCCTCGGGATCGTGGGTCTCGAGCGGCGCGGCGTATCGCTGGTCCCAGGATTTCAGGAAGCTATGCCCACGTTCTTCCACCCACCCCACGAAATCCGCCTGCGTGATTTGGTTGGGCCAGGTGAGCAGGGGACTCTTGGGATCGGTGAACGTCACCGTGGAGTGTTCGTCCACCACGCGCTCAGCATCGTTTGGCAAACTATAAGGATATGGACCGAAATTGTGGTCGTACTGTACGGATTGATACTGGACGACGACCACGCCGCCGCTTTGAACGTATTCCAGCAACCGAGCGTTATTCGTGATGAGGTCAGGCCGGGCGGTATAGGCGCGGACGCCGAGCAAAATCTCGTCGTACTTTTGCAGATCGGCGCTGCCGATATCTTGCGCATTCAGGAGCTGCACGTGGACGCCGAGGTCTTCGAGGGATTCGGGGACCGTGTCGCCTGTGCCCATGACGTATCCGATGCGCAACCCCTGCGAGATTTTCACGTCCACGCCGGAGGTGCGGTACGTCGCAGGAGTGTAGAAGTTATAAGGACGCAGCCCGGGATAACCCGCGGTGACGAAGCCTTCGCGGTACTGCCGGCCGCCGGATTCAGCCACGGCCGTAACCGTATAGGGCTTGGTCGCCAAGCGGTCCGCGATCACCTGGAATCGCACGATCTGCTCCTGGCCGGCACGGTCCAGCGAGAAGGGAACAGAAGCAGGTTCGGAGTGCCAGCCTTCCGGAAGGTCGAGCCGCACCGTGCCTTTGGCGCCCGCTTGGGCTTCGGTATGCACTTGCGCGGAGAGATTGAACGATTTGGAGCCTAGCGGCGTGATACCGGCTTCCGGAAAAATTCTCACGGAAACCGCGGGCGCGACTACCAGGGGATTAAGGACCAAGCCTCGCCCGCTCTGCTGCTGTACGGTCTGCACCACCTGGCCGATACGCAGCGGCACGCCCAGATAGGTGAAATCAATCCAGGCGGCCAGCGGATAAGGCGCGAACGAATCGTCGCGGTATCGTTCGTCCACCTTATCGTAATAGGGCAGTTCTTCACTGGGCCGCGAGAAATAGGGGCGCGTCGGCGCGGCGTTTTCCGGCAGCTTCACGTCAAATTGCTGATCGAGCGCATGGTTCGCCTCAACGGCCGAAGGCGCAGCGGCTTCAGGTGCCGCACTCCACGACTCCCCGGCCGGGGTCTCCAGCCAAACGCGGTTAATCTGTAGCGAACTCTCGCCAGGATTATCAAGGTGAACACGCACGGGGAACTGCTCGCCCGGAACCGCCGATTTCAAGGTCTCTGCCGGCATGGCGAAAAGGGGATTCCCGCGATTGGCTTGCCGGTTCGGAACCACCATCGCTTGGAAAGAGAGATTCAATGCCTGGGCAATGGCTCGTTGAAACTGGTCCTGCTTGGCGCGCAGCTCGAAAGTCACGTCATACTTGGCCTGGTCGGAGACGCCGCTGGCGGTGACTTGCGCGATCAGGTCGTTCGTCTCCTTCAAGCCTTCGGCCAGGAGTGGCGCGACCTCTTCCGGATCGCTGACGGAAAATCCAGCCATGGCGCGCTCCACCGAGGAATTGACGCGGCCCAGCCCTTCCTTCAAAAACGCATTGTCTTGTCCGCCGGCGAGACCGGCGATACCGCCGAGGGAGATATCGATGCCGTCGAAATAGGATTTCTCTTTGTCAGCTGCCGGAACCGAGGAAGCAAAGCGGTGATACGGCGCGGCTGCGGGCGCCGCGAGCGGAATTCCTCCGCCGTTATTTTGAGATTTTTGCAGCGACCAGCCTTCCCGCGCGATTTGTGTGTAGGTCGCTCCCAGCGCCGGATCGCCGTTTCCTTCCGTAATCTCCAGGTTTGTGCCGAGGGGTCCATCCGACCAGGTCTTCTTGATGAAGTCATAGAAGCGCACGGGATGGTATTTGCCGGTGGCGGAATCGAGCATGCCCTTGTCGGAAATGGGGAAAAACGGGACCCTCGCGTACATTTTTAGCGGCGACCAAGGCCGCAGCCCGGCTCGAATCTGTTCCGGAAACATGTTTGGGTCGCCGGCCGCCGCGAAAACCTCCTGCGCAATCTCTCCAGAGGCGGAATGATGTCCGTGCCCGTCAGTCGGTCCTCCGACGAAGACCGCCGTAATCACCAGGGGCCGCGTCATGCGGACGACGCGCACGGCTTCTTCGAGGAGCCGGTCGTGTCCCCAGAGCTCCAGCGCTTCTTCCCGCGTTTTCGAGAATCCGAAATCGGCGACGGTGCCCCAGAATTGCTGCACGTCGTAATATCGGTCCGCGGCCAGCAGTTCCTCGGTGCGCACAAGTCCCAGCGCGTCCCAAAAATCGTCGGACATGACGTTCTGTCCGCCTTCGCCGCGGTTCAGAGTGAGTAAAATCGCGCGGGCGCCCTGGCCGCGCGATTCGTAGGCCAGCATGCCGCCGTCTTCGTCATCGGGATGAGCCGTCACCATCAAAAGACTGGCGCGCGTATGCAGCTTCTGAAGGGTTTGCCAAAGCCCGGCGGCGCCCCGATCAATCTGGAGAGGAGCCGCGTCCGGTGTGGGCCATTCCCAAGGGGGCGCCGAGGCGTTACTGCTGGCTAGGGCTGCGGCCGAGGAGGTGGCGGGCCCTTGACCGTGCATGGCCTCGGAGAAAGCTATTCCGGCGAGTGCCAGCCCGAAGAAGCTCACCGCCAACGCACAAATCCGCGCCCAGCGGGCCTTAGGCTTTTCTCCGCGGTATTTGATTTCTGAGTTCACGGGGCAGTCTCTGAAAACCTCTCGGCAGCAAACAATAGGTTATCGCAGACAGCAGGACGCGGCACTCGTCCCACCCGATACCCTCGAACCCTCATAGCATAGCCTAACCGCGAGAGACAAGTTTAGCCCTCCGTGACGCTATATGGCGGTCTGGGCGCACGTCGACTTATTAATTCTGGCAGAGAAAAGAATTCCCGGTTAGGGGCACCAGGGACTCTCCGGCACCAAGCCCCGGCAGGATTATTTCTGCTCGTGCCAGGTCATGTCGAGGCGAACGGGGATTTCATTCTTGATGGGCATGGCTAAAAGAGATGGAGGACTAATCTTGAAGTCCGAGACAGTGGCCGGAATTGTTCCGGTGATGCGGATGTTCTCGCCGTCCTTTGCCAATTGAAGTGGCACCTGCTTGTACTCGGCGGTTTGTCCGGAAAACTGAACTTCGAGGTCGGCATGGACCATTCCTGGGACGGAGGTGTCCTCGGGTAGGCGCGTGCGCACGCTGACCAGCGGAAATTCAGCGCCGCGCACAGCTTGCAGCATGTGCAGATCGCGGTTGCTGTCTCTGGAATCGAACGACTTGACGGGCACGGCAATCAGGAAATCGCATTGGCCTGCGTGGCAGACGCCTTTGCCACGCGCCTCATGGCTAACGCCTTCCACCTGATGCAGAGGATGCGAAACGTGATACGTGAGCGTGCTTTGCGCGAGGACCCACTGCTGATCCGTTTGGGCAAGCGTGGGAAGCGCGAAGAGTAACAAAGAGATAAGAACCTTGACATTCATGGAGTCGCCAAGCCTTTGGAAATTAATAGTTAGAATTGCCGCTCAGAATTTAATCGATACGGACAAAATCGCCGCCACGTACGCGCCGGCTGTGACCACAGCGATGGGAGCATGAGCGCTGGCGATGCCGTGAACCCGTTCGCCTTTGCTTTTTTGATCGAAAGCGATGGCTCCGAGAATTGGCGTCAGGATCATGCCTGGTCCATGAACCCACGCCAGCGCTTTATGAAGGCGAATTTGGCCGTGAGTTTGCGTCCCCGGAATTCGGGGCGCGAAGATGGCGAAATAGGCGCTCGTGAAGTACAAGTCGCCGGTCGCGGAACCGAGAGCGAGATGCGCCCAGCGGTCGCTCGAACTAGTGCTCTTGCCGGCGGCGCCAAACGAGGTGGCGACGGTCGCAATCAACGGAATTGTGGCGATCAAGCCGATGCGTTGATGAATTTTCAGCATGTGCGAGCGCTTGTCGAGCCTGGCCTGAAGCTGAGGATCGCTCTGTGCCAGCGCGGGCGAAAGGCCCAGGTCTTGGAGCGAAGGCGCTTGGGAGTTATTAGCCGGCGGCGTTTGTTGTCCTTGCGAATTTCCCTGGGTCTGATCCGACGCAGCCTGGTTACTCGCCTGATCAGGAGCTAACGATGGAGCTTCGACCGGAGTTTCGTCCGTAGGCTCAAGCGCAACGGAAGGTCCCGAATCGGGAGAAAGCTTCGTGTCGCTCGAATCGTTGCCCGAAACGGCTACAACGGAGCCTTGGGAGGCGATTTTCGTCCGATCCGCTGTCTGCGCGAAAGCTGAAAATCCAACCGACAACAAACTGTAAGAAACGAGAACCGCGATTCTCCGACAAATCGCTGTCTTCATTTTGCAGGGAGCCTTTAGAGAGAGCCTCGCCTTGATTTATCGGCCGATTGCCGCCATGGGCTCTGCCTTTCTTTGAAGTTTGTCCGCTATACCCCCGCGGATGCTGCGGTTGGATGCAGACTTACTGCGGCCAGGTTGCCCCTGGGTCAGTATTGATAATCGGTTGCCCCACGGTAACCGGAACCATCGGCCGCAAGTAGGGCCGATTGACATTTTTGTGACACGAATAGCAATCGGCGAGCAAATTTTTGTACTCGTCGGCGAACACCTTACTGTCTTTCTTGTCGATGGCATCTTTCACCTTGGCCATCGAGCCGTGCTCGATGCCGTCGAGCGTGCCCTTCATATCCACCGGGTTGCCGTCGGTCCCCTTTGGCCCGGGGTTGAGAGCAACCTCCCAGCGCAGGCGGTTGCGCGTCTCACCCCAATAGTAGTTCGCCAGCGGCCAATTCTTCTTCTGTCCGGCAAACCAGAGATTCGCAGCATGGTATCCGACGTCAACCATGGGGTGCGACGCCGGCGGCACAATCGACTTCAGGCGCAGCAAATCCGCCTCCGGGTTCGGCGGGGCGGCGTTGTCCCGCTGAGCCGAGGCGTTGGAGTGCTGCCAGACGGTCACGAAAATGGAGCCCAAAGCGAATCCCAGAATCACTAAAATCGCGCTTCGCAGAAATCGGAAATGCGCCATGCGGCATTCCTCCTCGAAAATAGGCCCGCAAAACCTGTGCATGATACAACAAGGACCGCTAGATTTCGTCTCGGAAGCGCCATGGTATAACATGTTCGCCCCTGAGCTCAGCGAGTCGGCCCAGGCCCATACCGCGGCGACATGAAAATTGGAATCACCTGTTATCCTACCTACGGCGGCTCCGGCGTCGTGGCGACGGAATTGGGCATGGAACTAGCCGCGCGCGGCCATGAAGTGCATTTCATCAGCTACGCGCCGCCCGCGCGATTGACGGCGAGCGAGCGCATCACCTTCCACGAAGTTGAAGTTTCCAATTATCCCCTTTTCGATCACGCGCCCTACGCGCTCACGCTTGCCGTAAAGATGCTGGAAGTGGCGGACTCTGTCCGGCTGGACCTGCTGCACGTGCACTACGCGATTCCGCATTCGGTGAGCGCGATGTTGGCGCGGTCGATGGCTGCCCCTCGACGCTTGCCGTTCATTACCACCCTGCACGGCACGGACATTACCCTGGTGGGTAACGATCGGAGTTTTCTGCCCATCACGCGTTTTTCAATCGAGCAATCCGATGGGGTGACCTGCATCTCCAATTATCTTAAGAAGAAGACCATCGAGGAGTTCGATATCAAGCGGCCCATCGAGGTCATTCCCAATTTCGTCAATTGTGACATTTACTGCCGCAGGGAGGACCTTGGTTTGCGCGCCCAGTGGGCGCCTAACGGCGAGCCGATTCTGATGCACTTATCAAATTTTCGTCCGGTCAAGCGCGTCACGGATGTGGTGGAAATTTTCGACCTCGTGCGACGCAAGATGCCGGCCAAACTGGTGCTGATCGGGGATGGTCCCGACCGCGGCGCCGTCGAATGGACGATTCGCCGCAAGGGGCTCACCAAGGATGTGTTCTTGCTCGGCAAGCAGGATCGGGTTTACGAAAAGCTCGGCGTGGCCGATCTTTTCCTGCTGCCTTCGGATCTGGAATCTTTTGGTCTGGCGGCGCTCGAAGCCATGGCCTGCGAAGTGCCCGTCATCGGCACCATGACAGGGGGCATGCCAGAGGTGGTGGAGCACGGCGTTGACGGTTATCTTGTCGAGCCGCGCGACGTCGTTTCCGCCGCGCGCCATGCCTTGGAGATTCTCTCTCGCGCCGATCGCGGCAGGGAGATGGGCCGGCGTGCGCGCGAAGACGCTCGCCGCCAGTTCTGCGCCGAGGACATTATCCCGCACTATGAGGATTACTACCGCCGCGTGCTGGAAACCGCCGTTCACGCCGGCGCCTGAGCGTGCGCCGCAGTGAGCCCTCCCCCAAAGACGGCGCGCCCGATAGTTCCCCGCGCCAAACTTCCGCGCTTGAGGCAGCAGCGTCACAGGAAGCTCCACAGCAGAGCTTGATTCGGGGCATGGGCCTAACGAGCGCGGTCGCGCTGAACATGCTGGACATGATTGGCGTGGGCCCGTTCATAACTCTTCCGCTCGTGGTTGCCGCCATGCACGGCCCGCAGGCCTTGCTCGGGTGGATTCTTGGCGCGGCTTTGGCGGTTTGCGACGGCCTGGTGGTGGCCGAGCTGGGCGCCTCCATGCCGCGCGCCGGCGGTCCTTACGAATATCTAAAGCAGATTTACGGGCCCAAGAGCCTGGGCCGCCTGATGTCCTTTCTTTTTATCTGGCAATTGACCTTCAGCGCGCCGCTCTCGATTGCTTCCGGTTGCATCGGCCTTGCGGCTTATGCGGGTTACCTTTGGCCGAACCTGCGCGGCGTTTTGCTGGAACGCAACCTGCATCTTGCCGTACCGCTGCTGGGGCGCCTGGAAGCAAATGTGGTGATCACCCCCGGAACCTGGCTGGCCATGGGCACGTGCGCATTAGCGGTCGCGCTTCTCTATCGCCGCATCACGAGCATTGGGCGGCTTTCGAAATTCCTGTGGGGAGGCGTCCTTGCGACGGTCGCTTGGGTCATTGGCGCGGGCGTCACTCATTTTCACGCGGGGCAGGCGTTCGCTTTTCCGCCGGGGGCTTTCACGCCCTCCACCGATTTCTTCACCGGCCTTGGCGCGGCCATGCTGGTGACCGCATACGATTACTGGGGTTACTACAACATTTGCTATCTGGCGGGCGAGGTAGAGAAGCCGGAACGCAACGTGCCTCGCGCCGTGCTGATTTCGGTGGGGCTGGTTGCCGCAATTTATCTGCTTATGAACGTCAGCGTTCTTGGCGTGATCCCCTGGCAGCAGTTGCAGGGGCAGGTGAGCGACAACGCGCGCTCCTCAGTGATCTCTGTTTTCATGCAGCAGATTTATGGAGGGTGGGCCGGCAAGCTGGTGACACTGCTGATCATGTGGACGGCGTTCGGATCGATCTTCTCGTTATTGCTGGGCTATTCGCGCGTGCCGTATGCCGCGGCGCTCGACGGAAATTACTTCGGCGTGTTTGCCCGTCTGCACCCGCGCTACAAATTCCCGCACGTTTCGCTGCTCGTCCTGGGCGCGGTGGCCACCGCGTTCTGCTTCTTGCAATTGACCGAAGTGATCGCCGCGCTGGTGGTGATTCGGATTCTGCTGCAATTCCTCTTGCAGCAGGTGGGCCTGTTGATTTTGCGCGCGCGGCATCCGGAGATGCCGCGTCCTTTCCGCATGTGGCTGTATCCGCTGCCGGCCCTTTGCGCCATCGCCGGGTTCCTCTACATGCTGATTTCGCGGCCGAATTTCCTGAGGGAAATTCGTTATGCGATCGTGGTGCTGGTGCTGGGCCTGGTTCTTTATTTCCTGCGCGCCATTCGCCGTGGCGAATGGCCTTTTGACGGCTCGACCCGCACGGGCGCGGCGTAGGCGCCCGTCGAGCGCGATTGGGATGAAGACTCGTCGCCTACGAGCAGCCGCGTGCGTAACTTCAATGCTCGTGCCGTGGCGCAGTTGTACTGTCCTCTCGAGGGGCGCTAAGATTAGCCGGTGCCCGGAACCGCCCAGCCTACATCCAACGTTTGTTAGCTTTACAGGACAAATTACGTAGGAGGCGAAATTTATGGCACAGCAAGCTACCTCACCGAAGGAGGGTCATGTGGCCCACGTTCTTCCTCCGCTTCCCTATCCGGCGGACGCGCTCGATCCGTATATCGATAAGATGACAATGGAGATTCACCACGATAAGCACCACGGTGCTTACGTCACGAACTTGAATAAGGCCCTCGAGGGACACGCCGATCTCCAAGGACTCTCGATCGAAGAGTTATTGAGTAATCTTGACCGGGTCCCGGAAAACATCCGCACCGCCGTGCGAAACAACGGCGGCGGCCATATGAATCACTCCATGTTCTGGAAGATTATGAAAAAAGGCGGCGGCGGCGAGCCCAAAGGAAAGCTGGGTGAAGCGATTCGCTCCGCATTCGGATCCTTCGCAGACTTCAAGACGAAATTCAGTCAGGGCGGGGTGACGCGCTTTGGATCGGGCTGGTCCTGGCTCTTCGTCAAAGATGGAAAGTTGACCCTTGAATCAGCGCCCAATCAGGACAATCCAGTTATGAGCGGGGGCAAGCCGGTGATGGGCCTGGATGTCTGGGAGCACGCCTATTACCTGAAGTATCAAAACCGCAGGCCGGACTACATCGAGGCCTGGTGGAACGTCGTCAACTGGGAAGAGATCGAGAAAAATTACGAATCGCTGAAATAAACCGACAGCTAACTTTCCACGAAGCGGTCCTGCTTCGCATGGGGATAAAGAAAAGGCCCGCTGGCTCGTTCAACGCGCTCGAGCCAGCGGGCCATCTCATGCGGAACGCTAGTAACGAAGTTCCCGTGCGCTGCGGCACGGCAATGGTTCACCCGTGCACTGCGGCACGGTTGTCTTCGTCATCCGACGCGCGCATTTCCCGGCATTCGTAAGACACGCTCGCCCACAGATGGAATTTCGGAGGCAATTTCCCCAGCCGTTTCCTGCGCCGAGACAGGGAAACCGAACAGCGTGTCTACGGGAGGCCCGGAAGGAGAAGACCGCAGCCCGCTCGTGGCTTCGCGCATCAGACTCACGCGATCGCGGACATTGAACTTCGCCAGCAAGGCCGAAACGTGATACTTGACGGTGCGCTCGGAGACATTCAGCCGCGCGCCGATCTCCTTATTGGAAAGATTTCGCAGCACGCACTCGAGGACCTCTCGCTCACGCGGGCTCAGGCGAACTTCCGAGCCAATAGCGCGACCGGCGTCCAGTAATTCTTGCGCACGCCGCCCGACCGAATCGAGCAGGCTTCCACGAGGTACGACGAGTACGGTGTAATCGGAGGGAGCTTGGCCGCGAACCAGACAGTGCATAGCAAGCATGCTAGCCGCTCGTTCCAGCGGCAAGATGCCTTCGGGAGCTTCGACTTGAAATCGCGCCGCCCCTGACGTTCGTTCACAAAAAACGAAAGCGCCTGGTTCCAGCGAGTGTGCCTTTGCGGGAATAGGATTCACTACCGTGTTGGTCCGTGTCTTATTCAGAACGACCTCGCGTTGTCCGAAATCCAAGGCTGCGGATTCTCGGACCTACTTTGGATTTACTCAGGCTGGGTAACCCTGAAGGGCCATCTCATAAGGCGTACAGCTCTTACTCGATTTCGCCCCTGCAACCGCCGCAAGCTTCGTACAGTGATGTTGCAATGAGGATGCCACTCTCTAAGGTTTTTCCCGTATCGAGGAATCAGTAGTTTACCGGGAGTCTAGCGGCCCGCCCGGGGGGTATCAGGGGAATTGTTTGCATGCGGAGTGCAGAATTTGCCGCTTGACCGGTGAAATAAAGGCATTGAAGCAGCCGAAAAACGGTTTTAACGGGCAATAATCCGGGTGCGAGCGGGTGAAAGCAGCTCATAACGGATACCACGCCAGGTTATTTTCCTCGTAAACGCGGCCGTCAAGGAGTTATAGACGTACACGAAGGGAACCAGCGGGGCGAGCAAGACCCACACCCAACCTTCGCTGAGCAGCTGTTCCCGCAACTCCGGAAGCAGCTCCAAGGCAGCAACCAACCGGAGGACACCCCGTACCGCGGCAAAAAGAGGAGGGATCAACAGGAGCACAATGAATTGCATGCTGGGCAATCCACTCATGGAGCTTACGATCCAGGAGGCGACACCCGTCAGAATCGCGGCGCAATAGAACAAATGGGCCATCAAGGCAGTTAGCCATAGCTTCGGGGCGTACACGCGGGTAATGACGAGCTGCCGATTCGTGAATTCGAAGAACGATCTGGCCGTGAAGGAGCAACCTGAAGGAACCAGACATTCGGGAACAAAAACGATCCGCAATCCATTATTGTGAATGGCCAGCGTGAGGGCGTAATCGTCACTCGCCGCGCCTCGCCAGAAATCCAGGATACGGAGCTGGTCAAAGCGCTGACGCCGAATGGCCATTCCACCGCCCCAGCAAAAATTACGTTTGTGGTCGCCAAGGTAAGTCGCGGTAGAAGCGCTCCATGCGGACGCCAAAGCGTTCCAGAAGCCGCGCCGGCTGGGGAATAACCAGCGAAACGTGGTTGCGGCGCCGACGTTGGTGTCTGCCAGGGGCGCTACGAGCCGGGCCAGCCAGCGCCGAGAGGGCCGCCCATCCGAATCCGTAAAAACCAAAACGTCAAATTGGTCATTCAGTTGAGCGACAGCGGCGGCGAGATTATGGACTTTGTCGCTGCAATCCAGGGCGCGTCCCGCACGAACGATGTGCACTGGCCGCTTGCTTACAGATGCAACTCGTTCGAGCAGTTGATACGCGGGATCGTCCGCGACAGCGATGGCAAAGAAAATTTCGTATTGCGGGTATTCAAAATGAATGAGGGACAAGAGATTCCCTTCCAGGTCCTGCTCCATTCCTTTTATGGGACAGATCAGCGCAACCCGGGGCGCATAAAAGCCGGTCGCCGCACCCAAACGTCGCCGGGCCATCTTCAGCCACTCAACCCCCTGCCATAGGCTGTAGAAGCCCTGCAGGATCTGCTCAAGCACAAGAAAATAGAAAGCGGTAATCACGAAAGGGAGAATACCAAAAGCGTGGGGGTGGCTCGCGGATGTTTTTGGCTGTGTGGCGCGAGCAGAACCCCATCGCCACCCGGACAAAAGCTAGATTAGTGCCGCCGGCGCGGAGGCTTGGCCCGATTTATCGGTTTGCGCCCCGAGCGAGGGCGTTTCGCTGGAGTACTTGCAGCGCTCTTCCTGGCACGAACGCCGGCGGATCGCGCCTGGGCACCCGATGGCTCGGGACGGCGGGAAGCGTGGCGTCCAAGCCTCCCGAAAATGCGTGCCCCGATTCGCAAAAGATCCGTCTGAAATATGGCGGCAGCGCGCCGGGCCTGCTCCATCATTGCCGGATCAAGCAAGATCGCGCAGCGGTCGGGGAACGGAGCGTCATTCGCCGAACGCAGGGCCTTCGCAGACAAGGTGGCATTGCGTTCGCGCCAGCGGGCATAAATCGCGAGGTCTTTGTCAAAAGCCTCCGACTCCGCTTCGGCTTCGACGGACGGCCACTCCAACGCGCGGCCCAGGGAGTCAAGGAACTCCCTGTAGAAGAGATCGCATAGCTCAAAACCTTGAGAACCGGTCCCATGGGATGATCCAAAAGCTTGTGGCAAAAGGCGGCGCACGTCCGCGGCGACCAGCAGCAAGGCCTCTCGGCTAATGGTCGATTCCATCTCCCGAAGCCGCTCGGCATTAGCCGCGATCTTCGGACGATGATGGCGCTCGCCATAGGCGCGCACGAATTCGATGGCCATACCATTGCGAGCTATGGTGGTTACAAGCCGGTGTGCCAACTCCCCTGCGTGAGTAAGAAAGAGTTTTCGCCCGGGGGCCATTACGCACAACCTGAGGCATAGGCAGGGAGTAGCGCAAGCAAAATCTGAAGCGAAAAAAAAGGCTTGGCCTCAGCCAAGCCTTTTTGCGGATTTCGAAGTGGCCAACCTAGTGTACGGCCGGAGAAGTGGGCGTGGGTCCCTGCGGAGGCCGGGGAGCTGCCTCCAAAGAGAAGCCAGGAGACGCTGGACCCAGAGCGAGGTCCAGCGCCTGTTCGGCAGTACGAACGTAATGGATTTGTATCCCTTCGGGCAACTCCGGGAAATCCTCGGCCACGTTCAACTCATTTTCCGCGGGCAGGATCACTTCGCGGATGCCTGCACGCTTCGCGCCGAGCACCTTCTCCTTGATGCCGCCCACAGGCAGAACAAAGCCCGAGAGCGAAATCTCACCGGTCATAGCAACCCTCGGACGCACGGGCCGTCCGCTCAGGAGGCTGACTAGGGCTGTGACCATGGCGACTCCCGCAGAAGGACCATCCTTTGGGACCGCGCCCGAAGGCACGTGGATGTGAATATCCTGCTTGCGGAAGAAGTCGGAATCGATGCCGTAACGCTCCGAGTTCGCACGTACCCACGATAGCGCTGCGGTCATGGATTCCTGCATCACCTCGCCCAGGTGCCCCGTCATGGTGAACTGCTTTCCGCCTCGCATGCGGGTGGCTTCGATAAAGACGATGTCGCCCCCCGCCGGCGTCCAGACCAACCCGATGGAAACGCCGGGTTGCTTGACGCGGTCCTCGACTTCGCGCTCGGCGCGGAATCGCGGAACACCAAGGGTTTCGCGCACCACGGCCGGAGTCACGACCATGCGGTCGGTCTTGCCCTCCGCCAGTCGACGGGCCTGTTTCCGCGTGACGGTGGCGATCTCGCGTTCCAGATTGCGGACGCCAGCCTCCCGCGTGTAGCTATGGATCACTTCACGCAATCCGTCATCGGTGAACTCGATCTGGTCGCCCACTTTCAGGCCATGTTCGGTAGCCTGCTTGGGGATCAGATACTTGTTGGCGATGTGCAGTTTCTCCACCTCTGTATAGCCTGCCAGTTCGATGATCTCCATCCGGTCCCGCAGGGGCTCGGGAATAGGATCAATCCAGTTGGCGGTGGCGATAAACAGAACCTTCGACAAATCGAAAGGCACATCGAGATAGTGGTCGCGGAAAGCCGAATTCTGTTCAGGGTCGAGAACCTCCATCAGCGCCGAAGAAGGATCGCCGCGGAAGTCGCGCCCTAACTTATCCACCTCGTCCAGCATGAACACTGGATCGTTGGCTTCGGCACGGCGGATTCCCTGAATGATCTGGCCCGGCAAAGCGCCTATATAGGTTCGACGGTGCCCACGGATCTCGGCTTCGTCGTGCATTCCACCGAGGGATATGCGTACGAACTTTCGCCCGAGAGCGCGAGCGATCGATTTACCGAGCGAGGTCTTGCCGACTCCTGGAGGCCCCAAGAAGCAGAGGATCGGGCCTTTCATTCCCGGCTGTAACTTCTTGACCGCGAGATAGTCGAGTATTCGCTCTTTTACCTTCTCGAGATCGTAATGGTCTTCGTCCAAGATTTTCTGTCCATTCGGAATGTCGATCTCCGGCGCTCCAGAAGACTTGATCCAGGGAAGTGCAGTCATCCACTCGAGATAAGTTCGTGCCACCATGTACTCGGCCGAGGCAGGCGTCATCTTCTGCAAGCGCTTGAGTTCGCGATCGCATTCCTTGCGGGCTTCCGCAGGCATGCCGGATTCGTCCAGCTTCGTACGTAGTTCGTCGATTTCGGCCTGACCGTCGTCGGATTCGCCGAGCTCCTTTTGAATAGCCTTCATTTGCTCGCGCAGCAGGTACTCCCGTTGACTCTGGCTCACCTGCTCCTGGACTTGCTCTTGAATCTTATTGCGCAAATCCAGAACCTCGATCTCCTTCGACAATTCACGGACCAGGGTCTCGAGCCTTCTGCGGACGTCCGCAGTTTCGAGCAGTTCCTGCCGCAAAAGGGTCGTTAGAGAAGGGAGGTTGGCGGCAATGAAATCAGCCAGCCTGACCGGATCTCGATATTTAAGGCTACCGTCTGCAGGTCGTCGGAAAGCTGTGGCGACCTGGCCACAACGTCCCGGAAGAGCTCCCGCGCATTCCTTTCGAGGGCGGAGAGCTCCGTATCCCGAGGACCGATCAGGTTCGCCACCGGCTCGACATTTGCACGCAGGAACGGCTTGAGCGTGGCGACGGATACGACGCGAATGCGCTCCAGGCCCTCGACGAAAACGACGAGATTACCGTTAGGCATCTTTACTGTTTTGTGTAACTTAGCCATCGTGCCCACGCGGTGAAGGTCAACCTCAGTGGGGTCTTCGACGCGCGGATCGAGCTGCGCGACGACGGCCAGAAGGCGTTCTTCGCCCTGAAGAGAATTGAGCAAGGCCAACGAGCTTTCGCGCCCGACAGTCAGGGGCAACACTCCTCCGGGGAACAGCACGGTATCGCGTACGGGCAATACGGGCAATTCGGATGGAACAACTATTTTGTCATTTTTTTCAGCCATAAAACCCCCGGGCGAAACATAGAAATTAGAGCATTTGCATCGCCAGACCCTTTAGATGAGAGGGATCATGGAATAGGTGCAAAATATCGATAAATTTATACTAAACAAACATGAGCATCATATACTAAACTTCCATTCCTTTCCAATAGTCCGCCAAGCCAAGCATTTCCTTTTGGTTACCCCTACTCATTTTGAGGCCTCAGACCGCTCCGGGTTCACCGGCTTGCCGGTATTGATGAAGCACGAAGTTCAGAGCCTCCTCGCGATTAGTTAGACGCCCGTCCAGCTGGCCCTCCTCTACGGCGTGGAGGATTTCCTTAAAGGACGGCCCCGGTTGAAAGCCCATGGCTTTCAGGTCGTCGCCGGTTAACAGCCGTTGTGGGTGTACTTCCTGGGGTGGCGTTTCCCGTAAGAAGCGGCGCACAAATTCGTGAGCGTCGAGATTGCCGTGGCTGGATAGGCAATCGAGACGGTGGAGCTCGAGATGCTCTTCCTCGAACTTGGGCAGCCGCACGAAGCGCTTGAGCGTAGCCGGCCTCATTTGAAGGACGTCTTTGAACCGAAGATGGTTCGCCACAAGAGCCTCAATCTGTTGGATGTCGTCCGCTGAAAAACGAAGCCTGTGGCAGATGGCGGCGGCCATGAGGGCGCCAATCTCTGCATGACCATCGAAACGGATGCGATCCCCGGTCTCCTGAGCGGACCTGAACGTCGGAGGCTTACCGACATCGTGCAACAGGACAGACCAAGCCAGCGTTGGCGACGAGCGCGGATTGAGGCGTTCGAGCATGAGTAGCGTATGACTCCAGACATCCCCTTCGGGATGAAATTCCGGGGGTTGAGGGACGTTCTGCATGGCTGCGACTTCCGGCAGAGATGCCTTCAACAATCCCGTTGAGTCCAAAAGTTCAAAGGCGGGGCGGGCCGCTCCCTCGGTAAGAACCTTCGTTAGCTCATCGCGCAGTCGTTCCGCGGAGACAGAAGTGATATGCGGAGCCGCGGCGGAAATGGCTTCAAAGGTAGCAGGGTCAATGACGTAGCCAAAGCGGGCTGCGAAGCGGACGGCACGCGCCATTCGCAAGCGGTCTTCGCGGAAACGGACGTCTGGGTTGCCAATAGCGCGCACAATTCCTTCTTCGAGATCCTCTCGTCCTCCGACGAAGTCCAGTATTTGCTTTGTCTCCGGGTCCAGCATCATGCCGTTAATGGTGAAATCGCGGCGAAGAGCGTCTTGCTCGGGTGAGCTGGAGTACTCGACCCGATCAGGGTGGCGCCCGTCGGAATAGCCGAGGTCTGAACGAAAGGTAGCCACTTCGACCTGCGCGCCATCCGCTACCACAAGAATGACACCGAATTTCGCACCCACATCGACACTCGACGGGAAAAGCTCCTGCACGCGAGCAGGATGCGCGTCCGTGGCGACGTCGTAATCCTCCGGCTCGCGACCGAGCAGGAGGTCTCGTACGCAGCCGCCTACGAGATAAGCCTGGAATCCGGAACTTTGCAGCTGACGGCAGACGTCCGCCGCGAGATCGCGCGGGGTCATACGGCAATTATGCGCCTGCCGAACTATGGGGCCAAGGCAAACCAGGACGTATCTTTGCGCGGCTAGCCCTGGGCCCTCGAGCTAGCGGTTTTTGGGAGTCAACGAGCCGCCAAACTGAACCTTTGCAAATCCGAAGCGATCCCGCAGTTCGTCGGTGGCGCGAGCGAGCCGCTCCAGCTTCTGCCGGCGTTCAGGATCAAAAAGGCATAGCTGGTTTGCGCCGTGGGATAAGGCTGCGAATTCGATCCCAATGAGGCGCACCGGCTGCCGATCCCAGTGCAGCTCGAAAAGGCGCTTCAACGTCAAGAGGAGCAATGGATCGAGGTGGGTAGGGTCAGGCAAAGTCTTGGAGCGCGTCGCGGTTTGAAATCCGGTATATCGAAGCGTGAGCGTCACGGTGCGGGTATCCAGGCCGGACTCGCGCAATCGCTTGGCACCTTGCTGGCAGAGGCGGCTCAGCATCGATTCGAGCACGGTCCGATCGCGGGTATCGGATCCAAACGTATGACTATGGGAAATTGATTTTGGTTCGGCATCAATCACGAATTCGTAGGAATCCTCCCCGCGCGCTTTCCGCCAAAGGGCTGTGCCCCATCGTCCAAAGAGTTCCTCCAACCGCTCTTGCGGAATAAGGGCCAGCTGGCCAACGGTTTCGATTCCCGCTGTACGCAAGGCCGCTTCGGTAACGCGGCCGATCCCTGGAATCCGGCGCACGCCAAGAGGGGCGAGAAACTTGGCCTCGGCGCCCGCTGGCACCCACACCAGTCCACGCGGTTTGGCTTGATCCGATGCCACTTTCGCAACAAGTCGCGTGCGAGCGAGACCGGCGGAGCAGGGCAGTCCTGTGGTCGCGCCGATTTCGGTCAAGAGGGCGTGAGCGGCGGCAAGCGGGGGTCCGTGGAGACGGCTGGTTCCAGAAAGATCGAGATAAGCTTCATCTATCGAAGCCATCTCCACGATCGGTGAGAACCTGGAGAGAATGGTGGCTACGCGATCGCTCCATTCAGCGTACAGATCGTGGCGCCCCTCAAGGAAGACGGCTTCGGGGCAGAGCCTCGCCGCAGTGCGCAGAGGCATCGCCGAGTGAACGCCATAGCGGCGGGCTTCGTAGCTCGCCGCCGACACGACCCCGCGGCGGTCCGGCTGTCCTCCGACGACCACAGGCCTACCGCGCAGCTCGGGACGCTGGAGCAACTCCACGGAAACGAAAAACGCGTCCATATCCACGTGCAGAATGGGCGTGGTTCCCGGGGAGAGCGAGCCGGCGTCGCGTTTGGCTCGGAAATGGGCGAGCCTGGGCATAAGCGTTGTGGCAATTTTCTCACAGGTTGCGCCAAGGGAACGAGCGGCCGCAGCATACAACACAGGTCAGGTAAAATGAGGCCCGGAGGTGAGCCTGAAAAACCTGAAAAACAGCGCCATTTTACTCGTGGAATGCCCCGACCAAAAAGGCATTGTGGCGGCGATTGCCAACTTCGTTCTGGCGTACGAGGGAAACATTCTGCACGCCGATCAGCATCAGGCGGCGGAATTGGGCCTCTTTTTATGCCGGGTGGAATGGGACTTGAGCGGATTTCTCATGGACCTACGCGAGTTCCCCGCTCTCTTTGAACCCATTGCGACGAAATTTCGGATGCGGTGGCGGCTGGCGTTCTCCGCAAACCGTCCACGCTTAGCCATCTTCGTTTCCAAGCAGGACCACTGCCTGGTAGACCTGCTCTACCGCCAGCGTTCGGGCGAGCTTGCTTGTGAGATCCCTCTGATCATCAGCAATCATAATGATGCTTCCCAGCACGCTGATTTCTATGACATCCGTTTCGAGCAGATCCCGATCAACGCGGATGCCAAGCCCCAAGCCGAGCGCCGGCAAATTGAACTGCTTCGGCAGCACAAAATCGAACTCATCGTGCTGGCTCGCTACATGCAGATCCTGTCTCCAGAGTTCGCGCGCGCCTTTCCCCAACGCATAATCAACATCCATCATTCTTTTTTGCCTGCGTTTGTAGGCGCAAAGCCACACGAGCAAGCCTTTCAGCGAGGAGTGAAGCTGATTGGAGCGACTGCGCATTATGTTACGGAAAAGCTCGACGACGGGCCGATCATCGAGCAAGACGTGGTGAGAATATCCCATCGCGACACTCTCGAAGATCTCATTCAAAAAGGCAGAGATCTCGAGAAGATTGCCCTTTCGCGCGCCGTCCGCTGGCACTTGGAGAACCGGGTCCTAGTGTTCGGCAGCAAGACCGTCGTTTTCGATTGAGTGTTGAAGTGCCGATGGGGAAAGCCGGATCAATGAGAGAGCCGGGCTGAGATCACGCGCTCGATTCCGGCCAAGTCGAGCGTGACGCTCACGTCAGACCATGGGCACGCGGACAAAAGCGATCGCACGAAACTCGCGCCGTTGTAACCAATTTCAAGAACAAGAGTTCCGCCCGCGCTGAGCGAACGTTCCGCTGCAAGGATGAGACGCGGGTAAAAGTCCAAGCCCTGATCTCCGGCGAAAAGTGCTTCCGCAGGTTCGTGGTCGCGCACTTCCCGCGGGAGTTGTGGCGCGTCCTTACGAGCCACGTAGGGAGGATTGCTGACGAGCAGGTCGAATCGGTCGGGCGCGCTGGACGCCTGGCCGTCAGCGTCCGCAGCGGATGGCAGGATGTCGACCTGTCGAAAGTGTATCCGGTGCGAGAAACCGTGCAGCGCAGCGTTTCTCTGCGCGTAATCAAGAGCTAACGCCGAAATGTCCGTGGCGACGATCTCCGCATGCGGCAGTTCGGAAGCGAGTGCGATCGCGATGCATCCGGAGCCAGTTCCGATATCGGCCACACGCAATGGATGCGTGCGCCGCGTTCCCATCCGCGACAGCGCGACCTCGATTACGTGTTCGGTCTCCGGCCTGGGGATCAGAACCCCAGGGCCTACCTCGAATTCCAGCCCCCAAAACTCTTGGCTGCCCGTTAAATATTGTGTTGGAACACCATTGGCGCGCCGCTCGATCAATTCCGCATACGTCGCAGCCTCTTCCGAGGTCAGTTCGTATTCAGGATGGGCATAGAACCAGGCGCGATCGCGCCGGAGAACGTGCATCAGCAGAAGCTCGGCCGCGAGGGGCGCGGAAGGAGTCTGGCATTGCACGAGACGCGCGATGGTTCTTTGCAAGAGCGTTCGCAGTTCTCCCGTTTTCGCCTCCACCCCCGACCTCGTCGCCGTTTTCACGCTTCCACTAATTCCTGTTTCAGGCGCTCGGCCTCGTAGTGCGTAACCAGACCATCGACCAGGGGCGCGAGCTTGCCATCCATGACGTCGCCGAGCTGGTGCAAGGTGAGCCCGATGCGATGATCGGTAATCCGATTCTGCGGGAAATTATAGGTACGAATTTTTTCGGAGCGGTCGCCCGTCTTGATCTGGCCGCGGCGCTCGGCGGCAATTTGGTCGTGCTGTTTCTGCTGCTCCAACTCATACAATCGGGCGCGCAATACGCGCATGGCCTTGGCGCGATTCTTGATCTGCGATTTCTCGTCCTGCTGCGACACCACCAATCCGCTGGGTAAATGGGTAATGCGCACAGCCGAATAGGTTGTGTTCACGGACTGGCCGCCCGGCCCCGAGGAGCAAAATGTATCGACGCGCAGATCCTTGGGCTCAATCTTAATATCGATCTCGTCGGCTTCCGGAAGCACGGCCACCGTAGCCGCGGAGGTATGGATGCGCCCCTGCTGTTCGGTGGCGGGGACGCGTTGCACGCGATGCACTCCGCTTTCATACTTGAGCTTGGAATAGACTTTGTCGCCCTGAATGGCCGCGACAATATCCTTTATCCCTCCGAGAGAAGAGGGGGAGCTTTCCAGCACCTCGACACGCCATCTCTGCGATTCCGCATAACGCGAGTACATGCGAAAGAGTTCCGCGGCGAAAAGAGCAGCCTCATCCCCGCCGGTACCGGCCCGGATTTCCAGGATGACGTTCTTTTCGTCGTTTGGATCTCTCGGCAGTAGCAGCCGCTTCAACTCACTCTCCACCACATTCTTACGTTCGAGCAGTTGGCGCTCTTCATCGTGCGCCAGTTGCTTCATTTCCGCGTCTTCGCTTTCCACCAACATCTGCTTGACGCCGTGCAGGCCTTTCTCCACCGTTTTCCACTCCCGATACTTTTCCACGACCTCGGCGAGATCGGCGTGCGTGCGCGCGAGTTTCTGGTATCGGGAAGAATCGTTCAGAACTTCGGGCGATGACAATTGCGCGGTCAGTTCCTGGTAGCGCGATTCGATGTGATCGAGTTTTTCAAATAATGTAAGAGCCGCCATAGCGCACCTCTACAAAAACGATTGGATGTCAGGCAAAACCGCGGAGCGGGCAAGAGACGCCGGGAGCGCGGCCCGCGCATAGAAGGAAGCTAATAAAACGAGGTGAGCATGCTCAAAGAACCGTTCTCAGAATAGACGCTCGCGAGAACGAAAGCAACTCTCCGGTTCGGGGGTTTTAACCCATTAGGCTATAGAATGTTTCGGCTCAGCGGCTTTGTTCGGGCCAGCAAAGGCCCGGTCCACAAGGCAAAGAACCAGGGCCGTAATCGCGCCATCGACGGGCACCAGCCAGAGGTTTCGCCCGCCCAGGGCATCCGCGGTCTTCAAGGCTACACCAAAGAGAATCTCGCCGAGCGGACCGGAACGAAGCGAAAGGAGCGCGCCTTGGGCGTGAATGAATCCAACGATCAAAAGTAGAGCGAGCAGCCCTCCTGCCAGCGGCCAGGCCAATAGGTTATGAGTGCCCAGCAGGCGCATGGATAGGCGAAGCAACGAGGAAAACAGCAAGACGGCAACCGCGCCGAAGACCAATGAAAAGAAGTAAGTGGTCAGCAAAGCCGAAGCGGGCCTAAGATCGCCGGCGATTGCGTCGCCTATCCACTGCAGGAAAGAGACTACGAAACAGCCGATCACCCAAGCGGCCAAGTAGTAGGCCAAAGTTCCGCGACGAGTCATATGCGGCGCTCGATTTTGGGGAACTCCTGCCATACCTTGACCCCACAGAAATGCGAACCCTCCGTGCAGATAGGAGTCGTCACTCCGGCGCGCACATAGCAAGGCGGCCCGATGTAGCGCGCCAGTTCGGGCATGGCGGAGCAGACCTGGGCCACTTCTTCCATGGAGGCTTGGTAGATCTCCTCTTGCGCATTGAAACAGGTCCGCATGGTCCATTTATGGAGCAGATGCAGTAGCGAGCCGCTCTCAAAGAGCCTGATGGCCTTCGCGTTGGGCAAAAGGTATAGCGCGAATTCGCGCGGAACGCCCCGATCAAGCAATTCGTTTTTTGCCTTCCAGGAATCATGCATGGCGCGTTCGTAGATCTCCCGCGCGCGCGGATTTTCCCGTATCAGCATGGGCGTGATGAAATCGGGATCGGCAGTATCGGTGAGCACTAAAAGCGGCCGCGATCCAGGCACCATGCGATGGCGCTGATCCTGGCTGTCGGCGCTATGACTCAGTTTCTTGGCAAATGTGAAGTTGGCATGCTGCAAAGGGCGCATCAGCGGAGCGTGAACCCCGACGTTTAGCGTTTCGAGCCGATAGGGATTGCGGGCAGGATTGAGCATGCGGTCCAAGGCCTCAGCGTTGGAACATTCGGCTTCGCTAAGCCCTAAGACGGCGCGATAAGCTTGGGCCATCACGCGGGGCGCGGCGGGAGAATAGTCGACCAGCAGCGAGGTTCGGGCACCAAGGCGGGCATCAAACTCGCGCGCTTGTAATTGGCCTCCCGTAGAGGGCGCCTCGTGCCATTCGGGCAAATCCTCCAGAGGGCCGCCATCAAATCGATCGAAGAACTGCGAATCCACTTCTCGAACTCGCGCGACCATTTGGCCGATGACGGCGCGAGCCTCCGTGGGCGTGTCGCCGGCCTGCTGCATGCGCCACAGGCGGTGCAAGACGACACCCGAAAGGGTGTGCACCATGGTAGTAGCCGCTGCCACGGGTAGAACGTAACGAGCCACTTCGATGGCCCGTTTTTCGGCTTGCCGCTCCACCTTCTCGATTCGCCTTGGATGCGACATGGCGCCTACGTTCCAGATGTCCGCGAGAATGCAGCGCGCGTCATCCTTGAGCAGAACCGTTAGTTCGCGATAAGCGCTCCAGGCGCGAGCGACCGCCTGCTCGAAGATCTCTCCTTCGGAAGAGCTAAAGCGATCGCCGAATGGCGGAATAAAGGCCAGTGCGCGGTCAAGGCGAACGTAGCGCTGGCTTTGCTGCTCTGAGTTGTAAAACGGATGAGCGTGAAGCATGGACCATACGAATTGGCGGCTTACGTTCTCGAGACCGAATTCGAAATGCGCGTGCTGATAGACAGTGTGATGGCCGGCATAAAAAGTGGCCGCACCTATGGTCGTGCGCTGCTTTTCGGTGATCTCCTCCGGCGAAATCAGGCGGGGGGCATAGCACGTCCGAGCGGCGGCAATCGCGGAATCATAAGGGTGCGCGAATGAATTCCGTAGAGTAACGCTGGCAACCGCATGCTCGACAGTTACGGGCGCCTGAACTTCGCGAGAGTTGTGTGGTGAACGGGAGGCCATGCTCGGCAAATTCTACACCCCGCCTGCACGGCGAAACAGCAAGGTTACTTCTTGCCTTTGGCTGCTTGCGCGGCTTGGGCGGCCTTCTCGTATTTGCGCTGAAAGCGCTCCACGCGTCCGGCTGTGTCGAGTAGCTTCTGTTTCCCGGTGAAGAAGGGATGGCAGCTCGAGCAAATCTCGACTCGCATGAGATTCGATTTGTAGGTGGACCGCGTCTTGAAGGTGCTGCCGCAGGCGCAGTGTACCGTAAGTTCGTGATAATCAGGATGGATTCCGGCTTTCATTCTTACTCCTTCCGCAGCCGTTCTGCGCGATTGTTGGGAACAATACAGTCGCGTCGCTTGGCTGACGGTCAATCCTAATAGTACGCGATCACCGCGAACTTTCCAAGGCAGCTACCAAGGTTCTCCTGCAGAGCTAAGCGTGCGCACATGGCGATTGATTTCCACTTGTTCCATGCGTGCAGCAAGTGTAGCGTGCCAGCGATGCGCGTTGTAATTACAACAGATACTGCACCGGAGCGGCCCGCAACCGGCAGCCACGACTCCGAGCAACTCGATGGCCGGGACACGGCAGCGATTAGAGGAGACGCCGCCGCCCGCGAGTTTGCCGTTCTTCGCGGGTTCCTATCGAGTCTAAGCGACCAGGAATCGCCGTTCTCAATCGGCAGCTACAAGCTTTGGAGCGCAGACAGCAATTTGGAATCCGTGCCGATCGTATTTGCATCGCGCGTCGACCTCGCGATCTCAAACGGCGCGCAAAGCTTGGCTAGACATCAGTATGAGGATTTCGCCGCCGGGCTAGCTAAGTTGCTCGAGCGCGAACCTGGCGATGCGCTTGGCGTGGAATTGCAGATTGCTTCCGCGCGGCTTCCCGACGGTAGGCAAGGACTGTCGCTGGGAGTTTTGCTTCTTGCTTATGGAGCGAGCCGAGATCAGGCGCAATTGCGCTGGAGTTTGGGACTTGTACGCGTCCAGCAGGCCTTGCTGTTTGAAGCGCGTGCTCTTCGGCAAGGCCGGCTCTAAAGGCACTGCAGCGAACTTTGTTTGACCAGCGGTCAGGAAACGAACGCGCAACCTACTCTCAAACGACCGTTGCCCGTGGGGATTTGGTAAAGCTTTTTCAGGACGACCCTTACCGGCGGAAGAATCGGAACGTGCAGGACTGCTGAAAACCGCGATCCTAATTCGTCCGCAAGTCCCGTCTCCAGCGCGACGCCTCCGTACCCCAAATCCACCACTCGCGCCGTCTTTTGCGGGTCGTCGGCCAGTTGAGCGTAAGCCCGGGTTCCCTCGAGCGAAACGCGCTCCCATTTGCGTTTCTCGCCACGTCCTGGCGCCATAGGGGAGGCAGGCGGCTCTAACGGAGGCGCGGCTGGGGTGCCGATGGGGCGAAACGTGCCCTTTATTGGGGCGATGTGTGCCTGTCGTTGCTCAAGACGTTGCGACTCGCTGGGCGACTGGGTAGTGCCACTTCGCTGCTGGTGCTTCATATCGTACAAACGTTGATCGGCAATACGAACCAGGACGTCTTTTTGGTCGCCATCCACCGGAAAGACGGCAATACCATAATCCAGTCCCAGCCCAACACTGACTTGCATCGATCCCACAGCGGAACCGAAGTTGGCGTGAATACGGCGGGCCAGCGTGTTAGCCTGCTCAGTATCAGAATGCACGAGAAGAAGGGCAAATTCGTCGCCGCCGATGCGGAAAGCATAATCTGAGGTACGCAGGGATTTGCGCAGCGTGGCAGCAGCTTGCCGTAAGAGGGTGTCGCCTTGAGGGTGGCCGTATCGATCGTTGACCTCCTTAAACTGGTGGAGGTCCAGCATCACAAGCGCCAAATGTTGGTTGTATCGGAGCGCCCGATTCAATTCCTTTTCGAAATGCTCTTCGAACAGCCGGCGATTATAGAGACCTGTAAGTGGGTCGGTCGTGGCATTGCTTTGAAGTTTCTTAAGCTCCTCATATTCCATCAAGACTGGAACACGGAGGTAGGTGGACGAGGCGAGGACGTCCACCATGGCTGCCTTCAGCGAAACGGGTTTACCCAGCGTATCGGCAAGCTGGCGCCGGCGCTCGAGAATCTGGTCCCAATATTCTGAACTCACATTTTCGCTTAGTTCAAGTTGCGCGATGGTCTTGAAGAATTTTTGTAGAAACTGCCCACGGGGCACCCGATCCAGGTTTTCGAGCGTCTCGGCGAGCAACTCGAGGAAAGAGTCCTCGGGCTGCGCGCTGGCCCGTGACGGGTCAGTGGGGGTAGCCATGGGTTTCCGTATCCGATAAACCCAGCTTACCCCAACGGGGATTTGGGATAGCACACGGTTCGCTCAGGAGAAAGCACGCTAGGGGCCATCCCGGTCATTGGCTTAGGCTCCATTTTGCGCGGCAAAGTCGTGTGAAAACACTCGCTACAGCCATTCCGAGGCGAGGTTTTGTGCAATCGAAGTCATTCAAGCGGCAATTTTCTTCACATCCCGAACCTATTGCGTCGGACTTTGCCGATTGGCTGGAGGGAAAATATGTTCTCATTGGTACTTTTGTACCAGTACCTTTCTCTGAGACAATCGAGTCTTGTCCAGCGCAGCCTGGCCATAAGCACCACCAAAATAAAGGCTTATTCTCTGTAGCGGCTTATTGAGAGCTCGGAAGAAGAAATCTTTTTCCCTTCGACCAAAATGGAACTTTCTTACCATTGACACTTTGCTGCATATTTTGCCACTATTCTTCCGCTCTAACAGCCTCGCGAAGTTAAAACTCACTTAAAGCGAGAATTTTCGGGAGAGTATTTTGCGGCAAGCTATTTCTGTCGAGAGTCAAAGCGAGTCATTTCCAGCGAGCCTCACGCTAAGACTCTTGGACCTGTTTGAGGGGCCGGTCCTGGTGGCTAATCTCAGCGGAGGGCTGCTCCTCGTTAATGAGCGCGCTCGTCAGGTTTTAAGCTTGCCGGAGAGCGGGGCCTGGGCGCGGCTGAATCTTTTTGGCGACATCCTGCGCATGGACCCGCAGGTGTTGCTCGGCCAGATTGAAAGCGGTGAAAGCGAAGTGGATCTTCAGCTAGAGACGGCATCAGGCAGAGTTCGCGCGCGTCTCGCGCAACTGCCAAATTCGGAATCACTGGTGCTCAGACTCGAGCTAGCGGGCAATACGGATTCCTCATCATCAGTTAGCCAATCTTGCGAGCCCACCGTTCAATCGTTGCTGCAGGAGCGGGAAATCACCTATCGCAATTTGCTGGCTGCGTATTTACGGCTTCAGGAGGTAAACCGCCAAAAGACGGTGTTTCTCGCGTCAGCGGCTCACGAGCTGAAAACGCCGCTTGCGGTGATCAAGGGTTACTACGACCTGCTGCTTTCGGGCTCTCTAGGCAAACTCAACGAAAAACAGGCCGACATTTTGCAGGAATCAAAAGATAGTTGTGAGCGCCTGGTGCGCCTCGTTTCCATGTTCTTGAACTATTCCACACTGGAAAGCGGGAAGCTGGTGCTGCACTTACGCGATAACGATCTGCGCGATTGTCTGACTGAGTTAGCGACGCGCTGGCACGAGGCTTTCCAACGGAATCATGTGCGCCTGGAATCGACGTTCGATGACGCTTTGCCGATATTCAAATTCGATTACCAAAAGGTACAGCAGACTGTAGCCAATCTTTTGGACAACGCGCTGAAACACACGCCCACCGGCGGTTGCGTCACCTTGCGTGCCGAACCGCACTTTTGGGAGCGCCGCGTGGCCAAGGAAATGCTGGCCACGGATCGCCGCCGGCAGCGCACTCAGCAGCCCAACAGCGTTCGCGTGGCCGTGACCGACACTGGCTCTGGAATTGCAGCCGAGCACCATCAGGAAATATTCGAAGATTTCGTACGTGTAGACCGCACATCGTCCGGAATGGGACTGGGGCTGGCCATAGCAAAGCGGCTCGTTCAAGCTCATAGGGGAAAGATTTGGGTGGACAGCGAGCTGCGCAGGGGCTGCACGTTCACGTTTCTGCTCCCTATCGATAAGCAAGAGGATCAATAGAATCTCTGTTCGGAAAATAGATCAGGTGACGAATGAGTGAAAAAGAGCACGTTCTCGTTGTAGATGACGAACCGAGCATTCGCAAATACCTACAGACATTGCTCGAGGTTGACGGCTACCAGGTTACCTCTGTCGCTTCCGGCCCGGAGGCTCTCGAAGCCGTGCAGCAAACTGATAATCGTCCGGATTTCATCATTCTCGATGTGCTGATGCAGGAGATGAACGGGCTCGAGACTCTACGTCAACTCATCCAAGTGGATCGTACCCTGAACGTGATCATGCTCTCATGTTCTAACGAAGTTACCACCGTCGTCGAGGCCATCCGGTTGGGAGCCCAGGACTATCTGACCAAGCCATTCGAAAAAGCGGAATTAGATGCGGCGATCTTGAAGTGCCGGCAGAAAATGGATTTGCGCAAGGAAAACCAGGCTTTGCGGGAATACTGCGATCATTTGACTGAAGACCTTTCTTTCTTGGCCGCCAGCCCGCAGATGGTTCGTATTCGGCAGCAGATTTTGCAGATTGCTCCAGTCGATGTGCCCGTATTTATTTGCGGCGAGAGCGGCGTGGGAAAGGAAGTCGTGGCGCGCATGATTCATATGCGTTCGACGCGCCGGAATCAGCCCTTTGTGAAGGTCAACTGCGCCGCCCTTCCAGGGGAATTGCTCGAGTCAGAATTGTTCGGCTACGAGCAAGGAGCGTTCACAGGGGCGGTACGTTCAAAGCCGGGGAAGTTTGAGCTCGCCAACAAGGGCACCATCTTTCTTGACGAAATCGCCGAAATGAGCCCTCACCTGCAAGCCAAGCTTCTACACGTCCTGCAGGACCATCAGTACTCGCGGCTCGGCGGCCGCCACATGGTGGCCGTCGACGTGCGCGTGCTAGCGGCAACGAATGTGGAGGTCCAAGAGGCCATGAAATCAGGGCGATTGCGCGAGGACCTTTATTATCGATTGAACGTGCTGTCGATTAATGTTCCGCCTTTGCGCGAGAGGACCACGGAAATTCCCTTACTGTTCAGGCATTTCCTGAATAAATATAGTGAAAAATTCCAGAAGGAGCCCCCGAACCCTTCGCAACACTTGATCGAAGCGGCCATCCGTTATGCCTGGCCCGGCAATTTGCGGGAGTTGGAGAATTTTGTGAAGCGCTACGTCATCCTCGAAGACGACGAAGGCAGTTTCCGCGAACTCGTCGAAATGGCGGCTGCTCGGCAGCGCATCTCCCCGCGCGAAGAACCCTCCCCTGTGAAAGAACAGGGTCTAAAGGCGCTGGTCCGAGGACTGAAGGACGAGGCTGAAATGGAGGCTATTGCGGACGCTTTGGAGAAAACCCACTGGTGCCGCAAAGATGCGGCGAAGATGCTGGGAATCAGCTATAAAGCTCTTCTTTATAAGATACGGCAGTTCAACTTGGATGCGGGAAGAGGGTCTCGTACTCGAAGTCCGGCACCCCCCGCCTTGGCGCCCGCAGGTAAAGAGGACTGAGGCGAAGCTGCAATCTATTGCCTATAGAAGGTATTCGCTTCCCGAAAGTCATTCGGAATACAAGGGTTCTGGTAAGACTGGTTGCAATTGTTTTGCTTCCATCGAAGCGGCCGGATTTTTGTCTTGCCCGCTCGGCGGATAAAGCTCGAAGGCCCATCCTCCTCTTTCTCCTTTGTTCTTCGGGAGTTACTGAACCTTAACACGAGCGTTAACTCTCGTTTAAATTCGGCACGATTCCCACAGACTCGGCACTCCCACTTTGATCTCACGGCTGGGTCTCTGGAATGAAAATTGCTGCTTCTAATAGCGAAACGTTGCAGGTTTATAATCGAGACTACCGAAGTCGGAGACCTGGGGGCTATGACGGACCGTCGCACGGCACGACGATATGACCTTTCTTTGCCCGTTCTCATCCGTGTACCCCTAGAAAGGGACGCGTGTAACGGGAAGACCCGCGACATCTCTACAAGGGGCGTCTATTTTGTCGTCCAGAATCCGCTCGACGCAGGCGCTGAGCTGGACTTAACGATGACTCTGCCAGCCGAGGTCACGGGCGGCACGGAAGTCTTCATTCGCGCGATCGGTAAAGTGGTTCGGGTCGACAAACCGCCCGAGAATACTGATCGTCACATCGGCGTAGCCGCTCTTATACAACGCTACGAGATCGTCCGTAACGAATCGATGAAGATGTAGGCGCAAGCTCTTGCCAGTTCGTCGTCTTTTTTCCTTTCGGCGGCGAAGTCCAGCACTTAGATTTGCTTGACAGTTTACTTCCGTGCCTCCTGTGGTCCTCCGGTAATCTCAAAACAAGACGGACAAAGCGCCGGTTCTCCCGGATCGCACTTAAAAAAAGCGCCCGCCGAATGGCGGGCGCTTTTTTAGTGCGATTTGGTCGAACAGCCAGGAGTGGCTGTTCTGGCAGCGGTTTAGTACATTCCGCCGCCGCCCATGCCGCCATGCGGAGCGGCGCCAGCGGCCTTCTTCTCTTCTTCCCGAATGTCGGCCACAAGGGCTTCCGTGGTCAACATGAGGCCGGCGATCGAGGCCGCGTTCTGGAGGGCCAGGCGGGTGACCTTAGCAGGATCGATCACGCCCATCTTGACCATGTCTCCGTACTCGTCGGTTTCGGCGTTAAAGCCGAAGTTTTCGTCCTTGGATTCACGGACTTTGCCGATTACCACGGCGCCTTCGAAACCAGCGTTATAGGCGATCTGCCGCAAGGGCTCTTCGAGCGCGCGCTTGACGATGTTGATGCCGGTGGCCTCATCGCCGTCAGCCTTCAGTTTGTCGAGCGCAGCCACGCAGCGCAACAGCGCCACGCCGCCTCCGGGAACGATACCTTCCTCGACGGCAGCGCGGGTGGCGTGCATGGCGTCTTCCACGCGAGCTTTCTTCTCCTTGAGCTCGGTTTCGGTCGCCGCGCCTACCTTGATTACGGCCACGCCGCCCACGAGCTTGGCCAGCCGCTCCTGGAGCTTCTCGCGATCGTAATCGGAGGTGGTTTCCTCGACCTGGGCGCGGATCTGCTTCACCCGACCTTCGATCTCGGCAGCCTTGCCACCGCCTTCGACGATGGTGGTATTGTCCTTATCGATGGTGACTTTCTTGGCGCGGCCGAGGTCCTCAACCTTGACGTTTTCTAGCTTGATGCCGAGATCTTCGGTGATGGCCTTGCCGCCGGTGAGGGTGGCAATGTCCTCAAGCATGGCTTTGCGGCGATCGCCGAAGCCGGGAGCCTTGACGGCGGCGCATTGCAGCGTGCCGCGCAACTTGTTGACGACAAGCGTGGCGAGCGCTTCGCCCTCAACATCCTCAGCTATGATCAGCAGCGGCTTACCCATTTTGGCAATCTGCTCAAGTAGAGGCAGAAGGTCCTTCATGGAGCTGATCTTCTTTTCGTGGATCAGAATGCGAACATCTTCCACGACGCACTCCATGCGCTCGGGATCGGTGACAAAGTAGGGGGAGAGATAGCCGCGGTCGAATTGCATACCTTCCACCACTTCGAGGGTGGTTTCCATGGTGCGGCTCTCTTCGACTGTGATTACGCCATCCTTACCGACCTTCTTCATGGCCTCGGCGATGATGCCGCCAATCTGCTTATCATTATTGGCGCTGATGGTGCCGACCTGAGCGATCATGTCGCCCTTGACGTCGCGGTGCATCTTGCGAACTTCCTCAATTGCCGTTTCGACGGCGCGTTCGATGCCACGCTTGAGGCCGGTGGGGCTGGCCCCGGCGGCAACCGTCCGCACGCCTTCACGAAAGATGGCTTGCGCAAGAACGGTGGCGGTGGTGGTGCCGTCGCCGGCGACATCCGATGTCTTGGAAGCGACCTCGCGCACCATCTGCGCACCCATATTCTCGAGCGGATCCTGTAACTCGATCTCCTTGGCTACCGTCACGCCATCCTTGGTAATGATCGGCGCGCCAAACTTCTTTTCAATCACGGCATTGCGGCCCTTGGGGCCCAGCGTGATCTTCACGGCGTCAGCGAGCAAATTGACGCCGCGTAAAATGGACTGGCGAGAATTTTCCCCAGTCACGATCTGCTTTGCCATAATTCCTCCTCAAGATTTTTACTGCACAAATTTCACTTACTGTCTTACTGCTGCCTAGCGTTATCGCTTGGACGTCGCGGCCTTTGCCGCTCCGCCGAGTTTAGCCAGAATCTCTTCTTCACGAAGGATGAGATATTCTTGGTCTTCGATTTTGATTTCAGTGCCGCTATACTTCCCAAACAGAATGCGGTCGCCCGCCTTAACGTCCATCGGAACGCGCTCGCCCTTCTCAATCTTGCCCGCACCGACGGCAATGACTTCACCTTCCTGGGGCTTCTCTTTGGCAGTATCGGGGATAATGATTCCGCCTTTGACGGTCTCTTTCTCCTCGACCCGCCTTACGAGCACCCGGTCATGCAAGGGAGTTACGTTTACAGCCATAGTCGATTGTCCTCCAATCGCGTGTTCAACTTGTTCGTTCGGACTTGGTCTGGAATTCGCTCGAGAGCTGTGATTAGCACTCCCCTCAAGCGACTGCTAATAGTATTTAGCTGGCCGGCATCTGTCAAGATGAGTCCCGTGGCCTAACGGGTGGCTGTGGATATCGCCTTACCTGACACACATGAAGGGCGTTCCTGTATATGGTTGTAAATAAGATGGTTACGTCGATGACAGAAGGGCAGACAACAAACCCTTTGGCACCTTTCGTGGCCGAGCCGTAGAATTGCTTCATCTGTGACTTTGTACAGCCTGCATGGACCATTACATCGAATTCCGCGAAGTCACCAAGGCGTTCGACGATCACCTTGTGCTCGATCGTGTCAGTTTTACGGTCGACCCCGGGGAGACCTGCGTCATCATGGGGCGAAGCGGGGTGGGGAAATCAGTCACGCTAAAGCACATTCTCGGATTCCTGAAGCCGGATTCTGGGCGCGTCATCGTAGCCGGGCAAGATATTACCGATTGGACTGAGCAGCAGCTGGTGCAGATTCGGCGGCGGGTCACAATGGTGTTCCAATCGGGCGCGCTATTCGATTCTCTGACGATTCGCGAAAATATCGAGTTTCCGCTCGACGATCGCAAAGACCTTTCGCCGGAACAGATCGACACGCGCGTGGCTGAATTGGCGGACATGCTGGAAATCGGCGACGTCCTGGACAGATTGCCCTCTGAACTCAGCACCGGCACCAAACGAGCGGTGGCAATTGCCCGCGCTCTGGCGCAGGATCCGGAGGCGATTCTCTACGACGAGCCCACCACGATGGTCGATCCGCTGATGGCCGCCCATATGAGCAATCTGATCCTCAAGCTGAAGCGGGCAATGCATAAGACGTCCGTGGTGGTTACACACGATACGCACCTAGGGAAAAAGATCGCTGACCGACTGGTATTTTTGCAGGATGGTAAAGTCGCGTTTTTTGGTCCATGGAGCGAATTCGAGGCCTCGCCCGACCCCTTCCTGCGCAATTTCCTCCTGCAAGACGAGCTCATACCGGCGTTGGACGTGGCGGTGTAAAAGCGACCGCGAACCAGCATTTCAAAGCGTTCTTGCCTCTGATATTGTGACTCGGCCTTGAACCCTGGTTCTGAATCCGCCGCACATCCGCAATTACCCCGTGTAATGGGCTTCTGGGACGTGCTTCTCTTCAACATTGCCACCGTGCTGGGGCCGCGCTGGATTGCTGCCGCCGCTCACAATGGCCCTTCCTCGATCAGCCTTTGGATTATCGCAGCGGTCATCTTTTTTGTTCCAACCGCCCTGGTGATTGTGGAGCTTAGCAGCCGCTTTCCGGAAGAGGGAGGGCTCTATGCCTGGTCGCGGGACGCTTTCGGAGAATTTCATGGTTTTGTGGCCGGATGGACGTATTGGGTCTATACGCTTTTTTATCTGCCTGGCTTGTGTTTCGCGAGCACGGCCATGAGCGCCTATGTTGGCGGGATAGGTGGGGCGAAGCTGGCAGAGAACCGAACCTTTCTTCTGGTGGGTTCGTTCCTGCTGCTTTTCGTGGCCGTTTATCTGAACATTATCGGACTGCGGATAGGCAAGTGGCTGCAAAACGCGGGCGGCGTGGGCACGTATCTGCCGCTGGTGATCCTGGTGGCTGTCGCACTGGCAATCTGGAGAGCACACGGCTCGGTGACAGGCTTCACCTGGCAGGGAATGCTGCCGCGCTGGAATTGGGACTCGGTGAATTTCTGGCCCCAGCTTGCGTTTGCCTTTACAGGCCTGGAACTCGTTGCAGCGATGAGCGATGAGGTGCGAGATCCGCGCAGGACTCTGCCGAACGCGATTTTTGGTTCGGGCGTGCTCATTGCGCTGATTTACATCGCGGGGACTGTTGCGGTTCTAGTTGTACTGAACGACACGGCCGTCGACCCGAAGAGCGGCGTATTTCAGGCCATCACGGGGGCTTCGGCAGTCCTGAAGATCGGGGCAATCGGCATTATTGCCGCGCTGCTGGTGACGGTGGGCAATGCCGGCGGCGTCGGCTCGACAGTAACGGGAATTGCACGCGTGCCGTTCATGGTAGGTGTGGATCGATATTTGCCCCGCGCGTTTGGCAAAATCCATCCCCGCTGGAAGACGCCGTACGTGTCAATTTTGGTGCAGGCGATCCTTTCCGGCGTAATCCTTCTGCTGAGCCAAATTAACGAGACCAGCGTTAGCGCCTATCAGATCCTCGTCGATGCGACCGTGATCCTCTACTTCATTCCTTTTCTCTATATGTATGCAGCGGCCATCAAACTCGCTTACCGCCCCGATCGCGAGCGCACGGCGGGTGCGGTGCTCATTCCGGGCGGGAAGGTCGGCGTGTGGATCGCCGGGGGGCTAGGCTTTCTGGTGGTGCTGCTGGGTATCGTGTTGTCGTTCATCCCGCCGGGCGAGACGCAGAATAAATTGCTGTTTGAAGTAAAGCTTCTCAGCGGGACGGCGCTGGCCGTCTTGTTGGGGTTGGTGCTCTATTTTCGCGGCGCCCGGGCCAGGCCGTACCAAGGCGAAAACTTAGAGAAGGGGCGCATGGGCGGCTAAGTGGCCGCCTTATCTGCATAAGACGGGAGACGCTAATAGTTGGGCCATATGCCGGGCGTCGCAAGCTCGACGAGATGATCGTCAGGATCGCGAAAATAGATGCTTTCACCGCCGAGCGGCCACTTGACGCGGCTCTCGATGGCAACGCCGGCTTCGCCGAGACGCTGTTCCCATTCAGGAAGTTCGCCAGACGGAATGGCGAAGGCAAAATGCAGGTGGCCACTCCCATCATGCGGAGGGATCAAGCCGCCCGATAGCCTCACCGGCTCACGGGTAGCACCGCGGAGAAACAGTATCAGAACGCCACGCCCGCCAACGTCGAAGGCGCACAGGCGATCGTCGGATTGGAGGCGCCGGAATCCGAAAAGACGCTCGTAAAACTGAGCGGCGCGGGCGAGATCGTCAACGTACAGACAGGTTTCAAGGAGTCCGGTGACACGCGGCATGGAGTCCTCAAAAGCCTTCTTCGACCAAGCGCTCGACGGTGAGTGTGGAAGTCGCCGCAGGGCGGCGCGTTTCGAGCAAACGCTCCAGGTACTTGGCCAAAATGTCGGCTTCGATATTGACGGCGTCTCCCGGGCGGAGCGCCTGCAGATTCGTGTTTGCGTATGTGAAGGGAATAATCGCCGCTTCAACAACGTCTGTCGCGAGATTCGCTACCGTGAGGCTGATTCCGTCGATGGCGATGGAACCTTTCATGGCTACGTAGCGCAGTAGCTCCGAAGGCAAGCGGACGCCAAGCCACCAGTTCGCGCCATCTGGATCGACGCGAGCCACGCGGCCGATGCCATCCACGTGACCCTGCATAAAATGGCCGCCGAATTCCTTGCCGGCGGTGAGGGGGCGCTCAAGATTCACGCGAGCGCCGCGTCTTAATTCGCCGAAGGCGGTGCGCCGAAGCGTTTCCGAAGAAAGATCTGCGGCGAAAGTTTCACTGTGGATTTCTACAATCGTGAGACAGCAGCCGTTGACGGCGATGCTGCCGGAAATCGAGAGCGATGCGGCGAGCGGCCCGGCCTGTACGCACAGCCGAGATCCTTGGGGGCTCGTTTGGAGCGACTCCACCTTCCCGACGTGTTCAACGATTCCGGTAAACATCGCGCAAGTATCCTTCTACCGCGAAATCAGGGCCGAATGCTTCGGTGCGGAGGTGTGAAAGCTCACGGATGGGCAGGGAGCCTGCGAGCTTTCGCGCCGGTAGACCCGGAAGGGAACTGCCGAGACCGACGAGCATGGGCGCGTAAAATAAGCGAACCTTCTGGACCAGGTCTGCTTGGAGCGCTGCTTGATTCAAGAGGGGGCCCGCTTCAAGCAGAACACTCAGAATCTCGCGGCGGCCCAATTCATCGAGTACAGCGGCGAGGTCCGGCCGGCCACCGCGCGGCCGCACGCGGAAAACTTCCAGGCCGTGCGCGCTGAGCTGTTTCGCGCGAAGGCTCGAAGGACTCGCGCACGTAAAGACGAGCAGATCGCCTCGCGCGGAACCGACGATCCGAGAGGCCGGTCTGAGCCGCAAACGCGAGTCGAGGATCACACGCAAGAGCGCCCGGCGTCTCGGAAGGCTGGTGCGATCGGTGAGCAGCGGATCATCGGCAATGATCGTGCCGATTCCGGTCATGATGGCGTCCGAGGCGTGGCGCATGCGTTGGACCTCGGCGCGAGAAATTTCCGAAGTAATCCAACGGGCCTGATGGCCGTCGCGCGATTTCGGAAGAACCAGGCTGCCATCGAGAGTCATGCCGCTCTTGAGAGTGACGAGCGGGCAACGGCGGCGAACCCACCAGGCAAAAGCTTCGTTGAGGCGGCGAGCCTCCTCCGACAAACCTGAAGTGCAGCTGCAATCCACACATATTCCGGCGGGGCGCAGCTCTTTGAACCCGCGACCGGAGACAGCCGGATTCGGATCGGGCATGGCGGCGACTACGCGCGCGACGCCAGCGGAAATTAGCGCACGCGTGCAGGGGCCGGTGCGTCCCGTGTGGCAGCAAGGTTCGAGATTAACGTAGAGGGTAGCACCGCGGGCATTTTCCCCGGCAGCCTCAAGAGCGACGATTTCGGCGTGGCGCACGCCGTCATAAGTGTGAAAGCCTTCGCCGACAAGGCGGCCATCGCGCACCAGCACCGCTCCGACCATAGGATTGGGGCTTGTTAATCCGCGCCCTCGAGCAGCGAGCGCCAAAGCCCGCGCCATCCACTCTTGGTCGCCTGCGACCTCTTTTGTATCCGGAAGTTCGGGCAGCATGCTTTACTCGAATAATGAATTGACGAAGGTTTGGGCGTCGAAGGGCACGAGATCATCGGCAGTCTCGCCGGTACCCACGAAGCGCACCGGAAGGCCCAATTCGCGCACGATGGGAATTACGATGCCGCCGCGCGCAGTACCGTCGAGCTTCGTCAGCACAATTCCCGTAACGCCAGCAGTAGCGGTGAACTCACGCGCTTGCGAGAGGCCGTTTTGGCCCGTGGTGGCATCGAGCACGAGTAGAACGTCATGAGGCGCGCCGGGCACGAGCTTAGCGGCGGTGCGCTTCATCTTTTCGAGTTCCTGCATCAGGTTGGATTTCGTGTGCAGGCGCCCCGCGGTATCCACGATGACCACGTCCACGTTGCGTGCGCGAGCGGCGGCCAGGCCGTCATAGACGACGGCGGCGGGATCGGCGCCGGATTTCTGCTTGATCAATTCAGATCCGGTGCGATTGGCCCAGACGGCGAGTTGCTCGATGGCGGCGGCGCGAAAGGTGTCTCCGGCGCAAAGCATCACGGTGGAGCCATCCTGACGCAACCGATGCGCCAGCTTGCCGATCGTTGTGGTTTTGCCAGTGCCGTTTACGCCGACTACGAAAATTACCCGCGGACGGGCATCGGCGGGAGCGCCATTCGATTTCGCGGGAACCGCATTCAGAATGCCCAATAGTTGATTTTTCAGCGCGTCGCGCAATTGGCCTGACTCGTTGAGCGGCGCGTGGTCTGCGCCTTGGCGAACCGCTTCGATCATCTCTTTAGTCGTGCGTACGCCCAGGTCAGCGGCGAGCAAGGCATTTTCGAGGCGCCGAAGCTGCTCGGGATCGAGCCGCCGGTCGCTCGCAAATATGCCTTCTACGCGCGCGGCTATTTCCGAACGCGTCTTGCCAACCGACTTTTTAAGGCGATCGAGGAGCGATGGCGGCGGTTCGTTATTGCCAAAAAGCGTGATCATGTTTGTAGCGCCGTATTCGGCGGCAGCGCGGCGGACTTTTTTTAGCCCGAAAGTGCGCTGAAGGCCCTTCCACTAGCACATGACTGCGATTCTAGCAGAAGCGCAGTGAGGCTGCCTTCCAGCGCCGCGCACGTATCGAAGTATGTATTTCCTATCCGGAGGAACGGAGCCTCGGCAGCCTTAAAAAAGCACTACTGGATGGCGTGCTCCAGATTGCTTGCCGCTCTTTCGATCACGGCGGCTTCGTTTTCGAGCACCTTGGCAACCGTTTCGATCGATTCTTGCGCGAGTTTCCACTGCTTCTGCTCGATCGCCTCGCGTACCGCCGGCACAGTCTTTGCCCCATAGCCGGTATAAAATCCGGGAGCGTAGAGCTGGTGCTTGAACCACGGCCGTCCGGGCAATCCCTGCTGGTCGGTAAGCGCGCGTTCGCTTTGAAGGAGCTCGCCGTTCACCTTTGCCAAAGAACCCAGCTTTAGCGCCGCCCCGCCGTCGCTTTCCGCCTGCGCATAGACCTTCTGGTAATGATCGGCGCTGCGGCCCAAAGCACCGACCGCGTTTTGTAAAGGGACGAAATCGAGGTGCGGAGGCACTTCTTCCGGTGTGGGAGGCACGGAAGCTACCCGGGGATCTGAGGTCGCCTTAAATACGCCTTCGCTGATTTGTCGATTGCGTTCGCGGATTTGATTGGCCTGGTCATCGGCCAGCCGCTGCAGATCGTTTACATATCCGTGTACTGTCGAGGATAGATCTCCGAAATTAAATGGCAGCAAATCGGCATCCGCCAGGCGCATCCCCGCAATCCCGGCAGTTTGAGCCAAGGCGCGACCGTAGACGAAATCGCGGTCGTTGAAATGGATGAGCCAATAGAAATCATCGTAAATGGAATGATATACACCGCCGTCCGATTCGCCACCGTAGTCGAAGTTCATTGAGGCAACTCCGGCAAAGTCGAGGAAGGCCGTATAGTCCGACCCTGAGCCCAATGCTTCGATAGGCCAAGTTGTTTTTGAGCGCAATCGTTCGCGATCCTCGGCCGTGCCGGCGTCGGCGATCCGTTTCAATTGATGGCGCTGCCATACGGAAATATCCTGTTCTGGATCAATAACGTCGCGCGCAACCTGGTTGATAAAGCTCTCGAGCGAATGCGAACCGGCGACGTTTAGATATCCGCGGCTATGCGAATCTGTGTTGATATAAGCCACGGCGTGTTCGCGTAGTTCGTCCACGTGGGTCTCTACCCATTCCGTGGAGCCGATCAGCCCGGGCTCCTCGGCATCCCACGCGCAATAAATAATCGTACGCTTGGGTTTCCATCCCGATTTGGCCAATTCACCGAGCGCTCGCGCTTCTTCCATTTCCGCGGAAAGCCCCGAGACGGGATCTTGCGCTCCATTGACCCAAGCGTCGTAGTGATTCCCCCGTATGATCCATTCGTCCGGTTCCGAGGCGCCTGGCATTCTGGCGATCACGTCGTTAATCTGCTTCATGTCCCAGTTGAACTTAACCCGCAGGTGAACCTTGGCGGGTCCGGGACCCACGTGGTAAGTGATCGCCAGCCCGCCGCGCCATCTCGCCGGCGCCACAGGTCCTTCTAAAGCTGCCAAGAGCGGTTGCGCATCGCCGTAGGAAATTGGCAGCACTGGAATTTTTGTGAACACCTTGACGTCTTCGAAGTTCAGCCGCTTGGCCTCCGGAGTCGCTCCAACGCCCGGCGTAAGCGGGTCGCCCGGGTATAGCGCCATGTCCATCACGCTCCCGCGCTGAACGCCCTGCGGTGGACGCCATGCCCCATTTGGGTAGACGTCTCCCGCGGTATAACCGTCCTCGTGAGGGTCGGAGTAGATCAGGCAGCCCACGGCGCCGTGTTCGGCGGCGACTTTGGGTTTTATGCCGCGCCAAGAGACACCGTAGCGGGCAATCACGATTGCCCCTTTTACGGAAATGCCCATTCGCTCGAGGTCGTCGTAATCATCCGGCACGCCATAGTTGACGTAAACGAGCGGCGCAGTGACGTCGCCATCAACCGAATACGCATTGTAGGAAGGCAATTGCTCGGCTTGCTGGCTGGAGGTCGGATCCTCAGGAATCGGCGTTTCCTGTAGCTTGGCCACGAAGCGGACCGGCGCGACCATTTCCAGAACACGTTCTTTTGGCGTGGGGAAAAGGATCTGAAACGATTCCACGTGAACATCCCAGCCCCATTCCCTGAATTTTGCGGCCAACCACTCCTCGTCCTGTTTATCGTACGGAGAGCCGACGTGATGGGGGCGTGCGGAAAGAAGTTTCGTGTAATCGCGAATGTTGTCCGCGGAAATCGCAGAGCGGAACTTCTCTTCCCGCTGCTGTTCTATCCGCGAATCTTCATTCGAGAATCCTGCCAGTTGCGGTGCCGTATCCTGCTGCGCCAGGAGGGTCCATCCGGCCAGAACGAGCACCGCTAATGAGACCGTTCGTCGCATGCTGCCTGCCCAAAACACGTCTCAGGATACAACGACTACACCGAAGGAATACACTCCGCGCCTAAGGCGCCTAACACCCGGGCTATCTCCAGGCGCCGAGCAGGCGACGCAGGAGAATCAATTGCCCAATATGGTAGGAATTATGATCTGCGACCAGCAAGGCTTCGCGCAAGAGCGTCTGCTCTTTCCCGTGCGGAATAGGAGTGAGAAGATTGTTGGAAGGATCTTTGACGAGCTTCACCATTTCGGCCAGATCTCGCCGGAAGCCCGCCACGCTCGAATCCCATGCGGCCGCGCTCGGAGGAGCATCACCGTCGGGCCAATAGCCCTCTGGCCACTTCGGGGATTTATGTCTTGGATCTCGGCTGAACTCGAGTATGTCCCACTGCGCCAGGCGTAGATGTTCCAATAGCCGCCAGGGCGTGAACGGCACTTCTTTGACGCGAGACCCCCGCAATTCCTCGGGCAGCCCCTCTATCGCCTGGTCGAAATCGGCATGAGCTCCCTTGCTGCGCAGGAGTTCAATCACGTGCTTCCGTAAGGAGGCGTCCTGATCCGTTCTCGAACGCCTCTTCGAGATTCGTCGTTTCGCTTTAGATTTCACTCCAACCTCTGCTGATCCCGCGGTGCCATCTAACCGTGTGGTAGACAGGCGCAGATCGCTTAGCACCGGGGTGGTCACCGCTAGCCACGTCCCAATTCACGTTACAGTGTGCGACGACCAAGCAGCCACCAGTTTGTCGCATCTGCGCCCATCCCGCGAGAGAAATTAAAACCGACGATAGTGTGCCCCGCCAAGCGAGACGTGCTCGCCTGCTGCTTCCTACCAGAGCAGCTTGAGCCCGAACTGCACCTGCCGCGACGACGTGGAGGTGCTAGTGATCGACCCGTTAAGGCCGGAAGGAATGGGAGTCGGGGTCGCTCCTCCCGTGCTCGTGTTCGGGGCTTGAACGTAAGTGATCAAGTTTGGCGTGTTGAAATTGGCGCGATTCAGAAGGTTGAAGATTTCCGCCCGGAATTGCAGCGTCAGGTTTTCGCGGAGGCGCGTTTCCTTGAGGCCGGAAAAGTCCCAGGTGGCCACGCCAGGGCCGATAAAGGCATCTCTGGGCATGTTTCCGAAGAGTCCGCTATTGCTCGGGGGCGCGGCAAACGCGGCAGGATTGAACCATTCGCTGGGCGAACCGACGATCGCCGGCCCGGTAAAATTCGGATTCAGGAACGGCCGAACCGGATTGCGCGTATCTCCGTCGTTCGAGGGATTGTAGCTGAGCTGCGGGGTAAACGGGAACCCGGACTGCGCGGTCACAATACTGTTCGCGCTCCACCCGCTCACCAGCCTACCCACGACCCCATTGGAACCACTGAGCCAATGCATTCCGTGGCCGAACGGAAGGTCATACGAGGCCGTGACGACGCCGATGTTTCGCACATCGTAAGTGCCGAGGCCCCAGTCGGCTCGAATATCGTAAGGATTAGCCACCAGACCAGGCGCGTTGCCAGCCGCTGTGCCATTGTAGGAGTCGCCGTCGTCGAGCTCTTTGGACCACGTGTAAATGCCTCGTAGAGCGAGTCCGCGGCTGAACCGGCGCTTGAAGTCAACTTGGAGTGCATTGTAGGAGCTGTCGCCTTCGGACATCCATGTCCACGTTTGCGCGAGGTGAGAGTCGGGCTTCGCGGGCGCCGCGCCGGCCGAAGTGAGAGCGATGAAGGGGCTGCCCGTGGGAGCGGTGTACGGAACGGTCGTGACCGCGCCCGTCGAGGAGATGGTTGTCAACGTTACCTGGCACTGAGCCCCGGTACAGCCGAGAGGCTGGGGAGCATTTTCGTCCACCCCAATCAGTTCGTGGTAGCCGTGCTCGCCGACGTAGCCCACGCTCAGCGAAGTGTTGGGGGAGAGTTCCCGCTCGATGCGCAACGACCGGGTCTGGATAGTAGGCGTGAACATGTCGGGTTGCACTCCTCCCGGCACCAAAGTTCCCGTGAATGAGGTCGCGTTCGCGGTAATGGGGAGATGTAAACCGCTGATGCAGCCCGTGGACCTCGCGGCATTGGTGCAGGCCGCGATGGTGTACGTAGCATTGTAGGGACCGTTTTGGTCGGCGCGGTAGCCCAACGCATCCTGAAGGTCGTTATAGATTCCAAAGCTGGCGCGGATCACGGTCTTGCTCCCGAACGGACTCCAAGCAAGACCTACACGCGGTTCCGGCAGAAACTTGGCGCGGTTATCGCTGAAGAAGTTTGTCCCCGTCGTCGGGAAGCACTGGTTCGTGGTGCCGGCCGTCAGCGAACATTGGGCGACATTATTGACGATGGGGTAATTGGAGGCTCGTCCGAAGGCCTCATTCCACCCGGTGCTCGTCTCGGCTCGCAGGCCGATCGTGAAAGTGAGCCGGGTACTCAGGCGAATCGCGTCTTCGCCGTAAAAACCTCCAAACAGAGCGCGCCAGCTCATCGGGGAAGGCTGCGGGGTATACAAAAGGCTGGCTGTGCCGTCGATCAGGGCCGGCAAGCCTGTGAAGGTCATCTGCCCGTATTGGCTGAGAGCCAGCTCCTCATTGGATTGAAATTGCTGCAACGAGAAGCCCGCGGTGATTTTGTGACGTCCCCGATCCATCGAAACCTGATCCGCGTACGTGTATATGTTTCGAGCCAGGTGGAGATTGCTGCCGTTGTTGCTTCCCGCCAGTCCGACCTGCGTGGGCGAATTGGAGGCTTGGCTGCCGCCGACGACGACGGCACCCACGGCGGGAGCGCCCGATAGAAAAGGCGCGACGCTTGCGGCGGACGTATTTGGGGTCGGCTCTCCGGTGAAGTAGTATGCAGCGCGAGAGTAGCCGATGCGGGCGGTATTCACTAAATTCGCCGAGAACACGTGAGTCTCCTGCAAACTGAGAACTTGCTCGCGAAGGTCGATGATGTCCGTGCTGTAAGGATCGATGGGGGTAGCGGTAACGCCTCCGCTGTCGTCAATGGTGTAGATGGCGGCGGCGGAGTCGCGGGAAGAAAAGGTGTGGTCCAGGCGGGTGGTGCCGAAATCCTCATGGATGGTTTGCAAGGGGGTGCTGTAATAGTTGTAAATTCCGTAACTAACGGGTTGCAGCGTGATGGGATCCGTAACTGTGTAGAAATTCCCTGAGCCATGAAGCTGGGCGTATTGCGGGGTGATCGAATCGTCCGCCGGATTATACCCAGCGCAGGTCGGGCACGGAGCCTGCGGCCACAAGTTCATCAGCCCAAGTTGTCCGACCACCGGCGAGACCCGAGGAGCCTCTATGTAAGAATTGTTGTCGGGAATGACGGCGACCGAAGTTTGGTTTAAAGATTGGCGAAATCCTTCGTAATTGGTGAAGAAAAACGTTTTGTCCTTCTGCACAGGGCCGCCGAAGGATATGCCAAACTGGTTGCGCTTGAAGGGCGGGGCGGATCCCTGATCGAAATAGTTGGGCGCGTCGAGCGCATTGTTCCGCAGGAATTCATAGAGCGAGCCGTGCCAGTTGTTGCTTCCCGACTGCGTGACGATGATGACTTGCGCGCCAGGATGCATGCCGTATTCGGCACCGTAGCTGTCACGAAGAATGTTGAACTCGCGTACTGCATCGACGCCGAGTAATTGCCCGCTGGCGCCGCCGGGCGTCATGTTATTTTCCGCCGCGCCCGTGTACTCGACGCCGTTGAGCAGAAAGAGATTCTGCTGAGGGCGATTCCCTGAAACAGAAAACATATTGGCCGTAGTCGAATTCGAGACCCCCACCAGCGCGCCGGTTTTCTCCCATGTGAAATTGACCACACCCGGATTGAGAGTCATCAGTTCGTCGAAGCTGCGGCCGTTCAGCGGCAGATCTTTCACTTGCTGTTCCACGACCAAGCCAGAAATGTCCGCGTTGGTGACGCTCACCGCTGGAGCGTCCTCGTTTACCGTGATTCGCTCCGTGGCCTGTCCGAGACGCAAGGCGATGTCAACCTCGGCGTCTTGCCCTACGACCAGATGGATGCCCAACCGTACTGCTTCGGGGAATCCTGATTGTTTGACGTGAACTTCGTAGGGGCCGACCGGCAGGGAGAACAATCCATATCGCCCAGCGCTGTCGGTGATGGTTGTGCGCTCTAGCCCCGTGTCCGAATTGTTAGCCGTGATGTTCGCCCCAGCCACAACAGCGCCTGATGGATCTGTAACTGTGCCGGAGATGGCCGCGGAGTCTTGAGCCGAGACGATCGGCGCGAGCAAAAACGATAGAAAAGCCAAGATGAGGCCGATAACAAATCGCAGGCCGTGAAGTTGCGAAGGTCGGTCGATGACTTGCCTTCCTTCTCCGTGCCGCGAGATAAGAAGAGCCTTAACGAAATACGATCTCATTTGAAACCCCTTTTCAGTTCGAGTAGGAGGCAATGGAACGCACCCGAAGGCTTCCGTTTTAATACGTTAATAGTAGAGAAGTCAAGTCGATCCGAGCCGATGTAGGTGCGGATATCGTTGTTAAACCTGCTATTTCTAAGGTGCTCCAACCCTATGGATCATCTGTACTTTTATATGGATGGATATATAATATCACTCTGTCTCAATACGTATTGTAGGTAGGTGAATTCATACGGTTGTGAGAAGTCAATTGTGGGCTCACGAAGATCAACAATGGTGCGCGACAAACTGATTACGCCTCGCGAAGCAGCTCAAATCTTGGGCATCAGCTATCCAACCGTAAAGCAGTGGATTTACAAGAAAAAGCTGCAAACGGTTAAGACAGCCGGCGGGCATCATCGGGTCCCGGAGTCGCAGCTTGATAAGTTTGTGCATCTCGCTTTTCAGCGAAGAGATGTCAGTCAGCGACGATCGACTTTTCGACGCATAAGCGGACGGAACCAATTTATTGGCAGAGTGATGCGTATCAAGATCGATGGCTTAATAGCTCAAGTTAGCGTGGTGATCGGAGGTCAGCGCATCAACGCAATCGTGACCGCAGATGCTGTTCGGGAGATGCGACTGAAGACAGGGGAGACCATTGCTGCGCTGATCAAGTCCACGGAAGTAATGCTCCTTCGACCATAGGTCTATAGCATGGGAATAATGAATCCATCGCTCAGGTCTAGGCCACCGCTTACGAGTTCGGAGGATAGATGAAAGCCTTTCGCCTGATCTGTTGTCTCTTGCTCGCTTCTCAGCTGTCTGGAATCGCAGCAGCTCAGGAATTACGGGTCGCGGCTGCAGCAGACCTGCAGTTTGTTTTTCAAGAAGTCTCAGTCAGATTTCAAAAGGAAACAGGCCACGCTGTTAAGCTCACTTTCGGCTCCTCCGGGAATTTCTTTTCGCAAATTCAGAACGGTGCGCCTTTTGACGTGTTTTTCTCGGCTGACGTTGACTACCCCGCAAGACTTGAAGCAGCGGGATTAGTGGAACCGGGAACGCTTTCTCGGTACGCTACTGGGCGAATAGCGCTGTGGGTACGAAAGGGATCGCCGATCGATATAAATCAAGGTGTTCAGACCTTAGCCGATGCCAGGGTACGTAAGATCGCCATCGCGAATCCAGAACACGCTCCCTACGGGCGCGCGGCAGTTGCTGCCTTGCAACACGAGAAAATCTATGACAAGGTCCGCGACAGACTAGTGTTGGGAGAAAATATCGCACAGGCTGCGCAGTTTGTTGAGTCAAGCAACGCGGATTTCGGGATTCTCGCGCTTTCTCTGGTGTTAGCACCTCCTTTGAAGAGTGAGGGAAGGTATTATGAAATTCCCGCATCCTTCTATCCGGCGATTGATCAAGCTGTTGTGATCCTGAAATCCTCCAACCAGAAAGACATCGCTCGGCAATTCCTGAGTTTCCTCAAGCACCCAGAAATCGCCGAATTCATGCGCAGCAACGGTCTGACCGTGCCAGAATCGGAGCGCAGGCAAGGGAAAGCGACGCCGTGAGGTTAGGACTCGGAGAGTATGCGCATGACCGTCGGGTTTCTAAGCTAAGAAGCTTTCACTAATGGACTGGCCGGCGATTCTACTTAGTTTAAAGCTCTCATCTTTGGTGTGTGGATTTCTCCTGCTCATCGGTACGCCGATTGCTTATTGGGTGACTTTCTCCCAGTGGCGTTGGAAATTCCTTGTCGAATCGGTTGTGGCGCTGCCGATTGTGCTGCCGCCAACCGTTCTCGGCTTTTATATCCTAGTGGCGATCGGTTCGCAAAGTCCTATCGGGCGAGGTTGGGCGGCATGGTCCGGGCATGGACTCGCATTTACCTTTGAGAGCTTGGTAATCGCCTCTTGCCTGTACAGTTTACCCTTCGCCGTCCAGCCGATGACCGTAGCATTTTCCCAAGTTGATCATCAACTCATCGAGGTCTCGTCAGTCCTTGGCGCCTCCAGGTTGCGGACATTCATTCGCGTTATCCTGCCTCTTTCCGCGAACGGCGTGATAACCGCTGCGGTCCTTAGTTTCGCCCACACGATGGGGGAATTTGGCGTAGTGCTGATGGTTGGCGGAAACATTCCCGGTGTCACACGGACCGTTTCTATCGCGATCTACGATGAGGTCCAAAGCCTGGATTACGTCTCAGCCAACAGGACGGCATTGCTGCTCCTGGTGTTCTCTTTTGCGGTGCTTTCCGTGGTCTATGGGCTCAACCGAAAATCTTGGGCGGCGTGGCCGCTGCAGCGGTAAGCGCTCGCTGAGGAATGATGCAGCTTTCCGTCAATCTGCAGAAGCGTCTCTCGGCGGACTTCGCTCTTGATGTGAAGTTCTCAATCCCTCCTGGCGTTAGTATGCTGTTTGGCGCATCAGGTTCGGGTAAGACCACGCTGCTGCGTTGCGTCGCTGGCCTCATTCGCCCGGATTCAGGTCAGATCAAAATCGGCGACGAGACACTCTTTGATTCAGATGCCCGGGTGGATGTTCCTGTACGTGAGCGCAAGGTTGGGTTCCTCTTCCAGAGCTTGGCACTGTTTCCGCACCTGAGCGTGGCGAAGAATATAGAGTATGGCTTAGACGGACTTGACCGGACCGATGCGCAGCAACGCACAGAGAATATTCTCAACTCGTTTCGCATCTCAGGCGTTCGCAACCACAGGCCCAGTGAGATTTCCGGCGGTGAGCGTCAGCGCGTAGCGTTGGCACGCGCGCTTGTCACGCACCCGCGCGTGCTAATGCTTGATGAGCCGCTCTCAGCGCTTGACTATCCAGCTCAGTCCCAAATCATTGAAGATTTGCGCGCCTGGAACGCAGCGCAACATATACCCATTCTTTACGTTACCCATTCTCAAAGGGAAGTGTTTGCTCTTGGTGAGCGGGTCATCAGTCTCGAAAACGGCAAGATCCTGAGTCAGGGAACGCCTCAGGATGTGCTGGAGGCGCCCACGCATGAATCGCTCGCTCAACTTGCAGGGTTCGAGAACTTCTTCGACGCCACCGTCGTTTCCATTCGTAACGATTCCGGGACGATGCTTTGCAGGCTGGACGGAGCTGAAACGGAGGTTGAAGTACCGCTGTCCCGAGTGGAGGTTGGTTCGAACATCCGTATCGCAATCCGGGCGGGAGACATCATAATTGCTGGTGAGTTTCCGCGCGCGTTAAGTGCCAGAAATGTCGTGCCCGCCAGAATAATATCGCTGAGACGAGAAGGCGCGACGGTCATCGCGGAAATAGATGCGGGCAGGAAGTTCGAAGTGCATTTGACGCCCGTTGCCTGCGAATCGCTGGGACTGAAGCCGGACCAGCAAGTGTGGCTTGTAATCAAGACGCACTCGTGGCGCCTTGTGGTCCGAACGATGGTCTCAGATCGCCCGCGATAGAGCATGTTCTTGAGGTTCGCTTGGGTTTGTACGTCGTTACCGTTAACACTACAATGTCTGCTCTCAAGTACAATACGCGAAACATCCAAAGTATCGCGGGTTGAGGTTGACCCAACGTTCGTTCTACACGACACTGCAAGGTATAAGACATATCAGACCGATTTCTCGCAGCATTGCGATCCTGTTACTTCGTGTACTTCATTCCGGCGCCCAGTCGGTCCCTGAAGTGAAACTCGTCATGACGGGTGACGTTCTGACGGCTCTAAGACTGAACGCCAGCCATTTGGCAGGTATGCCCCGTGACCACGTCGAACTGACGGAGCAAGATGGCGAGAAGACAACCTACGAAGGTGTACCGCTTCAGGAGATCCTCAAAAAGGCGGGCATTCCGTTTGGGGTCAGATGCGAGGTAAGGCCTTGGCGGGCTATGTTCTCGCGGGGCCAAGGACGGTTATGCCGTTATGTTCAGCCTTGGTGAACTCGATCCTGACTTGGGCGGTGCGCGCGTCATCGTGGCAGACAAGCGCGGCGCCAAGTCATTATTCGAATAACAAGGTCCGTTCCGATTGGTCATCCCTGCGGATAAAGGAGGGCGCTCGCTCTGTGCGGATGCTCGAAAGGCTTGAAGTCGCAAAACTGCGAAAGTAATTACAAACGCGAATAAGCTCTGGTGTTTTCTTCTCGCTGTGCTTGCCGCACTCGGCGCGGTGAGGTTTGCGAGGTCGCAGACGCCTACTGTCCCGAGCGACAACGGCGAGTATCAATGGAATCTGCCGAAGGGCTTTCCTAAACCCAAGGTTCCTTCTGATAATCCTATGACTTCCGCTAAGCTCAGCCTCGACGCACTTCTATTCTACGATCGGCGGATGTCGGGGAATGGCACGCAGTCCTGCGCCACTTGCCATGAACAGGAACTTGCCTTTACTGACGGAAAAGGCCAGGCGGTTGGCTTGACCGGCCAATCGCACCACGCGGAGCCATGAGTCTCGTCAACCTTGCCTACAGCGAAGTCTTGACGTGGAGCAAACCCAACGAGCACAGCCTGGAACATCAAGCGCTTACGCCGATGTTTGGCGATCATCCGGTGGAACTCGGCTTGACGGGCAAGGGCGAGTCTTTCCTCAATGTGCTGCAATCGGACCCTATGTATCTGGAGTTGTTTCCCTTGGCATTTCCGGGCGAAACAAACCCTTTCACGATCTCTGATGTCACAAAGGCGCTTGCTTCATTTGAGCGCACGATTATCTCGGCCTTTTCTCCGTATGACCGGTATCACTACGGCGGGGATGATCAGGCGATCTCTGAATCAGCAAAGCGGGGTGAGGTCTTGTTCTTTAGCGAGCCCCTCTCCTGCTTCCGCTGTCATGGCGGCTTCAACTTCAGCGATGCCACCGATTTCGAGGGCAGGCGCGGCGGGGAAGTTCAATTTCACAATACAGGTCTCTACAACATTGCCGGCGCGATCTCATATCCGCAGCCGAATGTCGGTATCTATGAATACACCTCAAAGCTCGGGGACGTTGGCAAATTCAAAGCGCCTACGCTGCGCAACATTGCGTTGACTGCACCTTACATGAACGACGGTAGTGCTAAGACGCTCGATGCTGTGCTGGATCACTATTCTGCCGGAGGACGCACGATTGTGGGGTCTTCGAACGAGGGCGAAGGTTTTCACAATCCGAACAAAGACCCCTTAATTCGAGGCTTCCAATTGTCGGCCCCAGACCGAGCCGATCTGATCGCGCTTTTGGAATCTTTGACCGACGATGAGGTCATTCAAGACCAGAGGTTCGGTAATCCCTGGGCAAGCTGGAAAGCAGCAGAGAAATCGTGTCGCGACAACTGCTAGGCTCTATGAGATTGCATCTGAAAGGATTGGTGGACGTGGGGGGACTCGAACCCCCGACCCCCTGCTTGCAAAGCAGGTGCTCTGCCAGCTGAGCTACACGCCCACTGTTGAAAAGACGGCACTTAGTTTATCAGTTCTTTCGGCGTTGCATTGACGTTGCATTCTAGAGACTTTTCCGCAATCTGCAACGCTGCCGCTTCCGTTAGCTTCTCGGCCTCTAGTTTCTCTGCGGCCTTCTTAGCTTGATCCCCGAAGATGTTCATAGCCGCAACCTGTGATTCTGTCACCGATTTAATATAAACGTTCTGCGTGATCGCAACGTTACTATGACGGCAGAGCGTGCTAATCGTCTTGTCATCGACACCAGCAGCATGTAAGACGGTCGCCAGTCCGCGCCGGAATGCGTGCCAGCCGCGCCACGTAACGCCGGTCCCTACTAGCGCCGGTAGGATCGTGCGCTTTGCGAGATTCTTAAGGTTCAGTGGCTCGCCGTTGCCAGCCTGAAACAGTGGCGCAGTGGGTTTTTTCGCTGAGTCACCCATTCGCAGAATGTGTACGTCTAGCGCGTCTTTCAATTGCGCGATTACTGGCACCGGAGCCTTAGAGCTTTTAGTTTTGGTTTCGTTCACGTCACCTTCGACAATGGACCGGGCTACAGACAATTCACGCCCGTTGTAGTCGCAGATTCTTAGGCCCATCAATTCAGATCGCCTCAGACCAGTGAGAGCCGCAGTTAGTACGATTGTTCTAGCCGGTTCTCCTAAGACTAGAAGCATACGTTGTATTTGGTTCAAATCATACGCGCCGGTCTCTTCCATCTCCCGCACACTGCGCGGCAGTCTCACTCCTGTGATGGGATTCGGGCCGTCCAAATAGCCAAGTTGCCGAGCATCGCGGAAAATGCCACTTAACAGGTTTTTCAAGTGTCCAAGTGTCGATTTGCTGAGTTCGGCTGGTTTCGCTATCTCATCTAGCAAGTTTGCCGCGTGAACCGTGCGAAAAGCACGTAATGTTATGTTGCCTACGCGATCCCGCAGGTGACGCACCCAAAGTTGCCGGTAGACGACGCTGGTGTAAGGTCGCACACGCTTGGAGATGTAATCCATCCACACTGTTTCAACGAACTGAGCAACGGGCATCGTGGAATGGGGAGTAAGTGCCCCACGATTGACCGGACCTAGAATGTCATCAACGAATTGCCGGACGGATGGTTTCGTGCGATATCGGTCGCCATATGGAACCGGCAGCTTCCGGCAGACTTGCTGCCACTTGATACTGCCGTCACTCTGGCGCACGGCATCGGAATAACGTACAAACCATGACGGGCCACGGTGGAAGGTATATCCGCGCTGTTCTCGGCTCATTTCAGCTTCTCCAGTAGTGCTCTGCGGCAATAGTTCGATAGCGTGAGACCGGCTTTCCGGGCAGCATTGCACAGTCTGCGGTAATCATCTTTGTTGAACCGCAGATTGACTACTTCGGAAAGACGTTCGTCTGCCGGTTTGTACGGTCTCGCCATTGGCAGAGTTAATGTATGACAACTTGTCATACAGTGTCAAGAGCTAATTAAAGACTACTGGCGGGTTAGCCGGTTCTGATCGTAGCCAAGCGCAGACATCCGGCCAATTGAACCGTAGATACCGGCCACACCGCAAGGTAGGTAGAGGCTTGCTACCGTTGCGCCCACGATCACGCGATTTTTCGTAAACCCAGTTTAGTGAAGTCTTGAGGCGTGACGCTAATTCGGCGGGTGTCAAAATGTCTGATGGTTCAATAACAGTCATGCTTTAGGTTCCTTTAATGTGAAGTGTTCAGCGCATGAAGACCTCATTTCGTTTTGTCTAATCTCAATGCAACAACGATGGAACGCGCCTTCTAACGCATTGAATCTACACAGCCAAAAAGTGAACCCCTGATCGAAGAGCAAGTAATCAAGCTCCGTTACCAAAAACAGATCAGTGCGGCTATCATTGGAAAAGACATGCCGGGGCTATCATCGTGCGATGGTATGGAGCTCGCCTAGACCGAAACAAGGCGGGGGTGCTGACCTGACCGGGGTTTTTTGTACCAGCGGGAGTGAGAGAAAATCCACTCTGGAGGGACGCTGGTATGCCGATGAGACGGTACAAGCCGGAGCAGATCGTGAACTTGCTGCGGCAAATTGAAGTAGGGATCGCCAACGGAAAGACCACCCCGCAAGCCTGCAAGGAAGCCGAAATCACCCAACAGACGTACTACCGCTGGCGGAAGGAATATGGCGGTTTGAAGCTCGATCAGGCGAAACGACTGAAAGAGCTGGAGAAGGAAAACAGCAAGCTGAAGCGGCTGGTGGCGGAGCTGTCGCTGGAGAAGCAGATTCTGAAGGATGTGGCCGAGGGAAACTTCTAAGCCCTGAGCGGCGGCGTGGCGCGGTCAGGCATGCCCGGGAGAGCTATCAGCTCTCCGAGCGGCATGCCTGCCGGCTGCTGGGGCAGTGGAGAGGGACGCAACGCTACGAGGGGATTTACCGAGCTGACGAAGACGAGTTGACCCGAGCGATTATTGCCTTGGCCAGTGAGTACGGCCGCTACGGCTACCGGCGGATCACCATCGAGTTGAACAAGGCTGGTTGGCCGGTGGGCAAGGATCGGGTGCAGCGCATCTGGCGGCGAGAGGGATTGAAAGTGCCGCAGAAACAAAGGCCACGAAGCCGGTTGTGGTTGAACGATGGAAGCTGCGTGCGGTTGCGACCGGAACGGCCCAACCACGTCTGGGCTTACGATTTCGTGAAAGCGATGACCCACGATGGCCGGGCGCTGCGGCTGTTGGTGCTGCTGGACGAATACACGCGGGAGTGCCTGGCGATCCGCGTGGCCCGGCGGCTCGGGAGTCTGGAAGTGATCGAAACGCTGGCAGAGGTGATGCTGTGGCGCGGAATCCCGGAGCACGTTCGCTCGGACAACGGCCCGGAATTCATCGCCCAGGAGCTGCGGAAGTGGCTGGCGAAGGTGGGCACCGGAGTGCTTTATATCGAGCCAGGAAGTCCCTGGGAGAACGGCTACTGTGAGAGCTTCAATGGGAAGCTGCGGGACGAATGCTTGAATGGGGAGATCTTTTATTCGCTGAAGGAGGCGCAGATCGTGATCGAACAGTGGCGGGTCGAATACAACACGCGGAGACCGCACTCGGCGCTTGGCTATAGGCCGCCTGCCCCGGCGGCCTATAGCCCTCGGGTTCCACCAAACTCGGTTTCACAGCCCGAGGCTGTGATGTAGACTCTCTCACTCGCCGTGGTACAAAAACTCGGT
>CAVPFR010000039.1:0-20624 GCA_963703785.1 uncultured Acidobacteriota bacterium | reverse complement strand
CGAAATTCAAGCCAGATTGCTCGGCCGCTTCAGCAAAAACGTGGTGGTAAATTTCGATCCGGATACTGCGGGTGCCAAAGCCACGGAGCGGACTTTGGGTCTTCTAGTCGAAGAAGAATTTCAGATCAAAGTGTTGACCCTCGAAGCCGGCTTTGACCCTGATCTTTTCATCCGCCAAAAAGGAAAAGCGGCCTACGGCGACGCACTCAAGCATTCACAACGTTATTTTGATTACCTGATCGAACGCGCCCAAAGCCAGTTCCCCATTCGCAGTGCCGAAGGCAAAGTAAAGGCGCTGAATTACCTGCTGCCGCACATCCAACGTGTTCCCAGCCGAATCGTACGCGACGAACTGGCGCATGAGATCGCGCAGAAACTTGGCATCGACTCTGCCGTTTTGCGGCAGGAATTGAAGCATGCCGCTACCAACCGATCGGTCGCCAGCGTGAAAGCAACGGTCGAAGCTCAAGTCACCGATGCGGAAAAACTTCTAATCCGAAAAGCGAGCCTTGGTCAGCAGGGTGATGGAGAGGAACAGGGGAAACAGGAAATAGTATTCGGCAAATTCGACACGTGCCTCGTGTAATGCCAAGCCTCGCATCTTGGGAATTCGCAAGATACCAAACAGAGCGCACAGAAAACCCGCAAAGGATGCCAAGAACAGAGGCAGGCGACGATCCATGCCATGTAAAATCAGCAGACCTATAAAAGGCACCAGCGCAATTGCGCCAATCTTTTGGGCACGTCGGCGAAGACGCGCGAGCCCGGAGAGAGCTTCGTTGATGCCGCGCTCAGCCTGGACGGGCACCTACCTCATCGCGTGCGAACGCAAGTTCATAGTGGCGATCGAGCGCGTCGGCGAGGTCTTCGCTGACAAAATGTCCTAGCAAGCTCTTACGAACTTTTTCAGGGACGTTCTCGCGGAAAAAAGCCAATCCCAAGGATTCACCCTGGTGCAGCCATTTCAGGACGCCCGTCGCCTGAGTCCCCAATTCCTCCCGAGCACCTCGACAAATTCGATAGGAGTGAGCACCTCGCCGTGGCGGGTGGCTTGCAGGAAACGTACGTCCTGCGAATTGGCTTCAACGACATCCAGCAAATCGAGATATACGCGCTGGTTGCGCAGTCTCTTACTAAGCTGGCGGGCAATCAAAAGATAGCTGACAACGGCAGCAGGGGTGCAGTAGATCAAGAAAAAAGCGTTTCCGAGTTCAGGATAGAGGTTTGCTTTCATAATCAAGTTCGGCGGTTCGCCATAGGCCAGCCAAGTCCCGCAAATAGTTGTTACGGTGGTGCAGACGATCACCGCGTAGCGAATCGCCGAGCTTGGCGCGGACGCCAGGAGCAAGATGATGACCAATGTCCGAATGGTCAGTCCAATCATGGAAACGCCGTCGAAAACCCCGGATGCCACGGCCACAAACGCTGTGACGGAAATTACCGTGGGCAGAATCGCCCCCTCGTGCCGACGCAGCAGCGCAAACGTGATTCCTTCGAGCAAACGTGTTTGTGCAATGACAGCCACAAAAAAGGTCAGGCCGAGAATGAAGAGCATCGTGTCCGCGTGCACGAGTTCATCCAGAGCACGGAAAGACAATAAATTGAGCTGGGCCCAGTGCCACCAACCACTTTCTCGGATCTGCGCGTGCCACTCCGAAGTTCCCAACTTGGCAAACGTAGCGACGATGACAAGTAACATTCCATACGTGAGCGCGTTCTTATGGATCTGATATTTGAACGAGCCCAGCAGAAATAGCGCGAGAATTGTGGTTAGTACCTCCGCGGCAAGGAGCCAGACGGGCATGACGCCGCCGAGAAGGAGGATTCCTGCAGAAAGCAAAGCGCAGCCGCCGACGAATCCCCGCGCGGAGAGGTTAACAACTTCCGCTGGCGACGCGGAGAGACCTTGATAGGAGGTATCATCCGGAAGAGTTACCGAAGTGTTCAAGACCTTCTCCTAAGGTCGAGCGATGCGCCGCACGCAGATCCAAGGTCGGAGAATGATCCGAGGCGCTTCGAGGCACGGTTGCATCGGCTAGCTGACGTCGGCTGCCATGATGGCTTCGCTGGATTCGCGCCTGCGCAGGCGCCGCACGATGCGCGTCACCAATGTCCACGGGCTCTTGTAGCCGCCGCGCTCGATACCGGCAAATTTCATCGCGCGGATGGATGCGCCCTGTCTGCGTGCGAGTTCCGCTTGCACATGATTTCCGGCAAGCAGGGCCGCGCGATGTGTATGCTCTTCGGCTTTTTCCATGACGCGAAGACGCATCCACAATTCGCCCATTTTTAACTGAGCGATAAAGCTATTCGGCGATAGCCGCACGCCCTCGCGGAGTTCCTCAATGGCATCGGGCACCTCAAAATTCACGCACAGGGCCATTCCGAAGAGGACCCGCAATTCGGAAACCTGCGGATTCGCCTTCACGCACTCGCGCAGTTCGCTTACCAGTTCAGCGCGGTCCGGTTTTTCGAGGATATACGGATCAGCGAACATCCGCGAAAGGAGTACCTGCGTGTTTGGCGGGATCACGGCAAGCGCAGAAGAAGTTAGCTGCGAACTCAAAGCGCTGTCGGGGCGCGACTCATCGCAGGACGCATGGATCCGCTGTACTAGTGCCGTATCACTGAGCATGATTTCACGGTCATTCATGACTGTTCCTCTCCCTAATTTAGTCGCAGGCAACCACTGGCGAATTTCGCCACTGGCAAGCGCGAACGGTGTCTCGCGCCTGCCAGTGGGTTTATAGGTTTTTAGGCTTGGCCCATCAAAACCGCGGGCTCCGGCTGGAACACAAAGTCGGGATACCCGAGCTGTCCCATCTCCGGAATATCAAGACCAGCGAGCTCCGTTTCCGCCGACACGCGTTGTCCGACGAAGAACTCGATCGCCAGGTTGATGACCATGCTGATGGTGAAGACGACGCCGATCAGGGTCGATACACCCACGAGCTGGGCGACCAACTGGCTGGCATCGCCGCCGTAGAACAGGCCTGTGACCGAGCCCGTGACGCCGTTCCAGCTTCCCCCGTAGTTGCTTGTCCCGTCCGCGAACAGCCCGATCGAGATGACGCCCCAGAGGCCATTGGTTCCGTGGACTGATATGGCGCCGACGGGATCGTCAACTTTCAGGGAGTTTTCGAAGAACGCGCAGCTTAGGCAGACTAGAACGCCAGCGATAGCGCCGATGACCGCTGCCCCAAAGGTGCTGACGAAGCCGCTCGGCGCGGTGATGGCAACCAGGCCAGCCAGCAGCCCGTTGCCACTCATGGAGTAGTCCGGCTTGCCTTTGAGCGACCACATGTACAGGATGGCGGTCATGGTTCCGGTGCAACCGGCCAGCATGGTGTTCACGGCGATGGTGCCGATACGCAGGTTGCCACTGGCCGAAGCACCCAGCGTGCTGCCAGGGTTGAATCCAAACCAGCCGAAGGCCAGGATGAAGCAGCCGATCAATACAGCTGAAACGTCATGGCCTAGGATTGGGTTGGATGAGCCGTCACGGTTGTATTTGCCGATACGCGGACCAATAATCAGGCACACGGCCAGAGCTGTAATGCCTCCGACAGCATGAACGACGCCCGATCCGGCGAAATCGCAGTAGCCCTTACCGAGGCCCACGTTGGTTCCCAGTTGCGCGAGCCAGCCGCCGCCCCAGGCCCAGTTGCCGTACAGTGGATAAGTGAGGGCGCCCATGATGATGGAAGAGACGGTGAAGGCGAGGAACTTCCAGCGTTCGGCGCACGCCCCGGTGACAATGGTGAGCGCCGTATCCATGAAGACCATTTCGAATAGGAAGATCACCATCACGCCGACGTCATAGGTATGACCGGCCAGGAATAGCCCAGACTGTCCCCAGAGGCCCCACATCTTTCCGAACAGTGAGAGTGAATGTTCGGAAGTCAGGGAATTCAATCCACCGAGGTTGGAGTTGCCGGCCGCGCCGCCCATCTGTATGGCAAAACCTACAATCCAGTAGGAAAAGAGACCGCAGGTGTACACGAAGAAGTTCATCATGTACGTGTGGCTTGCATTCTTCGCACGGCACAGCCCCGATTCGACCATGGCGAAGCCCGCTTGCATGAACATGACCAGGAAGCCGGTGACCAGCGTCCAGACGAAGTTGACGGCGATCTTATTCTGTCCGACTTGATTAGCGACGTCGGGGAGCGTGACACCGACTTTGGAATCGGCCGCGGGAACATCGTTGATCGTTCCGGTGAGCGAGCCTCCAGGATCGCCTTTCTGCAGGTCCATCTGCGAGGGCGCTTTCCCAGCAGCATCCTTTAGTTCAGCGTCGACCGGGGTGGCCGGCGCCGGGGCCGCCGCGGCTGCGGGGGCAGCGGCCGGTGGCGGAGTTTGAGCGTGAACTGCTAGCCCAAGCACCAGTCCCAGCGCGATGACCCAAAGGCCCAGACAACAACTTCTGCTGCGCAGTTTTTTCATCGGCTATGCTCCATAGTGGTTTTCGCTCCAATAAAACTTGAAGATTGCGCTTTGCCTGCCACGCTTCTGCCAAACGCTACGGGCAATACGCCGAGGACGCCGACGAGGCTCACGGCGATACCCACCAAAGCGAAGATCAGGCGACCAGGCACGCTCGTGGTGATGTGTAGACCGGCTATCGTTATGAACCACCCCCCCAACGTGACCGCAATGCCCAAAAGCTTCAGACTCGCAATCGTCGCAGGGCCTGCCGTTTTTCCTTCGAGTGGTTTGACCTTTAAGAATCCGACCAAGCTGATGACTACCCCCGCTAGACCAATCAGCAGGACCAGCTTGCCGAACCCCTCGGCAAAATAGGCGAGGCCCGCGCAAAGCACGGTACACGCCGTCCAAAATACAGCCAGATAACTTCCTTGCGTCTTACTCGCGGCCATAAATCAACGTCCTCCTTCTCCTTTAGGGGATTGTTTCCTGAAATTGAATTTCGTTTATTACCTCGAAGATCGCGTTGTCCTTGCCCTTGATCGCCTGCAAAATCCCGTCTTCCATTTCAAATTGAAATCCGTACAACTTCGCTCGCAGCACGAGTGAACTGATCCGAAAGACCGGCGGAGCTTCGCGCGTAGCCACGCCCGTGATAATCAATTCGGGTGGCTCGCGCGCCCCAGACGGGCGAAAAGCCCTCAGCACGGCCGTTTCTATCCCGGGCAGGGAATCAAAGACGAGATCGCGCACGCCCATCGCGTCGCGCAAAGCCTGACCCGAAGCGTTCTGTTCCCGCTGATGCTGCGGCAGGCTGGCGTCCCACACGTCCGCCGGGCGCGCGATCCAGTCACAGGCCACGTTCTGCCCGCTCAGTTCGAGGCGCAGGAGCCGCAGCGGTGCGCGCGAGAGTTCGCCAAAGCGCATCTCTCTGCGCAGCCCGCGAACAAAATCAGCGACTTCCCAGAACGGGTTCATACCCGGTCCTTCCTTTTCCCAGGGAAGTTCCCGTTCTCGTGGGCAAAGCGAAGAAGACGACGAACTGCACAACCACGATCGCTTCCAAAATCGATGGGACGCCCGTTTGCATGCGGACAGCGAGGAGCACTGCCACCATTGAGAACCATTGCCAGCGGGTACGGCGTAGCCTTTCCAGGCGACCGGTGAACCGCAATAGGTCACTTAAACGAAGCTTGCCATTTACCGCGGAGGGCACGCTGGCGCGAACGCAAGCCACCGCGAAAAACCCTCCGAGCAGTAGTTCCAAGAAGATCATGATTTCTTGATTCATGAATTTCGCTCCGCCATAGCCCTCGTGGGCAGGCTATCGATGTCCAAAATTTAAATAGAGAGTTGGGGAGTTGATGGGCGCGGTTCCCGCGGACGACCAGGTACACTCTTTCCCTGGACGGGAACAGGGTCCAGCTAACTGCCCTGGCTCTTCAGGGAGCCTGATGTCCTGGATGGCTGGGCACGACGGGGTGCCCAAAAGGACAGAGGTTGAAGGCCAAACCACGCGGATCCTTGCGTCGTCGAAAGGAGCGGGGCCGACCGATGAAACTCTTTCAACCTCGGGCGGGAGCTTAGGGCTACCTTCGCAAAACCGCAAACGCAAAATTTGGATAACCCCAATCCAAAACTTGGAAAGCGGATGGGCACGATTTGGCGCGGATGTGAGCTCGACCGAGTTTGTCCCGGCCGAAACGGGCTGCGCCTCGCGGAGGCGGGGATACGGCACGAGCAGAACCTTCTCGTACCAAAAGGCGCCGGCCACGCAACTAGACGGGCTGGACAGGGGGCGCCGATAAGGATTATCGTCCGAAACAGCAATCCGGTGGTGGTTGCGCGCGTGCCAATGCGCTAAAAGGGGTAGGCACAAGTGCGAGCGGAAACACGAAGGGCAAGTCGCTTCCTAAGAGGAGCGCAAGCGCTCCTGCTGGGCCTATTGATTGGGAGTGCGCCTTGTGCGTTCGCGCAGATGAACACTGGGGACATCACCGGAAGGGTGGTCGATCCGGCAGGCGGCATCATCGCAGGCGCGGAAGTGGTTGCCGTCAACGCAGATACGCAGCAAAGCTTCCACGAGATTACAAATGACGCGGGAGAATATCTTTTGACGGGGCTTCCGCCAGGCACGTACAAGCTGACGGCTGGCATAACAGGCTTCAAACAATCGGTAGCCGACAACGTCTTGCTGCACCTGAACGCGCACCTCCGGCAAGACTTTTCCCTGGAACTTGGGGACGAAAGGGAAGCGGTGATCGTGCAGGCCACGCCGGGCCTGGTGCAGTCGGAATCGGTGGAAATCAAAGACGTAATTCAGAACCAGCAGGTGACCGATCTGCCGCTGGAGAATCGGGAATTTTTGGAGTTAACCCTGCTGAGCGAGGGAGTAGTGAATCCGCCGGGAGGCACGCGGGGAGATTCCTTGCAGCAGACCGGCACGCTGATCAACGTGCTGGGACAGCGGACCGGGCACAACCTGTTCCTGGTGGACGGCGTGAGCGTCACCGACGAATACTTCAACAACGTGGTGCTGAGCCCTTCGCCCGACGATACCGCGGAGTTCATGATCGACAAGACGAATTACAGCGCCGAATTCGGGGGAAAGTCGGGAGGGGTAATCAACATCGCCACGAAGTCTGGAACGGACCATGTGCACGGGAGCGCCTACGAATTCGTGCGAAATAATATTTTCGATGCGAAGAATTTCTTCGATCTTCCCGGCCCGACGCCGGCCTTTCGGGAGAACCAGTTTGGGGCAGCCGCGGGAGGTCCCCTTGTCAAGAATCGCGTATTTTTCTTCGTCAACTATGACGGGCAGAGAACGCGAACGTCGTTGTCGGATCTCTTCAGCGTGCCAACAATGGCGGAGCGCGCGGGCAATTTCGCGGGCGCCGCTGCAATCGTGGATCCCGTCACGCATCAGCCTGTAGCGGGCAATAACATCGCCAACGATCCCAGCCTGCACCTGGATCCAGCCGCGATGGCGCTTCTGGCGATGCTGCCGCCGCCGACTCCGGGGTTGGCCGGCCAAAATAACCTGCTGTCCGTGCAGGAACAGAGTTATGACAACAATCAGTACAACGCCCGGCTCGATCTACGATTGTCGGACAGGGACAACAGCTTTTTGCGAGGCTCGGTATTTGACGCGCATGAATTGGACCCGTTTGGCTCTAGCGTGCTCAATGAGGCGCTGCTGCCAGGTTTCGGGCGCACACTGAGAACGCATTCGGTGAATCTGGCGGCCAGCGAAACGCACACGTTTTCGCCGACCCTAATTGACGAATTTCGTTTTGGCTGGCTGCGAGTGTCCGGCGGGCAGGGAGACCCCAACGCCGGGAACCCGTTCGCGTCTCAATATGGACTTCAGGGCGTGACCACGAATGCCGCCGATCTGGGATACCCGCAGGTTTCGTTGAGCAATGCCTTCAGCACAATTGGCTCGCCGGCGGGCTTTACGTCCCGGGTGGACGGGGATTTCGAGTTCTTCGATAACGTGCTGGTGCATCGCGGGAGCCACAGCCTGGAGTTCGGGGCCTACTTCTTCCATCTCGGTTTCAACCCGGCGTATCCGAACGACGCGCGCGGCGTATACACGTACAGCGGCGCTTACACCGGGAATCCGCTGGCCGATTTTCTTCTCGGCTACCCCGCGCAGGCACAGGTGGGCATCGGCAGAGGCACGGAAAATGCGACAACCAATTGGGCTCACGTCTATGCAGAAGATCGATGGCAGATCAAGCGCGATCTAACCATCGATGCGGGCCTGCGGTACGAATACAACGGGAATCTCGTCGCGGGGACGAATCAAACCTCGGACATCGACCTGGCCGCGCCGGGAGGGCCGGCGTTCGTAGTCGTGGGCAACCCGCAGGGTTTGGCGCCGGCGGCAAACGGCTTGGCGTCGATCAGCCCGCTACCCGTCGTGGCCGCGTCCAGCGTGGGTTGGAACAACAGCCTGCTTACGCCGCGTTATCTTCGGTTTTCTCCGCGGCTGGGCGTAGCCTGGCGGATTCCCGGTTCGCACGAGACGGTGGTGCGGGCGGGATTTGGAATCTACACGAACCAGGCGGCGTATAGCGTGCTGCAGAACCTAGCCGAAAACATGCCGTTCTTTTTGGTCAAGACGGTGTCCAACTCGGCCACCACACCAACTCTTACGACGGAGAATATTCTGGCCCAAAATCCGACGGGGGCGATTGGCGCCAACGGCGTGAACCATAATTTCCAAATTGAGTACAACGAAGTGTGGAATCTGGCGATCCAGAGGGCGCTTACGCGGAACACGACGATCACGGCGGAGTATATCGGCTCACGAACGGTTCACGCCGACAGCTCGACGGATGTGAATGTTCCTTTGCCTGGCCCGGGCGCCGTACAGGCGCGGCGTCCGTATCCGCAGCTGGCCGCGTTCACCACGATCCGCTGGGACGGGTGGGCGACGTTCAACGGGTTCACGCTCAAGGTGACGCGGCGATTTGCGACGGGCTTATCCTTCGACGCCGACTACACGCTCTCGAAATCGATCGACGACGCGTCCGATACCGGCACAACGAATGCCGAGTACAACCTGCCGCAGAACCCGTACGACCCGGGCCTGGAATCGGCGCTTTCGAGCTTTGACCACCGCAACCGATTCACCGCGAACGCCATCTACGACTTTCCGTTCGAGCGCGGGACAAGCGGATGGCGGCACCTGGCCTTTGGCGATTGGCGGGGGAGCACAATCGTCATGGTTCAGAGCGGCGCTCCGTTCAGCGTGAACCTATCGGCAGCGCAAGACGTTGCCAATATCGGCCTGATCGGCGGGAACAATCTGGAGCGGCCCAATCTGATTGCGAATCCGAACGCCGGATCGCAAACACCGACGAAGTGGTTCAATACATCCGCGTTCGCACTTCCAGCGCAATACGCTTTCGGCGATGCGGGCCGAAACATCGTGACTGGCCCCGGCCTGGCGAACGTCGACCTGTCTCTGCAAAAGAGCTGGAGTTTGCGAGAGAACGAAGCCATACAGTTCCGGTGGGACGTATTCAACGCCTTAAATCATCCGAATTTCAATTTGCCCGGGCGCATCTACGGAGCGGCGAACTTTGGAGTCATTACCAGTGCGCAGCAGGCGAGAGAGCTTCAGTTTGCGCTCAAGTGGCTGTTTTGAACCGGCTGGTTGTTTGGCGATCGGAGTTTGATCCCGCAAAGAGGGCCAGGCCCGGGCCATGCCGCCGCCGGACAGTTCTCCACGTGTGACCTAGCTGCTGCCGACCCTGTCCTCCGCCGAGGCGGGGACAGGCACTCGCAAAACCTCTTCCCCCAGAGGCGCGGGTACCCGCCTATGGAACGAAGTACTTCTTCGAAACATCAGATGTTACTGAATAGACCACTCAAAAGGAGGACACCATGAGCCTGGGGCTAACGATATTCACTTTGGTGCACGTGGCAATCAGCTTGATCGGGATAGCCTCAGGCCTAATGGTCACCTACGGGTTCTTGACAGCGAAGCGACTCGACGGCTGGACGGCGACTTTTCTGACGAGCACGGTGCTGACCAGCGTAACCGGATTTCTTTTTCCGTTCCACGGCCTCCTGGCGTCCCACGTGGTGGGCGGGATTTCCCTGGTCATCCTGGCGCTGGCCATCTTCGCTCGCTATCGCCGCAAGCTTGCCGGAGCGTGGGGCATGAGGTACGTGATCGCGGCGATGGTCGCGCTCTATTTGAATGTATTCGTGTTGGTGGTGCAGTTGTTCGAAAAGATACCCAGGCTCGAAGCGTTAGCCCCGACGCAGTCGGAGCCGCCGTTCGTGGTGACGCAGATCTTTGTGCTCGCCGTTTTCGTGGCGCTTTCCGTCCTCGCGGCGATTCGGTTCCGCCAGGAGCGACTCCAAGCGGAAACCAACGCGGCCTAGCAGAGCGCTTGCCACGGTTTGTCCGGCTTCGTTGCTGGCTTCGAACGTCCTATCTCGACTTTTGATTCTGACGCCGCTCTTCTCCAGGAAAGCGCCTGGCAGCCGCCGCCGCTAGTGCCGTTCACCGGCATCATCGGCCGAAGGCCCATAAATGCTTGGAACTTTGCCGCCCATCGGACGGATGTACGCGCTCAATTGTCCGCGATGGTGAACGAGATCGAACAAGGCAATCCACAACAGCCCACCTACCGTGTCCTTAAGCAGGATCTCTTCCGTGCCCTGAATCAACCATGCCTGGTGGTTCCAAGAGTCGTCGTCCAAGGAATGCAACTGAGTTACCAGGGCGTTATGATCGCGCTCGTAGGCGGAGATCATCTGGTCCAGATCGCCAAAACTTGCGGGTTTCTGCCAGCGCAAACCGCTGTAAAAGCTCTTGCGGCTTTTGCAAAGCTGAATGCAACTCTGCTGGGCCGTAATCAGCAGAGCGACGAGTTCTCCGGCCGAGCGCGAGCGGGGATGGGGCCGGTAATCCAGACGATTCGGCAGCAGCGCCTTCAAGACGCTCATGAAGGCTGGGTACTCTTGTTCCCATCTCTGAATAAAGAACTCTCGGCTGCTCAGCTCTCTCCTAGGCGATTGGGTTGCCATAAACCACCCTTTTGCGCGCGCAGAAGTTTGATTCTATCTCCAAATCGCCGCGGGCGAGCGGACATCGTCCTGTTCCTAATTAAATGGATGACGCCTGAAGGCCGAGATCGCTTGGGCCGAGATGATCATGCGAACGGCGCCCGCCCCTGTTTGAGGCTTTTGGGGTTTGTTGCCGGCGTCGTCCCGAAGGCTAGACTTGGGCCATGCCGCCGTCGACGAACAACTCCGTGCCCGTGACGTAGCTGCTGTCATCCGATGCGAGGAAGACCACGGCCTTAGCGATTTCGTCCGGTGTGCCGAGGCGGCCGAGCGGCGTCACGCTGGAAATCATTTTCTTGCGTTGCTCGCCTGCTTCCGAGGAAGCCAGAAGGTTGCTTAGCCCGGGCGTATCGATGGAGCCTGGGCTTACCGCGTTTACACGAATGTGGCGACTCTTCAAGTCAGTGGTCCAGGTGCGCGCGAAGGAGCGGAGGGCGGCTTTTGTGGCGCTGTAGACGCTATTGGCCGGCAACCCCTTGCTGGCAACGATGGAGGCATTGAGGATGATGGAGGCGCCGTCCGGCAACAACGGCAGCGCCTTCTGCACCGTGAAGAGCACGCCTTTCACATTGGTGCCGAAGATCGAGTCATAGAGTTCCTCTGGGATCGCGCCCAAGGGGGCATACTGCGCAATGCCGGCATTGGCGAAAACAATATCGAGGCGGTTCTTCTCGCGCTTAATTTGGGCGAAAAGACGATCCAGGTCGGCGAGATTGGAGACGTCTCCTTGTATGCCGGTGACGTTTCTTCCGATTTGTTTCACCGCCGCGGCCAGCTCCGGAGCACGGCGCGCGGTGATGAAGACGTAAGCGCCTTCGTCGACAAAACGCTCGGCGGTGGCAAGGCCGATGCCACTAGTGCCGCCGGTAATGAGGGCTACTTTTCCTTGCAGTTTTCCCATGAGGGGCTCCGTTGCTTAATCGCGCCATTGAGGAGTTGGATGTAAAGGAGACCGATCGGTCGCGGGAAGTTACGGGCTTGCGGGCTCGTCAGTGCGCGGCGGCTGCGGCGCCCTTGGGGGGCCGCTTCATCAGGAAGACGAAAGGAATCACCACCAATGCGGAGATCCCCAACATCCAGAAATTGTCCAGGTACGCGATCATGCTGGATTGCCGGAGGATGGAGCCGTACAACTGGCCGTAGCTTTGCTGCTGCGCAGCGACAGCACCCGCGGACATGAAGATCTGACTTCCCCCTTGAATGGCGCCTGTGAATTGCGAGCTGTAGGCGTTGGCGTGAGCGGCGAGCACGCTCTGATGAAATTGCGCCCTGCGCGCCAGCATCGTGGTGACGAAGGAGATCCCCACGCTGGCCCCGATGTTGCGAAAGAGATTGATCAATCCCGAGGCAACGTTGTTCTTTTCGCGGGGAAGATAGGAGTAGGCCGCGGTGTTGATGGGGATGAATAGGAAAGCGAGGCTCACGGACTGGAAGACACGAGCCCACATCATGGTGTTGAAGTCGACGTCGAGGTCGAAGCTGTGGGCCATCAGGAACATGGACATCGCCAGCATCAGTAGCCCCGCCGCGATCATAACGCGCGCGTCATAACGGGAAAGCAGATAGCCCACTAAGGGCAAGGTGAGGATGAGAGCGAATCCTCCCGGCATGACCAACAGGCCGGCGAGCTCGGCGGTGTAGCCCATCAGAGTTTGGGCCAATTGGGGCAGCAATAAGGTGGTGGCATAGAGCACGAAGCCCACGATGAAAAGCATGAAGCAAGCCATCAAGAAGGTGCGGTCGTTGAACAGGCGGACTTCGATGATGGGGTTTTTGTGGCGCAGTTCCCAGAAGTAGACGGCTATCAGGCAGATGACGGCAATCACGGTGAGGGCGACGATATAGCGCGTTTCAAACCAATCTTCCCGCTCTCCTTTGTCCAGAACAATCTGCAGCGCGCCCAAACCCAGCGCGAGCAGGCCGAATCCGATGTAGTCCACCTTCACGCCAGCGCTCTTTTTATTCTTGAGCCAGGGCGGATCGGATACGAGCAGGGAAGTGAGCAGGACCGAGAGTACGCCGAAGGGGAGGTTCATGAAGAAGATCCAGCGCCAGCTATAGTTATCGGTGATCCAACCGCCGATGGTTGGCCCCAAAGCGGGGGCAACAACCACGGCCATGGCGTAAACGGCGAAAGCCATGCCGCGCTTGGCGGGCGGGAAAGTATCCGCGAGGATGGCCTGCTCGCTGGGCTGCAATCCTCCTCCGCCCACGCCCTGTAAAACCCGAAACACGATGAGCAGAGGAAGGCTGGGCGCGATGCCGCACAGGAAAGAGCTCACGGTAAACAGGGCGACGCAGGTCATGTAATAGCGCTTCCGTCCGAAAATTGAGGAAAGCCAGCCGCTGAGCGGCAGGACAACCGCGTTGGAAACAAGATAAGAGGTCAGCACCCAGCTGCTCTCATCCTGGCTGGCGGCCAGACCTCCTGCGATGTGAGGGAGGGAGACGTTGGCCACACTGGTATCGAGAACTTCCATGAAGGTGGCTATGGTGACGGTGAGAGCGATCAGCCAGAGATTGTGGCCGGGCGTCCAACTGGCGTCGGTGCTCGTTTGCAGCGCTGTGGCTTGATCGCTCATGAATAGACGAACTCCAATCGATTGGTCTTGCCAACTGTTTCGTTACTGAACCTTTACTTTCGGCTCGACGGACAAACCCGGTCTGAGGCGATGATCGGGATCCTGGCCCCGGTCGAAGCGCAGCCGCACGGGCACGCGCTGCACAACTTTTACGTAATTGCCGGTGGCATTCTCGGGCGGCAGCAAGCTGAAGATGGCTCCTGTGCCGCCAGCGATGCTCTCCACGTGACCGGTGTAGTCGCGGCCGTAGGCGTCGACGAAGATGCGCACAGGCTCGCCGGGGAGCACGTTCTTGAGCTGCGTTTCCTTGAAATTGGCAGTGACCCAAATGTCGTCGAGCGGAATGACGGCGAGCAGCTGCTGGCCCGGCGCGACATATTCCCCAACTTGCACGGATCGCTTGGCGATAAGGCCATCGACGGGCGCGACGATGCGCGTGTAGTTCAAATTGAGCTGAGCTTGCGCGACGGCCTGCCTGGACTTATCCGCCAAGGCGGCAGCGGCCAAAGCGCGCGACTCTTGAATGCGCACTTGCTGAGGGCCGGTGTGAGCGGAGTCCAGTGCGGCGACGGCCTGGTCCAATTTTCCCTGGGTCTGCGTAACGGCGTCCTGCGCGGCCTGTACGTTGGCGGAGGCAACCAGAACGGCGGCGGCCTGGGCGTTGGCCGTCTGGACCGATTGCGCATAGAGCTGCTCGGCGATTTCCTGCTTGTCGACCAAGGGCTTGTAGCGCTTCACGTCATCCTGAGCCCTGGCGTTATTCGCCTCGGCCTGGAGGAGCGCAGCTTGGGCCGCGGCGAGTTGCTTCTCGGAGCCGGAAATGGCGGCGTGGGCGTTATCGACATCGGCCTGAGCGGAAGTAACCTGGCTCACTGTGTTGACCGAGGTAACGGGGACGTTCACCTGGCTGGCGTCGGCGGTGGCGCGATCGTTCGCCAGAGTGGCCTGGGCACTGGCTAGAGCGACCTGATAATCGGTGGGATCGATCTGCGCGAGCGGCGTCCCGGCTTTCACGTATTGGTTATCGTCCACATAGACTTTGGTGACGTAACCGGCCACCCGAGAGCTGATGGGATTGACGTAACCATCGATCTGGGCGTCGTCCGTGGATTCCCAACCGGCGAAGACGGCGTAGGCGGAGCTCACCGAAGCCATTACGACGAGCAGGCCGGCAATGCCGAGGAGGTACTTCGTCTGGGGGGCGCGTTTTGCCGGGGGCGGAGCAGGAGTTGTGGAGTCGGCCGAAGCTCGAGAGGAGGCCGGGACGGCTTCTGAGGCAACGCCAATATCCGATCCGCTGGCAACACTCCGCACGCCGCCGGGCTGAGGCTTTTCGTCGATATCGATGATGACTTCGCGTGGCATTTCACTTTCCTCCCAAGTAGGTTTTTACGGCTTGTTCGGCAACGCCAACAGAACGCGCGAGCTGAACTTTGGCGATGTTGAAGCTGTAGAGACTGGAGATATAAGCCTGATCAGCGGCCGAAACCGATTCCTGCGCCTGCACGACTTCGATGTTGTCGGTGACTCCGGCTGTGAAACGATCCTGCGCTTCGCTCAGGGTCTCGCGAGCGAGCTCCCGATTACTCTGGGCCACGCGCACCAACTCCGAAGCGGAGGTGAGGTCCAAAAGAGCGGAGCGCACCTCCTGATCGATTCGACCGCGCAAGTCCTCCATCTCCGCGTTCCTCTGCTGCAGGGTCGTATCCGCGGCCAGAACATCGGCTCTCACACGCGTGCCCTGGAAGACGGGGATATTCACGCTGGCGGCCGCGGTAACCGTGCCGTGGGAGCTTGCGAAATTGGGGCCGATATCGCCGTAGTCCACCTGCGAGCTGACGGAAGGGTAGTTTTCCGCGAGGGCTGCCTTGCGAGACAACTGCGCGGCCTGGACCGCGAGCTGGGCGCTCCGATAGTCGGCGCGATTGGAGTAGGCGCCCTGAAGCGCTTTCTCGACGGTGATCTCTTGCAGCGGAGCGTAAGGCACGCTATCCGTCAGCGTGAATTCCTGGCCCGCCGGGAGGCCGATGGTGCGCGCCAGGACCAAATTGTCCTTGCCGAGCTGATCCTGCGCGGCAATGAGGCGCTGCTCTTGCGTCTGCAACTCGACGTTGGCGCGCAGTTCGTCGATGCGGGCGGCAACGCCGGTGGTGCGCTGATCCACGGCTCTCTGGTACAGCGCGCGCGAAGTGTCCAACTGGGCTTGCTGCGATTCGATCGTGGCGCGATCCGCAATCACTTGGAGATAGGAATTGGCGACCGCGAGGATCACGAGGTCGCGGCTGTTCTTATAGGAAAAATCCGAGGCTTGCTGGTTTTTCTGGGACGCGCGCAAGTTTTGCACGTCGCTCCAGTCAAAGAGCTTCTGGGACCAATAGGCACGAGCATCCTCGACGCCGAAGGGCCCAACCACGACAGGGAAACCCGGAAGATTGACGTTGAGGCCCTCGGCCCGGAGGTTCACTTGCTCGGCGGACTGGGTTATTGCCGCGTTGATGTTGGGCAGTAGCTCGTTCAGCTTCTTGAGCCGCTCGGCACGGGCGGTGCGCGTGCCCAAGTCGCTTTCGATGAGGCCGAGGTTGTACTTCAGCCCGCGGTTCAGAGCGTCGCTCAAGGAGAGCGATATGACCGTAGCGGTGGCCTGACCCGTGGGAACGCTGCCCAGAAAAGGAATTTGCGGTCCGAGAGCGGTGGAGACGGAAACCGATGACGCCGGCGCCGTAAACTGTACCTGGCTCGTGGCACTCTGTCCTCTGAGCGGCGCGGCTGAGGCGATATAGAAAAGCGCCGAAGCCGCGAAGGCGTTCCATGTTAGTTGCCGCAGCCAAAGCATGGCTCAAGAACCTCTCTCTCCCGCGCGGGCACAGGTTCGGCTTCTTTTGCGCCTACGCTTTGCACCTCAGCTTCGGATGGCGGTTCGAGGTAATTCCGCCCAGGCCTGGGCCCAATCGTCGAAGTCATAGCCGAAGAAACCGCCGTGCTCGCGGTGGATCTGACGAGCGCGGCGGAGGATCACCTCGATCCTGAATTCGTCCCTCGCTCGAGGCTGTATTACGTCTTGTACCGGAACTTCAATTTGGTGCGGCATCGCGCTTGACAAGATCATGGGTTGAACCTCCTTGACTTAGTTCGCTGCCGCTCGCGACCAGCGCCGTGGTGAGCGGCGCCGGCCGCGAGGCAAACCGTGAGAGTTAAAAGCGGAACACAAGTCCCGCCGAGGGCTCAGCTGTGTGGGTGGTGACGCTCGAGTTCAACGAAGCCAATTGGAAGTCGGGCCGGTTGTAGACGTAGCCGCGATACTCGGCGCGAAGGGCAACGTGTTTGACCAGCGTGAAGTCGACACCGCCGCCATAGACGAACGCCGGTTTGGCTTGGGTGAGGGCTCCGGCCACAAACTGGCCAGGATTATTCGTTGGATCAAAGACCAGCGCGCCGGCGCCAGCCAAAACGTAGGGGTTGATTCGGTTACTTCCCGGCAACGTCACGACCGCTGCGGCCGTGGCATGATGCACATTGGCCTGGATGTTAAACGGGCCGCCGGCAGTGAAGTTTTGCTGGGTGTTGCGGTCGTAGCCGTAATTCGCTTCGGCGGCGAGCCAGCGATTAAAGTGGTAGCGATATCCGACAAGGAAACCGCCGGTGTCCGTGGAATGCTGCGAGATTCCGTTTCCGCTGGAGTCTTTGGTGAAGAAGCCCGTGCCTTGTACGCTCACCTCACCGTGGCTCCATGGCGAGCCTTCCTGCGCGAAAGCGGCTGAAGAAAACAGCAAGCCTAACGACAAAACTGCAAGAACCGCGGTCTTATGTGTTGACATTTTCCTTTCCCCCTTTGATTTAGTTGAAGACATTTCTTTTCAAACTCCGTAGCGCGAATTTAACGAGACATTTGGCCGAAGCCCGGCAAACAGAGATAAATCAGCACCGACAACAAGACGATCAAGAGATAAGCGACCATGACGTCCTCCCCCGGCTGGGCAGCCCAAACTCGTCCCGTCCGCCGGCGTTTTCGGCGCGCACAACGTCTCGAGATTTCACCGGCACTTGCATTGGCTCTCGATCAGCTCGACGACGTGCCTGGTGTAGACGCCGCAGGCGACGAATTCCGCGCCGGCTCTCTTCATCACCAGGAGCGCCTTTTCGCCTCGATCGTCGATGAGCGTGACGTCGCTGACGTCCACGATGCATTTGCGCGCGTCGCGCCGACGGTGCGAGTTCTTCCAACTGGTTTCGAGTTCCGCAACCCACGGCGCAACGAGGCGGCCTTGCAGAATCCAGCGTTGCTCAGCGGGGCCGTCGGTGATCGTGATCCGTAGCATTGCGTTTCTCTCGACACACTAGAAGTGCACACGCCATGCCAATGCTCGGCGAAGGCGTTTTTGCGCCGGAAACGCTTAGCGGAATGAGAGATAGAAGAGGCGGGGCAAAAATTTCAGCGCAGGGTGCCAAGGCGTGCATTGTCCTCCAGGACCGCGGCCATAGCGGCAAACACGGTCCAGAGCTTCGCGCGGATGTTCAAGACTGTGCCGCAGACTGCGACGCAGCGCGGCGCAAATCCTCTGCATAGCGGATGCGGGAGATCGCGGCGAATGACGTTGAGTCCGATGGGCAACCGTAGGCCGTTGCGCTGGCACCATTCGGCGCCGAGATCGACAACCCAATGCAGGACGAGCCGAGGATAATACAGCAGTTCCTCGTGAATCATGACACCGGCTTCCACTTCACCGCTGGCAACGGCCTCAGCGATGCGGTCGAACGGCATTTCGATTGGGACCGCATCTGGGCACAGGCACGGAGCAGAAAACCAGCCAGTCGTCGGTATGCCGGCGACGCCGACGGGCCGGCCTGCCGCTCCGCCGAACTGCGCGACACACGGCTGACCAGGACCGGACCATAGCCCGCGGCCAACGCTCGTGCCGACACTGAGAATGGCATAGCGGCGCAGAACTTGCGGGATAAAGAATAGAGGAAATGGCGGTTATTTCGGGTCCTCGCCGTGCAGGGCGGCTCGATTGAGACGCTCATCGGCTGGCGATAAAATGCCAATTTATAGTCGGGAAGCGATACCTGGCCGGTTTCCAGAGCGTCGTAATAGAAGGCGTCATCGCTGTCGGGCGTGTACGCGATGCGCAGGCGTTTCACTGCATCCATGCCTTCCTCCTCGCTTCGGTTAGCCGCATCGCGCAGCGGAGCACGCATCGCGCTCCGCTGCGGTGCGCTCGCTGCGTGCCTGCGGTCTCGCCGACGATAAAGTGTGGTAACTGCCGGTGCCAAGCGCGAGGAATCGAAGGACGCCGAGGAAAACAACGCAGATCGGCTAACGATGTCTGGCCGAGCAGCCATAGATCGTCGAGCGTCCGTACCTGGTCGCAGACATCCCAGCCGAGCCGTTCTTGGCACGTAGCCAATTTTCGCTGCCGTTTTCTGGGTGGATGTGCAAATCCAGTAATTCACGCAGCCGTTCCTCGTGGAAGCCTGTGGCGCGGTGGCGTGTCTTCATTTCCGGAAGATGCATGAGGGCATCATCATGCTTGCTCCGAAAGAAATGCGGATACCGTCTCCACCAACCACGGCTCATGACCACGGAAGAAATGGTTGTCCGCAGATGCTTGCAGCAGTCGTTTTGGGCCCGAAAGACCATCGAACCAGGTGTGTAAGCGGGCCGACTCCAGCGTGAAATCGTTTGTTATGCGATTGCTAGAAGCACTTTCGATGGCGGCAAAATCCGAATAGTCGTGCTTGCCGAGAGGCGGAGCGATTAGCACGACCGCGGCGGGCGTTCCGTCCGGCACAAGGGCGGCAGCAAAGCGTAGCCCAGACTGTAGCCGATTCGTACGTGCGGACGATCTGGTCCAATGATTGGCCGTACGCATCCGACGGACCAGGCGCGTCCTGCCAAAATCCATTTCGCCTTCGACGTGCGAGTCTGCCAGAACTCGGCATGTGGCGAGCGACATCGACGTGAGGCCCCTCGCTGCGACCGATGCCGCGATAATTGAATCGCAACGTTGCCCAGCCGTGTTTGGCCAAGCCGTCGCCCGGACCGCGGACGACGTTGGAGTGCATATTGCCGCCCAGCAGCGGATGCGAGCCAGCCACTACCACGCCGCCACGCATCCCTCTTTCCTCGCTTCCACCTGTGCGGGGCAAGACGGGAGGATTGGCATAGGCCATTCCCTTCCAACAAGTACGGACCTGCGGGAAATTGCACCGTCTCTACGACGATATGTTGCCGTGGCGAACGGATAGCCCGGAGGATCGCATTCGCTAGTTCTCCGACAGCATCTTGGCCAGGTCGGTGAGACGGTGTTGACGGCCGTTTCGGTCAACTCGGGGCGTTCTTGAGAGCGTGGTTGGCCTTCACGGTCAAATGGTTGTAGCAGTGCGATCGCTCGTTCTGCGAAGAGCACTGGAACCTCGAGCCCAGCTTCAACTGGGGCTTTGATCACCGCTCTTTGGGCACCTGCCCGGCCGGGCATCCACACTTCATCGATCATTGTTGATCACACCGCGGTGGCCGGAGTGGTCATAGCCCGGGCTGGTCGCTGGGCCAGCGCGTCGAACAGCCGGCCGGCTTGCGCCGCGGTCCCACAGGACGCCGGAGGAACCATGGTCACCGGTCCGAACCCGGCGATCGGCACCGTCTCGGTCACCGCATTGCCGCTGGACAGCGAGCGCATCGCCCAACCCAGCCTGGCCAGATTCCATACGTGGTCGCCGTTCTCGACAGTGATCGTCTTGGGTGCGTCGAGCGCCAGGGGCACTGCGTGGAAGGGATTGAGCAGCACCGCTGGGCTGCTGGCACGGGAGATCAAGGCACCGAGGAACTCCCGCTGGTGTACCACCCGGTCCAGATCCGCCCGTGGTGTGGCCCGGGTCCGTACGTATCCCAATGCCTGCGGTCCATTCAGTACCTGGCAGCCGGCCGGGATGTTCGCAACCCCGGCCAGTGGGTCGGAGATCGGCTCGGTGGGACACATCTGCACGCCACCGACGTCGTCGACAAGGCCGGCGAACCCAGCG
>CAVPFR010000038.1:0-73304 GCA_963703785.1 uncultured Acidobacteriota bacterium | reverse complement strand
GCTCGGCGCGGCCGGGTTGCTGGTGTTGTTCGGTTTCGCGCTCGTGCACATGCCGGTCTTCGGCGGGACAGCCACCCCTACCGGGACAGCACGGTCGCGATGTCACTGGCCCAGCGCTCCCCAACGGTGGTGTCCTCCATCAACTTCGACCAACGCGGGCTGGACACCCTCGGCGAGGAGGCGATTCTGCTCGCGTCGGTGCTCGGCGCGGTGACCTTGCTGCGGCCAGCAGGAGACGAGCAGAACAGGCCGCCCTCGCGGGAAGGACGAGTGCTCGGCGCGACCAGGCTCGCGGGTTACCTGCTGCTGCCTGTCACGTTGATCATCGGCGCCGATGTGGTGGCGCACGGCCACCTGACCCCGGGCGGCGGTTTTCAGGTGGTGTCGTGCTCGCCACCGCCTGCACCTGCTCTACGTCGGCGGCAGCTATCCGGCGCTGCGCCGGTTGCGCCCGTTGCGCTGGTACGAGTACGGCGAGGCGGCGGGCATGGCGCGGTCGTCGCGCTCGGGGTGGCCGGGTTGTTCACCAGCTGGGGTTTTCTGGTCAACGTCATCCCGAAGGGCGTGTTCGGCTCGTTGTTCTCGGGCGGGACGGTGCCGGTGTTCAGCGTCGCGATCGGCGTCGAGGTGGCCTGCGGCGTCGTGGTACTGCTGGCCGGTTTCCTCGAACAGGATGGTGACCCGATGACCTATTTCGCCTACGGGGTCGCGGCCTGGCTGGTGCTGATCGGCATCTTCGGCGTCGTGCGCAGTCACAACCTCATCCACACGGTCGTCTGCGTGTCGATCGCGCAGTCCGGCACCTACGTGTTGCTGCTGACCATCGGCTACCAGCGCGGCGCGGCTGCCCCGATCTTCGGTTCGAGCACGCCGAAGGGCTCGCCGGTCGTCGACCCGGTCGTGCAGGCGATGACCCTGACCGACGTGGTGGTCTCGGCGACCGTCACCGCTTTGCTGCTGGCCCTGGTCATCCAGGTCGGCAAGCGGCACCCACCATCGTGCCGGACCAACTCCGACGAGCCCGAGGTCGACGCTTCCCTGTGTTGAACACAAGGATTCCAGTACGCGACCGAGGAGGTCCCGCGTTGAGGTTCCCGCTTCACCAGCCCCGCCAACACCGGGCCTCCCCGCGCACAAGCACAGGCTACACAGCGGAAGAAGCTTGGCGGTATCGCGCCGTGGCTCCCGATGACGGCGCAGGCGCTGCCGACCCTGGTGATCGCGGTTCCGGTCGCCGGGGCCAACCTGCTGGTGGCGACCGGCCGGTTCGTGCCGCGCAGGCTGATCGACGGAGCCTCGGTCGTGTTCATGCTGGTCGCCGTCGTGATGGCCGCGTTGCTGATGGCCGCGACCGGCAACGGCCGGGTGGTGACCTGGGCCGGTGGCTGGCAACCCGAGCCACATCTGGTGGTCGGCATCGTGTTGGTGGCCGATCGCACCGGCGCCGGTCTCGCGCTGCTCATCGCCGCACTGGCCACCTGCGCATTGTTGTTCTCCTGGCGGTACTTCCAGAGCGTGCACGCGCACTTCCACGCGTTGATCCTGCTGTTCACGGCGGGCATGACCGGTTTCGTGCTGACCGGCGACCTGTTTGACATGTTCTGTTCTTCGAACTGATGGGCGCCGCCGCGTACGCGCTGACCGGGTTCAAGATCGAGGAGGCGGCTTCTGTCCAAGGTGGATTGAATTTCGGTGTGCTCAACTCGCTCGGCGCCTACTTGACGCTGAGCGGGATCGGCCTGCTCTACGCCCGCACCGGCGCGCTCGGCCTGCCGCAGTTGTCCACCGCGCTCGCCGGCCACGGCGCCGACCCGCTGGTGGGCAGCGCCCCTACTACCTGGAGCCCGGGGGCAGGATTGCGGTAATCGCTGAGATAAGGACCAACGGCGACGTCGACCGTGCCATCGAGGATGGCTTTCTGCGGCCCCCCGCCGGTCGGATACAGTTTCAGCTTGGGTTTCACTTGATCGGTGATGCCCATCTTCTCGAACGCCAGCATCGCCGCTCCGCCGACGCTTCCCTGAGCGGGATCGACGGTTCCGATGGACTTCGCATTGAGCAGAAGTTTCTTGACGGCCGCGGCATTCGAAATGTCAGGCTTAGGCATGCCCGCTTTCACGGCGATCGCCAGGCGCACCCTGGCCACCACGGTCTGCGTGCTCTTATCGACGTTGCCCGTCTTGAGCGCATCGTCGAAGGGAGCAAAGAGCAGCGTCACGTCCAAGGCCCCGCCTTCCTGAACTGTCTTGCGCGTGCCCACGCCGGTCCCGTACGACTCCTGGACGTTAACGCCGGTTTTCATCTGGAAGTTCTTTACGATTTCGTCGACTTCCCGCCTGAGCGGGTCTGGAGACAGCAGCGTGACGCGGGTTTGGGCGCGCGCGCCGGACGAAATACCGAATACAAAAGCCACAACGGCAATCCACGAAAGTAGATGCTTCACGGTACCCTCCTTGATCGGCTGATGATGTCCGCTTTGGGCGCTCGGCGCCGATTTCAGCCGCCTTATGCCGTAAAGAGATACTCCGCAGGCGTCTCCGCGTCAACTGGCAAAGCTTGGCCTTACGTCCGGGGCGAAAACCTCAGAGCAGGGGTTTCTTCGTCAGTAGATATCGTACTGTTCCCAATGCAGCGTGGGATCGGCTTGAATGATGACGCTCTTACGCGTGTGTTGCTCGAGCTCTTCGACGAGCACCGCTTCGCGCGTCTTGAGCGCCTTGGCGATTTCGGGGTGTACCCGCAACGTGAGACTGGAAGCTTCCAGATCGGCGGCCATCTTGCGCGCTTCAGCCTGAATTTCGTAGCAGATGGTGGGCACCGATTTCACCATGCCCGATCCCGTGCAATAAGGGCAGGGCTGGCAAAGCACTCGCTCGAGCGCCTGCTTGGTGCGCTTGCGCGTGATGTTGACCAAGCCGAATTCATTGAAGGCCAGCGCCTTCGAAGGCGCCCGGTCGGAGCGCAGCGCCGCTTCGAGTGCGCCCATCACCTTTTCGCGGTTGCGCCGTTCCTCCATGTCAATGAAGTCCAGCACGATGATTCCGCCCAAGTCACGCAAGCGGATCTGGCGGATAATCTCCTTGACCGCTTCGAGGTTGGTCTTGACGATGGTGTCTTCCAAACGGGTTGAGCCGCGGCCGACATATTTACCGGTGTTTACGTCGATGGCCACAAGCGCTTCGGTGTGGTTGATGACGATATAACCGCCGGACTTGAGCCACACTTTCGGACGCAAAGCCTTGTCGAGCTCCTGCTGAATTCCGAACTCCTCGAAGATCGGCGAACTCTTCGTGTAGAGCTTCACTCGCCCCACCAGCTTGGGCTGGAAGCGGCTGACGAATTCAACGACTTTGCTGAACTCGTCTTCGTTGTCGATCCAGATGGAAGCGTAATCGTTATTGACGTAGTCGCGCAGAATGCGCTCCACCAGGTTCAGATCGCGGTGCAGCAAGGCGGGCGCCTTGCGCGGTTCAGACTGAGTGCGGATTTTCTCCCAGGTGCGGCCCAAAAATTCGACGTCGCTGCGGATCTCCTCTTCCGGAGCGCCGTCCGCCGCGGTGCGCACAATGAACCCGCCGGGGAAGTTGCCTTTGGCGTCGGTAACCACATGGCGCAGGCGGGACCGTTCCTCAGCCGAGTTGATGCGCCGGGAGACGCCGATGTGATTGACCGTCGGCATGTAAACCAGAAAACGGCCCGGCAAGGCCACATGGCTGGTGATGCGGGCTCCTTTTTTGCCGAGCGGTTCCTTGGCGATTTGCACGATGATTTCCTGGCCGGCCTTCAGAACTTCAGAGATGAGTTGCGGCCTGCGAGATTCGTGCCGATGGTCGGGCCGCCGCACTTGGCGCTGGCCGCGATTGCGGCCGCCACGGCGCATGGGCCGCTGGAAGCGCTGCCGTTGCGGTTCAGAGATGCGCGCGGACATCGGGTGCTGCGGCGAGGCCGCTGGTTCCGGCATCTCCGCCTCGCCGAGGCCGGAGGCGCTTTCCGCAGCTATGCCCGCAGCCTCTTCATGCTCCTGGTGTTCGTCATGTTCTCCGTGCTCCTCATGTTCCTCTGATTCGGCCTCCGCGATAAACTCGTCGGTTTCCGCCGCGCCTTCGGGTCCATGCGGAAGTTCTTCCTCTAGCATGCCTAGTTCCGCGTCAGCATCGGCCTTAGCGCTTACCTCTTCGTGCCGCGCTTCGGCGAGCTGCTCCGCCAGGGAACTGACCTCTTCATCGGAGAGTTCGTGCGATCCCGCAGGATGGGCGGGGGTTTCCGGCAGAGCGGCGCCTTCGTAAATGGCGCGCGGCGGCTCTTCAGGAAGCGCCTGATATTCCGAGAAGGTCTCCGCATCGGGGAGGGGGAGTGCGCCGGCATCGCCCGCGCTGCTGGGGGCCCAGGCTTCCCGTCTTCCATGCTCCTGCGACGGGCGTCCTTGGGCTGCCTGTTCGTTTTCGTGTTCCGCGGATTCCGTGGCAGTTAGATCTTGCTCTGGATGTTCGGCTGCTTCATCTGACGGCTCCGCAAAGTCTCGATGTTCCGTTTGCGGAGGCATTTCTGCCGATTGAGTCGGGGAAGCTGAAGTACCGGCGGATCCGGCGCCGCTCGCTTGCGGCGCGCGGTCCTTGTATTTGGCTAAGGATTCGCCCGGCAGAATAATGGGTTCGTAGTCCGCCGGCAATTCCTCGCGCGGCTCTTCTTGTGGTCGGGGCGTATAGGGACGCGGCGAAGCGTATTTCGAAGGAGGCAGATCACGCCCTTGATAGCGCTGACCTCCTCCTCCGCGGCCTTGACGCCAGCGGCCGCCGCTGCCGCCGCGTCGCCGGCCTTGATCCTGGCCCTGGCCCTGGCGGCCCTGGCCTTGTCCGAATCCGCCCGGACGGCGGTCCTGCCGCGCAAACGGGACGGGTGGACGTGTCTCCCGCATGTTCTGCTGCGGGGGTGCGACGTTTCCCGATGGCTCGTCATCCTCCTGAGGCATCTCCGGAGACGAGCTTGCGAGTTGCGGCGCAGCCTCAGCCGTTTCGGCAGGAGGCGCCTGCTGGGCCGATGCGCCCGATGCTCCGCCTTTCGCCGACGGCGCAAAGACCTGGCCGCCTTGCTGCTCCATCTTTTGGACTTTGCCTTCTACGGTTGTGACGACGTGGTCGTAATCTTCGAGATTTTCGAGGAAGTCGCCGACGTAAAGGAAGGCGTCACTATCGAGACCGATGTCTACGAAGGCCGACTGCATGCCGGGAAGCACGCGCGTCACGCGGCCCTTGTAGATGCTTCCAACTAGCGCAAACTCTTTTTCCCGCTCGATATAAATTTCACAGAGTAAACCATCTTCCAGAATCGCGACCCGCGTCTCGTGGGGGGCCGCTGAAATTACCAGCTCTTTGGGCATGAAAGCTCCTTAGAGCGCATCGCCCTGCTCTCCTCCGGAGCGTTCCGGCGCGCTTCGGCGGCACCGGAAGGCCGGAACAAGTCCATCGATAGAATCTTTCGATCACGCGATGCACTCTCAAAATCCTGAATTTACTTCTCCTGCGCAGGATCCATCCACGGCGCAAGAGTCAAACCGGCTTGGGTCAATTGACGAATCGCCCTAGACGTACGTTCATCACCAGGCCCAGCGCCAAAAATACAAATAACATGGCCGAACCGCCGTAGCTCATGAGCGGCAAAGGAATGCCGGTTACGGGCATGAAGCCAATGACCATGGCTACGTTAACAATCACATGGAAACCCAGTATCGCCGCCACGCCCATCACCAGAAACATTCCGGCGCGATCCTTTGCGCGTTGCGCGTTCTGGATCAGACGCAGTAGCAAAGCCGTGTATAGCACCAGCGTTACAAATACTCCAGCGAAACCCAACTCCTCGGCAAGTGCGGCAAGGATGAAATCCGAATACCTAACGGGCACAAAACCGAGTTGATTCTGGCTACCGTTGCCGAGTCCCTTTCCCCAAAAACCGCCGGAACCAACGGCAATTTTCGACTGTAAAATCTGGTAGCCGGATCCTTTGGGGTCGTCCTCTGGGCGAAGAAAGGTAGTCACCCGCTCTTTCTGATAGGGCTTCAGGTGGTGCCAGGCAACGGGCACCATCAGCGCAGCCGCCAGAAACATTACCGCCGCGTGCTTCCATTGTATACCCGCGAGATAGGCCCCCGCTGCCACGACGGGAATCAGCACCATAGCCGTTCCCAGGTCCGGTTGCAATAGGATTAGCCCGACCGGCACGGCCGTGAGCACCGCCGCTTTAAATAAGTCGGTCAGCAAAAGCCGGTCCGTGCGCACGTCCGAAAAAAAACGCGCCAACGTCACAATTATAATTAACTTGGCAATTTCAGACACCTGCAAAAACTCGCCCATCACTGGGAGCCAGCGTTTCGCGCCATAGCGCGTATGCCCGACGGCCAGTACGGCGAGCAGCGCAAGGATTCCAACAAGGTAAAGAATCGGCGCTTTGTCCAGCACGGAATGATAATCCAGCCGGGACATCGCCATCATCAGCGCCAGGCCGAGTGCAATCCACCACAATTGCTTCCACTGCATTCCCGCCAGATGGCTGGCATGAGTGGCCGACCAGATCTCCATCACGCCAATTCCGCAGATAGCGAAAACGGTGGTCATCAACCACCAGTCGTAATCCCGTATTCCTGTGCCCTCTTTCATGGATTCACACTCACAGGAGCGGTTGCCACGGGAGTTGTTGTTGCCGCCACAGGGTCTGGCTTCGTGGGAACGCCTTCTTCGGCTTGGGGAGCCGGCTTGCTCGCGCGCGCTGACTGCGCCGCAAAAGACGGCGGTATGCCGGGCACGGCCTGCGTGGTGAGCTCCTGCGGAGGAAGCTTGCCCTGCTTCTTATCGTAGTAAGCCTTCACGATATCCCGCGCAATCGGCGCCGCTGCCAAACCGCCGTGCTCTCCGCCTTGCACCAGCACCGCGACCACGATCTCCGCATTTTGTCTCGGTGCAAACCCGACAAACCAAGCATTGTCTTTCAAATCGGCTTGCTTGCCCGCTCGCGCCAGCCCTTGATTGCTGATCACCTGGGCGCTTCCCGTCTTCCCGGAGAATTCGATGCCGGCCAGCTTAGAGGCGAAGCCTGTCCCGCCTGGCTCATTCACGACGCCGTACATTCCTTGCGTTACGGTGTCCACCGTAGAGTCGGAGATCGGAAAATCAACTTCCGGAGCCGCCTGGTCGGAAAGCAAAAGATGGGGCTGGTGGAACCTGCCTCCCATGATGATGCCCCCGATCATATATCCAAGTTGGACCGGGGTGGCCGCGATCGCACCCTGACCGATGGCCACGGAGATGGTCTCCCCTGGATACCATTTCTGATGATAGACGCGCTCTTTCCAGGCCTCCGAAGGCATTAGGCCGGGCTCCTCGCCGGGCAAGTCTATTCCCGTTTTGCGCCCCAAGCCTAGATTGGCGCCATAAAATGAAATCCGGTCAATTCCGAGTTGTTTGCCTACGTTGTAGAAGAAGACGTCGCAGGAATGCACGATGGCCTCGTGCAAGTCCACATTGCCGTGTCCTTCTTTTTTCCAATCGTGAAACACGCGGCCATAGAATTCTGCTGAGCCAGGACAAAAGACGTGATAGTCCGCCGGAATCGCTTTCGATTCCAGCATCGCCGTGGCCATCAAAATCTTGAAAATCGAACCTGGCGCGAGTTGTGCCTGAATGGCGCGGTCCAGAAGCGGTCGTTCGGGATCTTCGTTGAGCGATTGCCATTCGTCTTTGGAAATGCGCACCGCAAAGTCATTGGGATCGTAGGAAGGCTGGCTGGCCATGGCCAGAACTTCGCCTGTCCTGGGATCGAGGGCCACCACCGCGCCCTTTTTCCCGACCAACGATTCTTCGGCGACGAGCTGCAGGTCATAGTCGATCGTCAGACGGATGGGTTTGCCCGGAACGGCGTCGGTCTGCTCGAGCCGGCCCACCTCGCGGCCCACGCTATTGACGATGGAACGTCTCATGCCGTCCACGCCCATCAGTTGCTCGTTGTATTGCCGCTCCAGGCCGGCCTTGCCGACGATATCGCCGGGACGATAGCGGGAATTCTCTTCGATCTGGTCCGCGCTGACTTCGCCTACGTAACCGCTCACATGCGCCATAAACCCGCCCCTCGGATAACGCCGGCGATGCACCATGAGCATTTCCAGCAGGGGAATATCGGCGCGGTGCGATTCGATAAAGGCGATGTCTCCGGGCGTCGCTTCCGGCTTGATCACGATGGGCTGGAAATGTGGAAGCGTTTTGGCAGCCTCGAGCTGCTGCTGAACGTCATCCAGCGTCAAGCTCAAGCCATCGGCAATTTGCGGGAGCATATGATCGAGTTGGACGGGATCATCCCGGAGCAGCAAAACGCTGAAGGACGGATAGTTATCTACGATGACGCGGCCATAACGGTCCAGCATGGCGCCACGAGGAGCAATGATGGGAATCGATCGAATGCGGTTGCGTTCCGCAAGTTGGGCATAGCGATCGGAGTTGATGATCTGCAGCTTCCAAAAGCCGAGAAGCAGCAGGGCCATTAGTCCTACGATCGTGTATGAGATGACCGTCAGCCGCGTTTGCGGCAGGCGATTGTCATTTTGGAACCAAGGGGACAAGCAAACTCCGCGCCCGTGTCCGGAACCGTCCTGTTCAACTTGCCAGGTGGATCAGCAAGTATATCATGCCCTTAAACTTCGGAATTTAGGTCGGTTGCCGCCGAGATTCTTTTTCCGGCGCTTTTGAAAAGACTCGCTAACGTATCACCGGGTTCTGACGTTCCGCAACCCATTGCAGTCACCCTATGCCCAATCAAATAAGGTAACGTTAGTCCCCAAATCAGATGACGGGGGTCTCTTTGCGGGTCAGGACGGTTTACGAAGCCTGTCTAAAACGGGGTACAAGAAAACCGCCACAACGCAGTTCACTACCGACGCGATTACAAGCCTGGTTTCGAGGTAGGGCTCATGTTGCCCCAGCAATACCCGGCTGATCATTACCAAAACCGCGTTGTGCAGATGAAAAAAAACGAAGGTGAGGAGAAAACGGCTCACAGGATGCTCCACGTCAATGCGAGAACCGAAAGAGGAAGCTGTAAAACCGACCACGGTCTTGGCAATTCCATACATTCCGAACGGAGTATGTCCGAGGCCGTCCTGAGCCAGACCTATGGCCATCCCAAGCAAAAGACCAGAGGAGGGATTTCGCCGGCTCAATCCGAAATAGATCGTTACCAGGAGCGGCAGCTCCAGGATGGCCGCCGAGCGGAAATACGCCGGCAGCAAAGCCTCGAGCGCCAGGGCCAGGACAGCGACGCCAAAAATCGTACCGGCGTAGTATTTATGAACTTCTATGTGCTGGTCATATGCTGCACTGATTTCCATTTTTAGAGCCTACTGAGCGCCATTCAAGGATTGTTTGGTGCTTCCGATTCCGGCGTCTCTGGTTTTTCCGGTGCTTCTTGGGTTGACGGTGTCGGCGATGTTGCCGAAACAGCGGGCTTCGGCGGCGCCGCAACTGGGGGCTTCACCGGAATCTTCGCGGGTGCTGGCTTCGCCGGGAGTGCGGCAACAGGCAGCTTTGCCGTTTGTGTAACCGGAGGTTTCGCCGGGACCGCCGTACTCGTTCCCTTGGGGGCGAGCGTGGCGGGGGCTGCGGGAGTGTGCCCGGACGTTTCCGCGTCCTTACGCGCCGTAAATTCCTGGCGCGTGAGCAGCACCAGAACTTCCTCTAAGCTGTCCAGCTGTGCCGCTGGTTTCACCAATATCGTCTGAAAGGGGCCTTTGTGGTCAGGGTGCACTTCCACGACCGTGCCGACCGGCAAATCCTTTGGAAAAATTCGATCCTGCCCCGACGTGAGCACGAGTTCGCCCGGTTGGACCTTCGTGTCATTGCCAATGTATTCGAGACCGAGCAGAGGTTCGCCAGTTCCTTTCACGGGTCCCTGCGCCCGCGAAGCCTCCAGCAACGCGCCGGCGCCGCTTTCTTTGTCACTGAGCAGCAGCACTTGAGAAGTGTCCGGATAAACCGCCAGAACTTTGCCGACCACCCCTTCCGGCGTGATGATTCCCATATCCCGGCGCACACCATCGCGCGTTCCACGATCAATCAGTACCATGTGGCTTGACGGATCGGGAGTTCCCCCGATCACTCGCGCAGCCAGCATCTGCACCTCGGCGTGTTGGTCCCGGAAGCCCAGCAATTTGGCCAGGCGATCCGCTTCAGCAGCGCGGCTCTCCAGTTGCTCATTGCGTATTTTAAGCGTGCCCATTTCCTTGCGAAGCTGATCGTTCTCCTCGCGCATATGCCGCAAAGCCACGTAGTTGTTCCACAGGCCGCGAATTCCGTCCACCGACCACGCTGCGCCGCGCCCTAGCGGAGAGACGCTCTCGATGGCCCACACGCGGATCAGACGCACCTGCTGCCCGCGCCTGATCTGGATCGCGAGAAACAGTACCTGGGCCGCAATAGCGACCGCGAATAGAGTCAGAGATCGATGACGCGAAGGAACGGGCAACATGAGCTCTTTGCCGCCTTGAATCGTTTAAATCGAGAGTCGCGCGAGGAATCCCGGCTCGCTATCGGGAATGGCCAAGAATTACTTGGACCAAGCGCCCTCGCCCAAACGCATCGGCCCATGCGCACGCCTAATCAATGGACACAAGGCGCAGGAGACGGAAATCGCTGAGCATCTTTCCCGTGCCCAGCACCACGGAAGCGAGCGGATCATCCGCAATCGAAACGGGCAATCCCGTCTCTTCGCGAATGCGTTTGTCCAGATTCTTGATCAGAGCGCCGCCGCCAGTGAGCACAATCCCTCGATCGCTGATGTCCGCGGAAAGTTCGGGGGGGTACGCTCCAGGGCCACGCGGATCGCGTTCAAAATCGTGGAGATACACTCGGAGAGCGCCTCGCGGATTTCGCTGTCGTCTATGGTTACGGTGCGCGGCACGCCTTCAATTAAGTTGCGGCCCTTGACTTCCATGGTCAGCGGCTTCTCCAGGGGATAGGCCGAGCCGATCTCCATCTTGATCTGCTCCGCCGTGCGTTCTCCCACCAGGAGATTGTATTTGCGCTTGAGGTAGTGCATCACGGCCTCATCCATCTCATTACCAGCCACGCGCACTGAGCGCGAGTAGACGATGCCGCTCATGGAGATGACGGCGATGTCCGTGGTGCCGCCGCCGATATCCACCACCATATTTCCCGACGGCTCCTCGATGGGCAGACCGGCGCCGATGGCCGCCGCCATGGCCTGCTCAACCAAGTAAACTTCGCTGGCCCTGGCGCGGTATGCGGAATCCTGCACGGCGCGTTTCTCCACCGGCGTGATTTCGCTCGGCACGCCGATGACGATGCGCGGGTGCACCAGGACGCGGCGATTGTGCGCCTTCTGGATGAAATACGTGAGCATCTTCTCGGTCACTTTGAAATCCGCGATCACCCCGTCCTTCATGGGTTTGATGGCCACAACGTTGCCCGGCGTGCGGCCGAGCATGTCTTTGGCTTCGCGCCCCACCGCGACAACTTCGCTGGTGTTCTTGTTAATTGCCACGATGGAGGGCTCGTTCACCACGATGCCTTTGCCCTTCGCGAAGACAAGGGTGTTCGCCGTACCCAAGTCGATGGCCAGATCGGAAGAGAGCAAGCTGAAGACGGAACGAAGATTATAGCCGTTTTTACTGAACATTCTGATTTCCGCGCCGTTTCGGGCCGCGGTTTCCCCTTTGCCACGATACGGTTCTTAAGGAATAACGATTGACACGCGCTTGATCGCCGTACCACCCCGGCGATTCTGCCCGGTCACTACAATCTCGTGACTGCCCCGCGAAAGCGCCTGCGTGAAATAACGAAAACGGCCGTCGCGCGCGATGTCCGCCACCGGCTCTCCATTAACGATGAGCGCCGCACTCGCTTCGGTGCGCCCGATGATCTCCACTACGTTCCCATGTATCTCCGTAGCGTCTACTTCCAGGAGCATCTCCTCGGCCTTGCCTTGAGCGATCAGAGTGAACTTATACGCATCGCTCGGCGCACTCTCCTTCTTGTGGGCGTCGATGGCCGTTATGCTCCAAAAGTAATCGCCAGGATCGAATCCGCTGAGATCGACGCTCGTACCGCTCACCTCTTTTTCGGCCACGGTCCGCGTGAACATGGAGTTGGTGCTGACACGCAAGGTATAGCTAACGGCGTCCGGAATAGCGGACCAAGCGAAGTGCACGAGAGCGTGTTTAGGGTCCGCTTCGATCAAGGGCTGAAGATTGAGTGGCGCTGCAAGCTGGGGCGGCGCAAGCACCGTGGTTTTCGTCAGTTCGCCGCTCGATTGATTAAACGTCACGCGTTGCCACTCGCCGATCTGCACGTGCTGATTGCCCACCTGCATATCCGCGGCGCCCGCCGAAACGGTGATCTGATTCTCATTGGTGGCAGGATCGGCGCGGACCGCCGCACGGCTGTTTTCCTGCAAGGACGCTCTGGCATTGGCGAAGGAGACTTCGGCCCTCGATTTCGGCGATTGCCACGTGCCTGTCTCCAGGTCTACAGCGCCGGAACTGATGTGTACGGCCACGTCCGTCTGGTCGTGGTCAATGGAGTTCTGCTCCACGGTCACGAATGAGTCCGCCTTGATCGTGTAGGTCGTGCCGTCCACAAACGCGAGCCTGGCCGCACCGTCGTCTCCGGTGCGAATCAAATCACCTCTGTCCAGCGTGGTGCGGTAATCGGCACTTTGCCAGGTCACCGAATTGGCGCGTTTTATTTCCACCTTACCGTCAAGGTTAACAAAACGCGCTTGGTTCTGCGCTAAAGCTGCAACGCCCCCGGGAGCCGCACCCAGAGTCCGTGACAGGCGGTCGAATATGCCGGCCATCCATTCGGGACGTGCCACATAAGTTCCAGCCCCGATGATGACCACAATCAACACAATATATAGGATCACGGTGCGGTAGCTGATCGCGGTCCAATAGACCTCGACCGGCGCCTTGCCGTGTTTCGCGGAGCCGGATTGTCGCGAATCGTACATAAAAAATGCAAAATTTTGCGCTGGTTTTGGAATCTAGCACACGGCCTAGGGTGTCGCAAGGAAGCACGAGCGGCCTGTTGCTCCGCTCTGCAACACCCGTATAAATCGCTGAATGCGCAAATACGGCCATCGCGGCCGGGGACGCGAGCTACAGCTCGCGACAGTCCAAGGGCTTGGCGGCTAGTTGAGAACGCGCTTATGGCGCATGCGAATAGGATTTCCCGAGCGCTAGGGCAGCCTGAAGACAAGCAATTCGTCGGACGGAGAACCGCCGCCGCATCCGAGCGCGCCGCCAGCGAAATAGGCGTACTCCCCGACGGCTGCCGCTCCGAAAGCGTGCCGCCCTGGGGGCAGCGGCGCGAGCGCCAACCACCGGTTCGTCTTCGGATCGTAAGCTTCGTTTTCGGAGAAGGTTTTGCCGTCTTTGCATTCGCCGCCGGCGTAGAGAACCAACCCATGGTAATAGGCCGCCGCTCCACTGCTCCGCGCCGTCAAAAGCGGGGCTGCGGATCGCCAGGAATTCGTCGCCGGATCGTAGACGTCGTGCAGATTTGTGTTATCGCCGCTGCCGGCGGTACGCCCGCCGATGACATGGATTTTTCCGTCCACGACAATCACTCCCATGTGGTCGCGAGCCGTCGGAAGCGGGGCGGCCTCGGTCCACTTTCCGCCTGAAGGGTCGTAGATCTGGTGCGTAGCGACCGTTACTTTGCCGAGCCCGCGTCCTCCGATCGCGTGGATTTTGCCGCCAACCGCTGCCACTCCGACCGAGCCACGTGGGCTGCTAAGCGACGCCAGTTGCCGCCAGTTGTCAGTCGCGGGGTCGTATTCGAAAACCAGATCGAGCGCTCCGACGTGCACACCTCCGCCACTGAACCCCCCAATGGCATAGAGCTTGTGGTTGAGTCCGGCGACGCCCGGATGCGACAGCCCGTGAGGAAGCGGCGCGCGGTCGCGCCAGCGATCTGCCGCCGGGTCGTACTCCTGATTAAGCGGCGAGGCCTGGTCGCCAGGGGTTGCGCCGCCGACGACATAGATCTTTCCGTCCAGCGCCGCGACCCCAACTTCAGCCCGCTGAGTGAGAAGAGGCGCCTTCCTCGACCAACTGCCTTGCAGTTTGGTGGCAGGTGACTGCGCTGGTCGGCCCGCACCCCGGCCGGGCCATCCGCTTGTGATCCCGACAAAGAGCAAAAAGACCCAGGAAGCAGAGAGCGCCGCCCGCAACAGTAATCGAGCCGCAGGAAGCCTCATGGGGACCTCCAATATTTTCGGTCCTTCACGGGCAGAAGACTCCATTCGCGCGGGCTCTCATTGGCTCCTCCGGAATAGCGCGGATGGCGCATTGTCGCACTTTGGCGGCGCTGGGCAAGCCTTTATAAGGCGGCTATACTTTTGAGAGGCGTTTCAAAAAGGGCAGCCGAAGAGTGAACACCCCTTGCTGTGCGGACGAGTGGAAGTGCGTGACAGCAATCTCCACTCCTCCTCCCAAGGTCAGTTGCAGATTCTTGTAAAGCGGAAAACGGCCCACAGATATCCCGGGCGTCAAATAAACCTGCCTCCTGCCGTCATTTGGTCCGCCGTCATAGAAATTGGAGTTGGCCTCCAGCTCCGGCCAGAACTTCCTCCAGCGCCGGTACTGGACGGCATTGTTGAGTATCAAACGGCGGCCCAAAATCGCTGTGTCTGCACTCGGCAGATCGCAACCGAAGGTCCCCTGGTAAACGAAATCGCCCAGCCCCTTACCGCCGGCGATCGTGGGCGTGATCACGGGATGGGGAGATCCGTTGCTATAAGACCCAGTGGGGAAGCTGACCGCGAGGAATGCGGTCAGGGCATAGTCGCCATGTTCGCTATTTCCGGACGAGATCCGGAACTTCGTCATAAACGAAAGATCGCCAAAGCCATCGTGCAAGCTCGGTTCGTTATGGACAATGTAGGGAGGCAGGTTGATGCTGATTTCGATCCGATCGGTAGGGATTGTGGTCAAACCTTTGCTGCCGCCGTAGTTTTCCGTAGCGTTTCTGTTGCTATTTTCCTGCCACAAGATGTCGTAACGGAACTCCTGCTTCAACCGGGCCGTGGATGTGACCACCGGGGTTAGCCAGTTTGGCTGGTCGACCTGAGCTTTCAGGGCACGCTGGTCCCAACGTACAAGGAAAGAATAAATGTCGCTGCCCGGGTCGCTTTGATTCGGAGCATTCGACTGCGCACGCGTGGGAAAAACGAATGCCAGTGATGCCAGAACGAAAATGATTCGGATTCGGCAAATAGCATCAGCATGACGAGCTATGCGCTCGCCCGTTGTGGGCAAACCAGGATGGGTCGAGGAGGGAGTTATGGCCGCGAGACCTTTGCGGCTGCGGTGGCGATCCGGGCGGCCTTGGCAGCCTGTCTTGCGTTGAGCGAAGCGGCGCCGGACCACACAAGCTGCAGCCCGGCGCAAATGGCGATCACCGCCATCACTGCTTTAAGTTTTCGAGCGGGGACTCTGCGAGCCAGCAGGCAGCCGAAAACCACCCCAGGCACGCCTCCCGCCAGCAGTTGCAACAGAACCGAGGAGCTGATGGTTCCCAGAGTCCAATGCACCGCGCTGCCGATGATCGCCAGCACCAGTCCGAAGAGGATATCCGTGCCCACCACCTGCGCCGGCGTCATTTCCGAATAGTTCAGCAGCAGAACGGTTCCAAGAGCTCCCGCGCCCGCCGACGAGAATCCCGACTCGATGCCGATGGGAAGCGCTAGCCAAGGCAACCATCGCGAGTTCTTCACCGCGAAATGCGCGTTCTGCGCGCGCGGAATGAAGGTCACACTCGACGACATCGCCAGCAGCACACCCAGAATAATCACCACCAGAGGGCTGCCGGCGCCTGCCGATAGCCAGCGCAAAGCGATCATCCCCAGCACCAACCCCGGAACCGCCCCCAAGAGCAAAAGCCGCAAGTACTTGGAGTGCACTCCGCCGGTAAACACGTAGAATGGTGCGGCAATCAGGCGTAACACAGCGGCAAAGACGAAAGCAGTGCCCACCGCCTCGACGGCTGGCATACCGACGATCAACAGCAGCGCTGGCACGGTGAAGCTTCCGCCGCCGATACCTGTAAGCCCTACGGTCAGCGCGATAAAAAATCCCAGAACGACGTTGATCATCGTTAACCTTTTGAAAATTGGCCCTAAAAGCAAAAATCCCACCGGCCATTTCCTTTTGGCGGTGGGCTTTGACTGCCGCTTGGCTAGTCTGGTTTGCTAAACCGCGAGCCTCCCTGCGCCAGAAGACACTTTGCTGCTACAGATACAACAGCAGCAGGCCCCTTTCTTCTGGCTGAAGCTCATCCACATGCAATAGAGTTTATAACAGATCCCGGCCCTCAACAACTGATTTCCTCAGGCAAGCGGCACGCTTGCAAGCTGCCGAATTTCGCGTTTGAGCGGGTGGGCGCGCTGCCCTATAATGTGGACTTAACGACAATGTTTGGCGCGCTTTGGTGTCCCTCGGCTGTCCCTCCGCGCGCCAGTAAGGTGGCATCAAGGTGTTTGAATCAATGCATAAGAACAAGCTGGGCGTGCGCATCATGCTCGGCGTCATCGTCGGACTGCTCGGCGTGGGCATGCTCCTGTATCTGCTGCCGGGACAGGGCACCGATACTGTCGCAGCCGCCGATGTGGTTGCGTCCGTGGACGATCAATCCATTAGCGTGACGGACGTTCGCGCCCAACTGACGCGGATTGAGCGCACCGGCTCGATCCCCGCGGCGCTGGAACCTCTGTATGCGCAGCAAGTTCTGAATGAGCTCGTTTTCCAAAAGGAATTAGCCATCGAAGCCAAACAACTCGGAATCACCGTCACGGATCAGGAGCGGGCCGACCGCATCCGGCAGTTGATTCCCACGGCATTTGTTAACGGCGCATTCGTGGGCAACGATCAATATGCGACCCAGGTGGAAGCCACGACGGGAATGGCTGTTCCCGAGTTCGAGGATGTGGTCGGCCAGGGCTTGCTCGAGGAGAAGTTCCGCGAACTGGTTACCGACGGTACGACGGTAACGCCCGCCGAGGTCGAACAGGAATACCACCGCCGTAATGACAAGATCAAGCTCGCTTACGTGGTTGTCAGGCCCGCCGAGCTGCAATCGAAGATCGAGGCCAGCGATGCGGACCTATCCGCTTATTTTGCCAAGAACAAAGCGCGGTATAACGTTCCCGAACGGCGCATCGTGCAATATGCGTTTCTCGATCTCGAACAGCTTCGGCTTCATGCCAACATCCCTCAGGATGAAATACGCAACTATTACGAGCAGCATATCGACAGCTACAAAATACCCGACCGCGCCCACGTCGCGCACATCTTGTTCAAGACTGTAGGCAAAACGGACGCGGAGGCCGAGGAGATTCGCAAGAAGGCCGAGGATGTTTTGAAGAAAGCGAAGAGCGGCGCGAACTTTGGCGATCTTGCCAAACAGTACTCGGATGACACGACCAAAGACAAAGGTGGCGATCTCGACTGGATTGTGCGCGGGCAAACCGTCCCCGAGTTCGAGCAGGCCGCTTTCTCCCTGCCCATTGGATCGGTCTCCGACCTCGTGAAAACGCAGTACGGCTTCCACATTATTAAAGTAATCGATCGTCAGAACGCACGCACGCAGACGCTGGAGGAAGTCTACCCGCAGATTTTGGGGGCGCTGCAAGAGGACAAAGCGCAGCACGCGGCAGACGATCTCTCGGAACAGATCTCGTCCGAGATACGCCGCTCTGGGCGCGTTTCCATGGATGATCTGGCCAAGAAATTCAATTTGAAATTGGGACAAACGCCGGCTCTGGAAGCCAATCAGCCTATTCCGGAAATCGGCAATTCTCCCGAACTCACCGAGGATATTTTCCGCTTGCGCCCGGGCGACGACAGCGCTCCCATTCGCACCGACAAGGGCTACGTAGTCATCTCCGTGAAGGAAGACCAGCCGGCTCATCCGGGAACGCTGGCGGAAGTTCACGATCAGGTTCTTGCGGATTACCGGCGCGATAAAGCGGCGGAACTGGCGAAGAGCAAGGCTGAGGAACTGGCGCAGAAGGTTAAGGGAGGCGAGGACCTGGAAAAAGCGGCCAAGGCTCTGGGTCTTGAAGCCAAAACCAGCGATCTCTTCTCTCGCACCGGCTCCGTGAATGATCTCGGCGGGGCGGCCCAGCTCAGTGCGGCCTTCCATATGAACCCCGGCCAGACTAGCGATGCCGTTTCGCTTGGCGAGAACTGGGCCGTTTATCGCGTGGTTGACCGCCAGCTGGCCAATCCCGCGGATTTCGCCAAACAACAGCAGGATGTGCAAAGCCAGCTCTTGGATTCGCGGCGGACCATGGCCTTTGAAGCCTTTCGGAGTGCGCTCGATAATCGAATGAAGGCGGAAGGCAAGCTGAAGATCAACGCCGAAAATCTCAAGCGAATGTCCGCTTCGTCCAGTTCATAGCGCTGGAGCGCGGTTCCAATCAGCGAGAGTCTGCCCCGAACATTTGACGGGCTACTTCTCCCGCAAGACGATCTCACCGGAACCGATGCACTGATCGTTGAGCCACAGGCGATAGCGGAACGATCCCGGTTTTGTGCCCGGCCGCGGGGGGCCGCTCAGCAACCGCACACCCGCTGGAGCTTGAAAGATATTCGATGCGAATGGCGAACGGTTGGCGTCGAATTCGATTTTCAACTGTCCTTCCCCGGCAACCCAAGCCACTTGGTCCGACGGCCCAATGACCATCGCTTCCGGAATCACTCCCACCAAAATCGTCTTTTCGGCCATGAACTGAAGTCCTTTTTGCGCTCGGTGAACATAGCATAGCCCGGGTCGCACACGCGCGGCTCCGAACGAAAAAGAATCGATGAATCCCGACGGCATTCTCTCCTTTTCGCAACGCAATCGTGCGGAATTGTCCTAATTAGGACAATACCACTGCGTTCTGAATTGCTTGACGCGCCCTCAATAAGGGTCTAAAATAGATGTTCAGTCCAAAATACTCGGAGCGCCGCTGACTGCCGTGTGTTCCTGCGCTCGGAATAACTGCCGGAAAGATCCGGGAGTACGAGGGAGGGAAGCATGGCGTTCGGTTGGATCACTCTCAGGAGCGGCGATCGCATATCGTACATACGCTCTTTGCCATTCGTAGCTGTCCACTTGGCCTGCCTGGCCGCCTTTTTTCTGAAATTTCACTGGTCTTATCTGGTCGTCTGCCTGGCCCTTTATTACACGCGCATGTTTTTTGTTACCGCGGGATACCATCGCTATTTTTCCCATCGCTCTTTTAAGACCAGCCGCGCCTTTCAATTCGTGATGGCCTTCATGGCCACCATGTCCACTCAGAAGGGTGTGCTGTGGTGGGCCGCCAATCACCGGCATCATCACCGCTATTCGGATACGGAAGACGATCTGCATTCGCCCTCGCTGCGCGGATTTCTGTGGTCTCACGTGGGCTGGATTCTGTCGGATCGTTATAACGAGACGCGCACGGAACTCATCGGCGATTTCCATAAGTATCCCGAGTTGCGCTGGCTGAATAAGTACCACGTCGTTCCGCCGGTGATCCTCGCCGTTGGCATGTTCCTGGCCGGAGGCTGGGGGCTGCTCGTGTGGGGCTACTGCATCAGCACGGTGATCCTGTGGCACAGTTCGTTCACGGTGAATTCGCTCTCGCACATTTTTGGTCGCCGCCGCTACGAAACGTCCGATTCCAGCAAGAACAACGCTATGCTGGCGCTTCTCACCATGGGCGAAGGCTGGCATAACAATCACCATCACTACATGGCTTCCGCGCGCCAGGGGTTTTTCTGGTGGGAGGTCGATTTCACCTACTACCTTCTGAAGATGCTTTCGTGGTGCGGAATCGTGTGGGATTTGCGCCAGCCGCCGCGGCACGTGTTATTCGGCGCCGAAGCGGCTCAATCTGTGGCTACGGATTAGCTCGCCCGAATCAGCCCACTTCTGTTGTCTCTTCGGCCATACCTTCCACCGCTTGAACAATACTACGAGCCGAGATGCCGAAGGCGTCCAGCAACTCCTCCGGTTTTCCAGAATGCGGCACGCGATCGACGCCAAGACGCCGCACTGCCTTTAGCGCCACGCCATCCTCTGCCAGGGCCGTGAGAACAGCTTCGCCCAAACCGCCTTCCAGGTAGTGATCCTCGACCGTGACGAGTTTGCCGCCCGTGGCGCGGACGTGCTCGGCCAGCGCGGCGCTGTCCAGAGGTTTGATCGAATAAAGATCGAGCACGCGAATGCCGATACCTCGCGATTTGAGCTGGTCGCATGCCTTCAGCGCTTCATATACCGTCACTCCCGCGCCAATCACTGTGACCCGGTCGTTCTCGCTCCGGCGCAACACCTTCAGACCCGGCACCGGGAATTTTTCGTCCTTGCCGTAAAGCACGGCGGTCTTCGGCCGTGACGTTCGCAAGTAACAAATCCCCGCCCGCCGGGCCATCTCCTCCGTCAAGCGCTCGGCGGAAACTCCGTCGCTCGGGTATAGAACGGTGGCGCCGGGAATGGCCCGGAATATGGCCAAATCCTCGAGCGCCATCTGCGAAGGCCCGTCCTCGCCTATGGAAATGCCGCAGTGCGAACCGCACAGCTTTATGCTGCTGCGGCTGATGCCCGCCATGCGAACCTGGTCGTAGGCGCGCGCAAGAAAACAAGCGAACGTGCCCACGTATGGCACCAGTCCCTGCGCCGCCATTCCCACGCCGACGCTGACCATGTTTTGTTCCGCGATGTAGCCTTCGATCACTCGATCGGGAAAGGCCTTTTGCAGGGTTTCGACAAAGGTGGAGTTCTCCACGTCGCCATCAATGGCATAAACCTTGGAATTGACCTGGGCGAGATTCTTCAGCCCGACTCCAAAGGCTTCTCGAGTGGCCACGCTTTCCCCGAGCTTGTAATCGGGAGCGGGGGCGGCGGGAAAATCCTCGGGAGGCACGGGAAGCGGCTTGCGCTCGTAAGACTTACCGGGATCTTTTTGCACCGGCGGAATTGGCCCCAGCTCGGCCAGCGCCTTTTCCAGCTGTTCGGGCGAGAGCGCTTTGCCGTGCCATCCCCCTTTGCCGGAAACAAAACTGACGCCGTGCCCCTTATCGGTTCGGGCGATAATCGCGAAGGGACGGCCGCGCGTGGCGCGAGCGCGATCGAGCGCGCCCACTACCGCCGCCAGATCGTGTCCATCGATGACCTCGGCAGCCCAGCCCTGCGCCTCGAATTTGCGGCGGTAAACTTCCATATCGTGCTTGTACATGGTTGGCTGGCTCTGTCCGAGAGCATTGATATCGGCGAGCGCAACGAGATTGTCCAGACCGTAATGCCCCGCGAAGGCCGCCGCTTCCCAGATGTTTCCTTCGGCCAGTTCACCGTCGCCCGTCAGCACGTAAACGCGGGCGGAAGATTTCCCAACGCGCGCCCCGATTGCCAAGCCGGCGCCCACAGAGAGTCCCTGCCCCAGAGAACCCGTGGCCGCGTCCACGCCGGGAACGCGCGGCGTGGGATGGCCTTCGAGTTCGCTCGAAAACTGCCGCAGCGTCATGAGCCGCGAAACCGGAAAGACGCCCTTTTCCGCCAGCGCCGCGTAGAGGATCGGCGCGGCATGGCCCTTCGACAGCACAAATCGGTCGCTGGTGAGCGAGGTGGGATTCGCCGGATCCATCTTCATGGCATAAAAAAATGTGCCCGCCACAAGCTCTGCGGCGGAAAGGCACGAGGTCGGGTGGCCCGACCCTGCCGCGGTGGTCATACGCAAGGAGTGAATGCGAAGCAGGCGCGCCTTTTCGCGAAGTTGTTCCAGCAGCGCGGAAGTGGGTGCAGTTTGTCCTGTTGCTGTCATAAGAGCTCCTTCTAGGGAATCTTGCTGTAGTTCTGGCGTGCGGGCTGTCCAAGCTCACCGCCACGCTTATCGCACGATTATCGGCAAAACCCGCTGCCGTGGTAGGCGGCCATTTCTCGCCGCCTGCGTGCTGTCTTTCCTTCGGCGAGGGGCATTCCGCTAGGCGTCCTCGCTTCTCGTTCTCGCCATTGTATCGAAACGCCAGGAGGCCGGACGGAATTCTTCAAACGTCTAGATCAGTCTTTGGATGCTTTTCTCTGGTTACGGTTTTGGAGGATAAATCGGCCCCGGCTCCGCCGGACCAGGACTTGGCGGCCCCGGCGCCGCCGTGGACGAGGTGGGCCTTGGCGGCGTCAGAGTGAAGGTAACACCGCGGGCGGCATTGGCTTGGATCGTTTTCGGCACGTCAAGTTGAACCACCTCGATATCGCCTTCTCCTCCATAAGCAGTCACGTAGCGCAGCCTGCCGTTCGCGACCGTGTAGCTGGCGATGGTAAATACGGAACCATCTTTGAAGTACAGAAGAACGTCGGCGGCCAATTGCCCACCAGCGCCCCTTATGGCGCTTAAGTTTGACTCGGGCAAATTGGCAAGCCCAGAGTAATCGCCGGGAAGACCATTGTATTGCAGCGCTGCCGACGTCGTCGCCGAAGGTCCGCCCGCACTGTAGTTCGGGTCAGGAGGCGGATAACCGGGGTCGGTGGGGTACACACCTTGCGGAACCGTCGGGAAACCGTAGCCGGAATAACCGGGCGCCATGCCGCAACCATATCCCACTACAGAAGGGCAGGGAAATAGCCCGTTGAAGCCGAAACCAAACAGGCCGCTGGCGAAGTACGGGTTAAATAGCACGATCGGGCTGATGGGCAAGTGCCGCGGAGGACGCGAGCCGAGGAGAGCGCCGGAAGTCAGCAAAGGGCTGCGCGGCTGTGTGAACGAAGCCGTGGCTCCCGGCCGAATCAGAATAGGCCGAGGGCTAAAAGGAGTTACCCCTGTCGGCCCGCTCATTGCCCCAGGGAAGCGAGCCGTGGGCGCTTGCGGAGCCCGAGTGACGGGCGCCTGCGGCACGCGAACAACGGGAGGCGTGGGCGACCCAGCGTGAGCCGCTGCCCCAGTTGCCGCGGCGCGTTGAGCGAACGTCTTCGCCGGCAGGAGCGCGAGAGCACACGTCAAAAGCATTCCAGAAATTGTTCGCAGGACGATCGCGGGCCGAGGCGCGGTGGATCGCATAAGGTCACCCTTCGGACTGCAAGAGCGTAACCGCAAGGCGATTCTAGTTCATCCCCGGAACAGCGACAAGAAATCTTTGGGTGCTAGGCATTTCACCGTAGGCCACAGCGGCCTCCCGTGTAGCCGGGCTTACACCTTGCGGTAAGGCATCGCCTCTTGCGCATTCCTGTTCGGCATCGGCCGCTCTCGAACGGCCCTTGAGCTTTTCCTCTCTTTCAATTAGACTAACCGGTTAGTTAAACACTATGGCCAGCGCGATACGTCCCCGGTTGAACTTGGCTCCCCGCCTGAGAGCGGACAAATTGCCCGCGGGTTTGGCCCATCCGAGGAACCCAGACACGGTGCAGCGGATCTTGCGCGCGGCGGAGGAGAACTTCGCGGAGCGCGGCTTGGCCGGCGCACGCACCGGAGCCATTGCGCGCGCCGCTCGCGTTAACAAGGCCCTGCTTTACTACTACTTTTCGAGCAAGGAAGAGCTGCACCGATTCACGCTCAATACCCTGTTTCAGCAATTGCACGCGCAGATGAATACCGCGCTCGATGAGCCCGGCACGCCACGGCAGCAGCTATTGCGTTACATCAATAGTTATTTCGACTTCATGACGGCGCATCCAAACTATCCGCGCCTATTCGAGCGCGAACTCACTAGCGAAAAGCCGCAGCTCGCCGGACTTGTGCGGGAGCACCTGCGACCCCTGCACCAGCGGCTTGCCGCCGTGATCCGCGCCGGCATCGCCAAAGGCGAGTTCCGCCGGGTCGAGCCGCGCCACACCATATTCAATCTGGTGGCCATCACCGTCTTTTATTTTGCGGCCGCGCCCGTTTTGACCGAGGTGTGGAAGTGTGACCCCTTGACGCCCAGGCTGGTGGCAGCAAGGCGCCGGGCCATTCTGGACTTTGTGGAACACGCGCTGTTTCTATCCTCCGCGAGGCAACGATGAAAGTGTCGCGCTTTTTTGTCTTTCTGATGGTGATCTTCGTCATCGCGCTATTGGTGTACGTCTTCACAACGCCCAGCTCGAAGGAGATGGAGCTTACCGGGATCATCATGGGTAATGACTACATCGCTAGCCCCCTGGTGCAGGGAAGGCTGCAGCGGCTTCTGGTTGATGAAGGGTCGGCCGTCAAGAAAGGCCAGCTCATTGCCGAAATCGATCCCCAGGAACTCCAAGCCGCGCGCGATTCTTCCGCCGCTAATATCCGCACCTTCCAGGCCCGCCTGCAGCAAGCGGACCAAACCCGCGCCATGAACGACCAGCAGACTTCCGCCGCAGTCCTGCAAGCGGAAGCCGCCGCCACTGCCGCGCGCTCTCAGCTGGAGCAGGCCAAGACCACGCTGGCCTTGAACGAAGTCACCTACCAGCGCGATGAGGGCCTGTTCCGCGGCGGAGTTCTCACGGCGCAGGAGCGCGATACCGCCCAGCAGGCTTTTCTCGGCTCGCAGGACAACGTGAAAGCCCTGGAGGATCAAGTGCGGGCCGCGGAAGCCCAGTTGGCCGTGGCCAAGGCAAACCGGGGACAGGTTGAAGTCCAGCAGACGGAGATCGCCGCGACCCGCGCTCAACTGGCGCAAGCCGTCGCGCAAAAGAACCAGACGCAAACGCAGCTCAGCTATACCGAAGTCTACGCGCCGGCCGATGGCATCGTTTCGGTTCGCGTGGCACGGCAAGGGGAAACAATACAGGAGGGTGGGCCCATCGTAACCGTGCTGGATATCGACCATCTCTGGGTGCAGGCCGACGTTGAGGAGACCTACATCGATCAAATCAGCTTCGGTCAGAAGCTCAATGTTCGCTTGCCTTCCGGAAACACAATCGAAGGCACTGTCTTTTTCAAGGGCGTGGAAAGCGACTTCGCCACCCAGCGCGACGTCAGCCGCACCAAACGCGACATTAAAACTTTCGAAATCAAAGTGGCCATTCCCAACGCAGAGAGGCGCCTCTTCACCGGGATGACCGCTTACGTACTTCTGCCCCCGCCGCCAGGCGAGCGTCGCGGGTTCCATTTCTGATCATGCCTGACGCTGAGACAAAGGCGATCGAAGTAAGCACGCTGACAAAGCGCTTCGGCGATTTTGTCGCTGTCGACCACATCAGCTTCAGCGTGAAGCAGGGAGAACTCTTTGGCTTATTGGGGCCAAATGGCGCCGGCAAGACCACTCTCATCCGCATGTTGACCACGCTGACGCCGCCCACGGACGGATGGGCGAAAGTCGCCGGTCACGACGTTCGCAAGGACGCCGACGGCGTGCGCAATGCCATTGGAGTCATTCCCCAGGCGCTCACATCCGACCCCGAATTGACCGCTGAAGAAAATCTGGGCATCCACGCGAAGCTCTATGGCATCCCGGCGAGTGAACGAAAGGCTCTGGTCCGCGAGCTACTCGAAGCCGTCGACTTGTCGCGGTTCTCGAAGGCCCTGGTGGGCACGTTTTCCGGGGGCATGCGCCGGCGCTTGGAGATCGCGCGCGGGCTGGTGCATTCGCCGAAAATTCTCTTCCTCGATGAACCCACCACCGGGCTCGATCCCGTATCGCGCACCAACGTTTGGGAGATGATCGAAAAGCTTCAAGGGCAGTCCGGCCTGACCATTTTGCTCACCACCCACTACATGGACGAAGCCGACAAGCTGTGCCAGCGGATCGCCATCGTGGACCACGGAAAGCTCGTCGCTCTCGATACGCCCGCCCGACTGAAAGATAGCGTTCCGGGTAACGAGCTCATCGAGGCCGAATTCGTCGGCGCGCCCGCTGATTGGCACGCTGCCCTGGCGGCGCTCCCTGGCGTTTCGAGCGTCACTGAACATGAGGGGGCCACGCACATCAGCACCCAGAATGGGCCCCAAACCGTGGGTGCGGTCATGGACCTGGCTCGGGACCGGGGCGTGCAGGTGCGCCGCGTCAACGTGCAGAGCACGACGCTGGACGATGTGTTTTTGCATTTTACGGGACGTCAGCTGCGCGATGAAGTCGGCGGTAAACAGCGGCTGGATATCAGCCACCTCTACAAGTGAGGCGCCATTTTGCTAGGCACTTTGCTAGGCCATTTTTCTCGGGACGACCACAAGTGACGGTTACCCGATGACGATCACGAGCAAAGATCACGAGCGACGACCAGGAGCATAGATGAAGTTCTACCGAGTATTCGCCCTCATCGAACGCGACATGCGCAAGTTCTTCCGCAATCCCGCGCTCATGATGGCCTCCATGATTTTCCCGCTGGTGCAGCTCGTCGTGCTGGGTTATGCCTTTGGCGGCAAGATCACCAATGTTCAGGTCGCGTTGGTGGATAAGGATACGGGAACGGAGGCCCTCGATGTGCGCCAGGGCCTGAACGCCATCGTACAGAACCCCAAAACTTTTCGTCTCGTCGAATACCCCGAGCTTCCGGACGCGATGACCGATCTGCGCGCCGGCTTTCTGAAGGCCGTCATTTATGTTCCGCCCGATTATTCCCAGCGAGTGTTGAACAACGAAAACCCGCGCATCGCGTTTATCGAGGACAACACCGATACTTTTACCGCCAGCGGTCTGGGCGAACGCATACAGCAGCTTCAGAGTAGCCTGAACGGGCCGGTCATGCCGCGTCTGCAACCCGGCGAATCGCCTGCCTCCAATATGGCCACGCTGTTCAGCCCCAATCGCTTGCCGGCGACGATTCAGATTCAAACGATCGAGGTGTACCCCTATATCGAGTACATCAAGTACCTGTTGGCAGGCTCGATTTCGCTCTCCATCTTTGTCACTGCCATGATCGGCGGCGGCATTACGTTCATCGACGATAAGGCTCGCGGTTTGCACGAGGGTTACCTCAGTACGCCTCTCACCAGGGTGGACCTCGTTCTCGGGCTTATCGGCTCGGGCGCCATCAAGGGGCTCATGGCTGGACTCATTATCACGGTTATCGGGGGCCTGATCGCCGGCATCGCGCACCTGTGGGAACCCGTGCGGCTGTTTTATCTGCTCCTGGTTCTGACCGTGACGTCGCTGGCCATGCTCAGCTTTATGTTTATCCTCATGGTGCGCGTCAACGATCCTCTCGTTCCACGCGCCATTTTTGGCGTGCTCAATACGCTTCTGTTTTTCCCTTCAGGCGCCATCTATCCCACCGCGGGTTTTCCCATTTGGCTGCGGTGGATTTCCACCGTCGATCCGTTCACGTATGTCGTGGAGGCCCTCAAGAACCTCCTGCTAAAAGACACGGGCTTTAGCGGAATCTACCGTGATGTCGCCATCCTGACGGGATTCTCGGTCGTGCTGATTACCGGGTGCATTTTGCTGTTCAAGAGACAGATCTAAACACCTCATGAGCGGCTGACACTTGGGCAAGCCTCCATGAGAGCAACGCCCCGCTCGCGCTACGCTTTTTTTCATCTGAGCATTTCATCTGAGCTGGAAAGGCACGGTTGAAAGTCATGAGACGATCTAGTTCGGCGGTTCTCCAGGCACGGCCCGCAATCATCGCCTTGTATGTGCTTATCTTCGCAAAAGGCGTATTCGGCCAGGTTGGCGCACCGCCCCCTCCGGCCGCGCAGGCCACTCCGCTTCCGCTTTCCGGGCGAAACGGCCAGAGCGGAGGAGTCACGGCCACCGAAGCGCCCGTACCCAGCACCACGACCAGCGTGAATACCTTGAACCCCACCGTATCCGTTCAGGGGGCTTTCGCCGGAAGCACCTCCAGCACAACGCAGCTGCCCTTTTCCGGAAAACTGTCGTTTGATGACGCGATCGAGCGAGCCATTCGTTACAACCTGGGCGCTGTCGGCATGGCCGAAGCCGTGCTTCAATCGCGCGGCCAAGCCAGGGCGGCCCGTAGCGCATTGCTGCCGAACGTCAGCGGGGACGTAGCCGATACCGAGGAGACATTCAATCTTCGATCCATCGGTATCAACTTTAATGTTCCGGGTGTCTCGCTTCCTTCCGTCGTCGGCCCATTTAACGTCTTGGACGTGCGGGGCCGGATTTCGCAAAGCATCGCCAACTTCACCAACCTGAACAACTATCGTTCCGCAAAGGAGGTGGCGCGTGCCGGGGCGCTTTCAGCAAAAGACGCCGAGGACTTGGTCGTCCTTGCCGTGGGCGGCGCGTATCTTCAGGTGATTGCCGCAAACGCGCGGCTCGAATCGACTCGAGCGCAATTGGAGACGGCAAACGCTCTGTATCAGCAGACCATGATGCAGCTCCAGTTTGGCAGGGCTGCGCAGATCGACGTGAATCGAAGTCACGTGGAAGTATTGGTGGACCAGCAGCGTTTGGTTACTCTCCAGAATGAGCTCGCCAAGCAGAAAATCAATCTTGCGCGGGCCGCAGGGTTGCCTCCCAACGCGGATTATGATCTTTCCACCGATGTCCCTTTTGCGCCCGCTCCCTCCCTCACTCTGGAAGACGCGATCAAGCAGGCCCTCGAGCAGCGTTCTGATTTGAAGGCAGCCGAAGCTCAGGCGGCAGCTGCTGAACGCGCGCTGGCCGCGGCGCGCGCCGAACGCCTGCCTTCAGCCTCCGCCAGCGCCGATTACGGCGCCAATGGCGATCCTGCACACCTGCGTGGTACCTACACCGTTTCCGCGACGCTGAGTGTGCCCATCTGGAATGGCGGACGCACCTCGGGGGATATTCAGGAGGCCGAGTCGGCTCTTTCGCAACGGCGCGCTGAGCTGGAGGACACCCGCAGCCAGATCGAGAGCGAGGTGCGCAACGCCTATCTGGATCTTCAGGCAGCCGCCAGTCAGGTGGACGTGGCCCAGCAGAATATCGATCTTATGACTGAGACTCTCGGGGAGACTCGCCAGCGCTTCGAGGCCGGTGTGAGCCAGAGTGTCGATGTCGTGCAATCTCAGGAATCGGTGGCCGGCGCGCGCCTCGACTACATAGACAGCGTTTTCTCTCACAATCTGGCCAAGCTCAGCCTCGCCCGTGCCGTCGGCAACGCATCTCAGAGTCTTCACAATTTCTTGAAGTTTCAGTAACGCGGGATGCGGCCAAACCCCGCCTCCGAAGTGTCTCCCCTGCAAGTGACGCCTTCGGAGTACGCGCCACCGGCACACAAAAACGCATTTCCCACTGAACGCCGCCGCATTCTGAATTATGCTTATTGGCTGCCTTCGGATGCCGGATTCTCGGAGCGGATCCGCGGGCGAACCTGGCCATGACGAACCCGCTGCTTTCTGTCGCCAACCTGAGTCTCGGCTTCGGGACCCGTGAGGTCATTCATGGCTTGAGTTTCGAGGTTCACAAGGGCGATTGCATTGCCATCATCGGGCCCAACGGAGCTGGCAAAACGGCTCTGCTCAAGGCCCTGCTGCACCTGATCCCCTACCAAGGCGAGATTCGCTGGGCTCCGGAGGCCAGGCTCGGCTATGTTCCGCAGAAAATTGCCGCCGACCGCCAGCTTCCGTTCAGCGCGAGAGACCTGCTTGCGTCCAAGGCCAGATTCTTGCATCTGCCGCCCGCGGACGTGCAAGCGGTTTCAGCTGAGCTTGGCCTCACCACTGAACTTCTGAGTAATAGCATCGGGAATTTGTCCGGCGGGCAATTCCAAAAGGTGCTCATCGCATTCTCGTTGTTGGGCGCGCCGAACGTGCTGCTCTTCGACGAGCCCACCGCAAGCCTGGACGAGCTCAGCGAGGAGCGCATTTACGACCTGCTCCACTCCCTGCAAAAAGACAGGGGAATGACCATCCTGTTGGTCTCCCACGACCTCAGCATCGTTTATCGCTACGCGAACCTGGTGCTTTGCTTGAGCAAGGGAAAAACCTGCATGGGGCCGCCCAAGGAGGTTCTCACGCCGGCGACGCTCCAGGACTTATACGCCGCGCCACCGCAATATTATCAGCATGTCCACGAGACCGAGCCGCAGGCGGACGTTTTGCCCATCGCGCGGGAGCCCATCTCGAGGGAGAAGGACAAATGGTGAGCGGTCAGCTTCTCCTCTTCGTGCTCGCTTTGTGCTTTGCCCTGGCGGCCGGTCTGGTTGGATGTATTGCCTTGATGAAGCGTATGCTTCTGGCCGGCGATGTGATTTCGCACCTGGCGTTGCCCGGATTGGGTCTCGCCTTTGCTTTTAAGGTGAATCCGGTCATGGGCGGCGCGGCAACGCTGTTCCTGGGGACGTTCTTGGTTTGGCAGTTGCAAAAGAAGACCGATCTGGCCACCGAAGCCGCCATCGGCGTGGTATTCGCGGCTGCCTTGGCCATAGGGGCGGCCATAACGCCCAGAGAGGATTTGGCCGAATCACTCTTCGGCGTATTGGAGAACATTTCACCCTCGGGCTTTCTGTTGGGGATGGCTGCGGTTTTGTTTGTGGTTTTTTCCGTCTTTCTGCTGAGGGACCAATTGTCGCTGAGCATTTTCTCCACCGATCTGGCCGCGGCAACCGGAGTAAATACGGTTCGCCTCGATCTTTATTTTCTTCTCCTCTTCAGCTTGACGATCCTGGTGGGCCTTCGTTTCATGGGGGCTCTGCTCGCCAGCGCTCTGATCATCATGCCTTCAGCCACCGCCCGGCAGATCACCAATAAGCTGCCGCACTTTTTTACTCTGGCCGTAGCGGCCAGCGTGATTTCCGTGGCCGCCGGCTTCCTTCTGAACGTTTTTGTATTTAAATTCTCCACGGCGGGGCCCACCATCGCGATCTTCTCGGCGGGGCTCTTTGGCCTGACTCTCCTGGGGAGAGCGAAATGAGGGCCATGCCGCAACTCTTATTAGGAGTGCTCCCTCGTAAGCGGGCGAGAGATGACTGAAAGCTTCTTCAATCTGTACAACCACAACTTCGTCAGGGTCGCTGCCGCGATCCCGCAAGTGCTCGTGGCGGATCCGGCGTTCAATGCCAAGCAGACCATCGCCCTGATGCGCGAAGCGGCCGAACGCAAGGCCGTGCTGGTTACGTTCCCGGAGCTTGGGCTCTCGGCGTACTCCTGCGAGGATCTGTTTCATCAGCAGGCGCTGCTCGATGCCAGCCGCGACGCGCTAGCCAAGATAGTCGAGGCATCGGCGAAAATTCCCATCACCGCTGTCGTGGGAGTGCCTCTCGTTATCGATAGCCTGCTTTTCAATTGCGCTGCGGTCGTGGGCCAGGGACGCATTCTTGGCCTCGTCCCCAAGACTTATCTGCCCAACTATCGGGAATTCTACGAGCTGCGCCAGTTCACGCCGGCCGACCATCGCCTCCGGGACACGGTTGATTTGTGCGGCCAGCGCGACATTCCCTTCAGCAACCGGCTGCTTTTCCAGGCCGAGGACCAGCCGTTGTTCACATTCTTCGTGGAGATTTGCGAAGACCTGTGGGTTCCCATTCCGCCGTCTTCGTACGCCGCTATGGCCGGAGCGACTGTCCTGCTCAACGTCTCCGCTTCCAACGTCACCGTGGCAAAAGCGGGCTTTCGGCGCTTGCTTGTCGCCGATCAATCCGGCCGTTGCCTGGCCGCGTATGTTTACTGCGCGGCTGGCGCGGGCGAATCCACCACCGATCTCGCCTGGGATGGGCAAGCGCTGATCTACGAAAACGGCTCGCGCGTGGCCGAAAGCGAGCGATTTCTCTATCGTCCGCACTTCATCACGGGCGATATCGACTTGGACCGCCTGGCCCAAGATCGCATGCGTCAGAACACGTTTGCCCAATCGGTTCACGATCATCGCGAGGGTTCCGAGCAGTTTCGCACCATTCGCTTTTCGGCGAATTTGCCGGCGGCTGAGCGCCTTCCCTTGGAACGTTCCTACGAGCGTTTTCCCTATGTCCTGAGCGATCCCGCTGGCCGCGAAGAACGCTGCAAGGAAGTCTACGAAATTCAAGCCCAGGGGCTTGTGAAACGCCTTCAATCTTCGGGGATCGGTAAAGTCGTAATCGGAGTTTCGGGCGGACTTGATTCCACCCAGGCCCTGCTCGTCTGCGCGCATGTGGTGGATGTGATGAAGCTAAGCCGCAAACACATCCTCGCCTACACCATGCCGGGCTTCGCAACCACCGACCGCACGCTCCAGCAAGCGCGCCGCCTCATGTCCGCCATCGGATGCCAGGCCCAGGAGATCGATATTCGCCCCAGCTGCATGCAGATGCTGAAGGATATCGGGCATCCCTTTGCTTCCGGACAGCAAGTATTCGACGCTACTTTCGAGAATGTGCAGGCCGGCGAGCGCACCAGCCATCTATTCCGTCTGGCGAATCAAAACGGCGGTTTGGTCGTGGGAACGAGCGATCTCAGCGAGCTTGCTCTCGGCTATTGCACCTACGGCGTGGGCGACCATATGGCTCACTATGGCGTGAACGCCAGCGTGCCCAAGACGTTGATTCAGTACCTTCTGCGTTGGGTCGCCCATAGCAAGCAGCTTGGAGCCGAAGTCGCTGGCGTGCTCCAGGACGTGCTGGAGACGACGATAGGGGCTGAGCTTGTGCCCTCCGAGCCCGGCGCGAAAATGCGCGGCGCCGAAGATGTCGTCGGACCTTACGAATTGCAGGACTTCAATCTTTATTACACCCTTCGGTTCGGCTACGCGCCTCCGAAGGTGGCCTTCCTGGCATGGTCGGCCTGGCACGATCGCAAGCAGGGACTCTGGCCCGATGTGCCCGAATCGATGCGGCACGAATACACTATCGGCGAGATCAAAGGCTGGCTTAAGGTTTTCTTGGAGCGATTCTTCAAGTATAGCCAGTTCAAGCGCAGTGCCGTCCCCAACGCGCCTAAGGTAGGTTCCGGCGGCTCTCTATCGCCTCGCAGCGACTACCGCGCTCCCAGCGACTCCGAAGCCACCGCCTGGCTGGCCCAGTTGGACCGCGTCCCCGATACCGATTCCTGAAAGCGCATCGCCCCAAGAGGCCCGTCTCTCAGATGAGCCGAGATGCTAGGTTCCGCATCATTCCTAAGACTTATTCCCCGGAACAAGTCCCGCCGAGCTCAGGGATGGTTGATCGCTGCCCGCGCCATATTCCGGAATGCCCCGTTGGAAGACGCGAAAAACATGGTCATACCCCACCACATGATCTTGCCCGTCGGAACCCTTCTGCACAGCTTCGGGATTTCTGCCTAAGAGGGCGATAGCTTGGGCGCGATCCGCGACCAGCACCATCGTCGCCTCGTATAACTTGTCGCCAATCTTTATTCGTACGCGCGGGTCGCGCGCCACATTGGCCGTCCACGATTTGTCAGACGGAAATTGCACATCCATTCGATCCTGATGCGAGCGTATGTACAGTCGGCCCTCCCGGACGAAAGGCATGGTCCGCACCGAGTGTGGAATGAAATAGGGCGTTCGCGTCTCGACCAGCACGGTGTTGAGGCTGCGTCCGGGATGCTCCACCTTATCGACGAACGACCAATCCGTGACGGGCGTCGTGACCACTTCGCCCTTCAGCCACAAGCCAGGCCGCGCGATCATGTGGTGAGCGCGGAGTTGGTTCAAATCGAGGTATTCCGGTTCGAGACCAGTCACCCGCAGCGTCAAGAGCGTTGCGGCCAGGATAACTACGACGAGCAGTAATCCTACTTTTAATGCTTTCATATTTCCGCTCCTGCTTAGCCAACTCGCTGAACGTGATGCTACACCAAGGATCGCCGGCCTGCGAAGTGTTGGCTTAGCACGGGCGTGGGCGTCCAAAGGCCCGGCCAAGGTTGCCCCCCGCCTCGGCAAAGCTCAGCTTGATTTGTTCCGCCGGACGGGCGTACATTCCGTCGGAGAACCTCAAGATCCGGAATTCCTAACGGGTGCACTCGGCAGGAGCGCAAGAAAGCTGCAAGGGAGGAACCCATGGAATCGAAGAAGCCTAGTCGACGGAAGTTTCTAAAAGGTGGCGCCGAAGCGGCGGTGGCCAGTTTGGCCGTGGGGGCCATAGGTTCCGCAAGCGCTCAGACCGTAGCGCCCGAAGCGCACCCGCAGAAACCTCTTAAGGATCTGGTCGCCTATGGCGAGCGCTCCCGCTTCGTGACCTCGGTACGCGTGCCCGTGGCGGAGCGAGAGTCGCCCGATCAATTCGGCCTTACGTTCCATGTCCTGAGTCCGCTTCAGGATTCGGTGGGGATTATCACGCCGTCCTCGCTCCACTTTGTCGGCACACACCGCGGCGCCATTGTTCCGGACATTGATCCGAAGGAACATCGCCTCATGATCCATGGCATGGTGGACCGGCCGCTGGAGTTCACCATGGAAGAGTTGAGGCGCTTCCCGTCCGTATCCCGCATCCATTTTCTTGAGTGCCTGGGAAACCGTTCCAAGCCCGAATACAAGACCGTTCAGGAAACGCAGGGATTGACCAGTTGCAGCGAATGGACTGGAGTGCCGCTGTCTCTGTTGCTCAAGGAGGTCGGCGTGCAAAAGGGGGCGGCTTGGGTGGTTTCGGAAGGGTCGGAGGAGGTCAAAGGAGCGGGGAGTTTTCGGCTGGCGAAGGCCATGGACGACTGTATCGTGGCCTACGGCCAGAATGGCGAGGCCCTGCGTCCTCAGCAAGGTTTTCCAATTCGGCTGCTGGTTCCCGGCTTCGAGGGAATTTACAACACCAAGTGGCTGAGACGAATCAAGGTCGTGGACCGGTATTACATGACGTACAACGACTATGGCCACATCTCGAAGGACGAGGAAGTCGCCGCGTTGACCTTCCAGTGGGGACCGAAATCGGTGATCACTTTCCCTTCCGGGGGACAGCAACTGCCGGGTCACGGGTTCTATCAGATCACCGGCTTGGCCTGGTCCGGTGGCGGCTCCGTGCGCAAGGTCGAAATATCCACCGACGCCGGCCAGACCTGGAAAGATGCCGAGATTCAGGGCCCGATACATCCGAAGGCGCACACCCGATTTGGCTTGAACTGGAAGTGGGAAGGACAAGAGTGCGTGCTGCAGTCGCGCTGCACCGATGAACTGGGACAGGTTCAACCGTCTCGTGCTCAACTCGCAAAATTCTTCAACGTGACGCCAGACTATTACCACACACACGGTGTGCAGGGGTCCGACAACACCATTCAACCGTGGAGAGTGGCCAGCGACGGGAGTGTCCACAATGCGCTCGCTTAGGCTTCTCCTGCCTGCAACGATCCTGGCGTTCAGCCTCGCGGGCTGGGCACAGTCGCCCACCTACGGGCTGGGAAAGGCTCCTAGCCCGGAAGAGATCCGCGCGATGGACATCACGATCAGTCCGGACGGGAGCAATCTGCCGCCGGGAAGAGGGACTGCCAAAGAAGGGGCGCCTCTGTTTGCACAGAAGTGTGCGGCATGCCATGGGACAACTGGCTCAGGTGGTCCCGCTCCCATGCTGATAAAACCACAAAGCACCTCCAAGACCTCCACGCCTTGTCTCGCGCCTTGCATTGGAGAGGGAAACGTAATGGCGCTGCACTCGCCATATGCGACGACTCTATGGGACTACATCAACCGTGGCATGCCCTTCAAACAGGAGGGCTCGTTGAAGCCCGACGAAGTCTTCGCCATCACGGCTTTTATTCTCTTTAAGAACGGCGTTATCCAGGAAGACCAAGTCGTCGACGCTCAGAGCCTGCCGCAGATCAAAATGCCAAACCATGATGGGTATGCTCTACCCGAGTGGAAGCACGGGATGCCGAGGCCATTCCCGAACAAGCCTTAAGCGGTCGGATGCTCGCTCGTTAGCGCATTCTTCTCTAATCGTCGCCATCCCAAACTCCACAGAGCGGGATTCCTGCTCCCAGACCTTTGCAGCGCCAATCAAAACGAGAGCGGTTAAGACATCAGATCTCTTGCCAAGCGCGGCGCAATTCGGAGCGGCACTTGGCAATTGAGGCAAGGCATTGGCATTGACTCGATTTCGCTCGATTCCCGCGGTGCTATGGAGAGGCAGGTTAAGCTTGCTAAACATTATCTGGCGGTGCGCTTTGAGGCTCCTATCTTCGGAAAAATCGAGGGGCATAATCGAGGGCGCGATCGAGGCCGCGCGGCTGGCATGAAACACATCTTTTTGATCCGTTCCGGCTTCTGAACGATTGCCTCTTCGGGGTGACAGTCCGCGGGTGACTGTTTCGCGGAACATCCCGCGCTCGCGCTGGTCGCGTTTTGGTTCCAGGGGGAAGATAGCTCGATGCCGCCGGAAGCTGCCGTCTCTGGATTCGAGGAGTTCCTCGCCGAGCACTCGGCGCTCCTGAAGTTACTGCACGTACGGGCGAGCGCGGCGCGCTGGAACGTTTCCTACGAGGAGTTTGCCAACGCGCTTTACCGGAGCGCGGCGCATCATCTTGCGGCCGCGCCGGGAGAGACGGCAGAGAATTATCTGGGGGCGCTTCACCTGGAAGATCTGGCATTGGCGTGCGCGCTTCGGAACGGCACCGAGCCGGCCTGGGAACAATTTGTCTCCGAATACCGGCCCATTTTGCGCGCGGCGGCACGCGCTATCGTGGGCCAGGGCGGCGAAGAGCGCGCGAGAGAACTAGCCGATTCGCTCTATGCGGAACTTTACGGCCTCGACCGAAGGGGCGGGAAGCGCAAGACGTCGCTGCTCGACTACTTTCATGGGCGCAGCAAGCTTGCTACGTGGTTGCGAGCGGTGCTGGCACAGCGGCATGTGGATGGGCTGCGCAGTTCGCAGCGCACTCAGCCAATCGACGATGGATCGGGTGACGGACCGGATGAGGGATCGGCCGAACGAAGTCGAGGGGCACAAGCAAACGCGGCTAGGGAAGAGATAGCCCCGGATCGTGCGCGGCTTCTGCCGCTGCTGGCAGGAGCTGTTGCCGAAGCGCTCGCGGCTTTGCCGGCGGCCGACCGCCTGCTGCTATTGCTTTACTATGTTCAGGGTCTGAGGCTTGCCCAGATTGCAAGCATCCTAGGCGCCCACGAGGCGACTGCGTCGCGACGGCTGCAAAAGATCCGGGCCGAGTTACGCCAGCGGGTTGAGGGGATTCTCGCGGCGGGGAGCGCTCCGCACAACGGGAGTCCAGCGGCAAAGGGGCTTTCACCGGCTGAAATTCGCGCCTGTCTGGATTACGCATTGGAGGATTGGCCATTCGATTTGGCTCCCGCGTTGACGGACGGTGGCGCGCAAGGAATAAGCGAGCGGAAATAACTGTAGGAGATGCAAGAAATTCGATTCGTATCGTTCAGAGTTAGAAGGGCAAGATTAGAGGGGCAAAGTTAGCAGGCGAGATCGAGGCTCGGGAGCCGAAGTCGAAGCGAGAAGATGAAGTCCGATAAACACAACGATCTACTTCCCCGGGACGGCGCGCTGGCGCGGCTGCTGGCAGAGGCGCTGGAGTCCAAGGCAGCCGGAGATGCGCAAAGCTCCGCCTGCCCGGACGCCGAAGTCCTAGCCGCCTACGCCGAACACGGCCTCTCGGATCGGGAGGCGTTGCGGTGGGAAGGCCACATTGCCGACTGTAGCCGCTGCCAGAAAACTATCGCCGCGGTGGTGATCAGCGGGGAAAATCTCGAGGAAGCGAGGAACAAGGAGCAGCGAAGCCCGGCGCCGGCGTCCGTGATTCGCAAACCGGTACGGCATCCGGGCGCGGTGGAGATTTCGCGATGGCCCGGGTTCAGGCACTGGTGGCTACCAGGTTTGGGGTTAGCAGCAGCTGTGGTGCTGTGGTTCGCGTTCCACCCTGCGTTACCGCATCAGGCATCGCCTCAGCGCGCTGCCGCGACGACAGGAGCATCTCAAGACGGCGCCCAGGGAAATCCATCCGCGTCTTCCACAAAGCCGGGAGAAACACAGATGGCTCAAGCGCAGGTGCCGCAACCTCCGGAAGGGGCGGCAGGCATATCTGGGGGCACGATTCGAGATTCGGGAGAGCGGCAAGCAAACTCAACCGCCGACGCATTGAAGAAGTCCGCCACGCAAGGGGCGTTGCGAAGTCAGGGGCAAAATGAAGCCCAAGCGCCGCCGTTGCTCGATGCTGATCGCGCGGCGGGAACTCCAGAAGCGCCGGCAAAAGATGCGGAGCCGGCATCTGCCGCGGCAGCCGACAAGAAGAAGGAGAAAGTCGAAGTATCCGGCGAGACCCCTGCCATTGCGACGGCGGCGCCTTCTGCTTCGCAATTGGCTCCGCCGGCGGCCGCAGCACCGCAGCAGTCCTTCGGGGCAAGCGCGAGAGCATCGGTGAGCAATCAGATGCAAGCTTTGGCAAAAATTGCGAGCTCGCCGATTGTGTTCGCGTCACCAGACCGCAGTGTGCTGTGGCGGGTGGGGCCGGCCGGGCTCATCGAAAGCTCGAGAGATCAGGGGCAAAGCTGGCGTCCACAGGCGAGCGGCGTGACGGCCGATCTTCTCGCGGGTGCCGCGCCGTCGGCAAAGATCGCCTGGGCCGTCGGCCGAAGCGGAATCATCGTGCGCACCGAAGATGGGGAGCACTGGCAACGGGTAATGCCGCCTTCGCTGGCACAAAATTTCGCGCCGCCGGACTGGATCTCCATCGAAGCTCGCGACGAGCTGCAGGCCACGATCGTCTCGCGCGACCTTCACCGCTACGGGACCGCGGACGGCGGCCGGACGTGGGTTCAGCAGCGATAGCGGGTCTTCTTTTTAGTCAGCCTTTGGCCAGTCTTTCGCCGGTCTTTCGCCGCTTTCGTTCCTCCCTTTGGGTCCTGCCAACGCCGGATGACAAAATCTCCTTCCGGAGCCTGCAAGAAATCGGAGGCGCATCGTTCTAAGGACGAGGACAAAACCTCAGGAGGAGATCATGCGAAACCTCGTACTCGGTAAAACTCTCGTCACCGGCGCGTTCAGCGCGCTCTTGTTCGGCGCTTGCTTGCTGCCTCACACAGCGGCGAGCCAGCGTATTAGTCGTGCGACTCGTCTCACTGCCCAAACACCGCCAACGGCCGTTTCCGCAACTGCAGCGGGCACTACGACTCAAAGCGATCAGACCGATTTAAGCCTGACGGTCTACAACTCCGACCTCGCGCTGGTGCGGGACGTTCGCGAAATTTCGCTGCCCGCCGGGGATTTCCAGCTCAAGTTCATGGACGTGGCGGCAACCTTGAATCCTGCAACCGTCCATTTCCGGTCACTCGCGGCTTCCGGCAGCGTGAACGTTCTGGAACAGAATTATGAATACGATTTGCTGGAACCTCAAAAGCTGCTGGCCAAGTACGTGGGGCGCGAGCTCAAGGTCATGTATGGTCCAACCGAAGTCAGCGCGACGCTCCTGGCGGACAATAACGGGCCGGTGTGGAAGATTGGCGACGAAATCGTCACCGGCTTCAACCCCGGCGTTATGCATTTCCCCGAACTGCCAGCGAACCTTTACGACCGGCCAACGTTGCTGTGGACACTCGAGAACCATGGCCCCGAACGCCAAAAAGTGGAGGCTTCCTATCTTGCGACGCGCCTAGCCTGGAGCGCCGACTACGTTTTGACAGCGAATCGCGACCAGACCACCGCCGATCTCGACGGGTGGGTAACGCTCACGAACAATAGCGGCACAGCGTTTCAGAACGCGAAGTTGCAACTTGTGGCCGGCGAGCTGAATCGCGTGGTCCCGGCTCAACGCGCTTTCAAGGAACTCGACGCGATAAGCGCGCGAGCGGAGGCGGCTCCGGCGGCGTTTAATCAGGAGGCATTCAGCGAATATCACCTGTACACGCTGGGGCGACGGACGAGCGTGCTCAATAACGAGAGCAAGCAGATCAGCCTGCTGGCCGCGAGTTCCATTCCGCTGACGAAGGCCTACGAGGTTGACGGACAGCAATATTATTACCGCAGCGCGATGAAACCCGGCGCTCCTGTGAAAGATCCGGTGCAGGTGTACTACAGATTCAAAAACGAGGAGAAGGCGAACCTGGGAATGCCGCTTCCGGCAGGAACCGTGCGCGTCTATCAAGCGGACTCAGGCGGCAACGTGCTCTTCGCGGGGGAAGATCGCATCGACCACACTCCCAAAGACGAAGAGCTCAACCTGCACGTCGGCAATGCCTTTGACGTGATTGCAGAGCGAAAACAGACCGACTACAAAATGGTGACGAACCAGGTGCACGAAATGGAGTACGAAATCACACTACGAAATCACAAGGCGACTCCCATCAGCGTGGAGGTGAACGAGCCCATCGGCGGCGATTGGGAGATGCTGAACTCCACGTATGCGTGGACCAAAACGGCGGCATTCGCGGCACAGTTCGTGGTTCCCGTGGAGAAAGACGGGACGTCCGTGCTGCGCTATCGCGTCCGAGTGCGATGGTGAGAGCTGCGATGCGGGGAAAGCTCTTCCCACGGCGCGGCTAGATCGGCGTCGCTCGCTCGAAAATGCGCGCTTTTCGGGCGAGCGGCGTGCAGCCTGGGCCTGTGTTGACAGCGGACACGCAGTGCTAGTGCTATTCGAACTGCTTGAGGGTTTCCGCCATTTTGCGCAGGCGGTCGTCGACGCGGGCAAAGACGCTATTCCGGGGAAATTGGCCGCGGGCGTCGCTTGTGCCGGCTTCCACGCCGGTGAGAATCTCGATGCCCTCTTCGATATGCGCCACAGGATGGACGTGGAACATCCCGTTCGCGACCGAGGCGATGACGTCTTCGCGCAGCATTAAGTCTTCGACGTTTTCCGACGGAATCAAAACGCCCTGCGTCCCGGTTAGCCCGCGCACGCGGCACACGTCGTAAAAGCCCTCCACTTTTTCGTTGACGCCGCCGATCGGCTGGATGACGCCCTGCTGATTGACCGAGCCGGTTACGGCAATATCCTGGCGAATCGGCAGCCCGGAGAGCGCGGAGAGCAAGGCGTAGATTTCCGTGGAGCTGGCGCTATCGCCATCGACACCGGAATAGGACTGCTCGAAGCAGATGCTGGCGGCCAGCGACAACGGCTTATCCTGCGCGAATTGCCAACGCATATATCCGGCGATGATCTGCATGCCTTTATCGTGCAGATGGCCGCTGAGATTGGCCTCGCGCTCGATATTGATGAGGCCGGATTTGCCGAGCGCCGTCGAAGCGGTGATGCGCACCGGCTTGCCAAACAAGTATCCGCCGATCTCCATGAGGCTGAGCCCGTTGACTTGGCCGACCTGCGTGCCCTCGGCGTCGATCAGCAAAGTGCCTTCGGCAATCATTTCGCGAATCTTGGTTTCAATGAGGTTGTGGCGCTCGACGCGAGCCTGGCGGGCCGCGCGGAGGTGCGCGGCGGTTACAGGCGACTCGCCAGCCTGCTGCGCCGCATAACAGGCCTCGCGCGCGAGATCGGCGAGATCGACGAAACGAGACGTTACCTTATTGCGCCGCCCGGCCAGCCGCACTCCGTATTCGATTATTCCGGCCACGGCGGTGCGGTCGAAGGGGCAAAGGTCCTCGTCCTGGCAGAGTTTGTGCAGGCGGCCGCTGTACTGGCGGATGACGTCGTCGTTCATCTCCATCTCTTCATCGAACTCGACGCGAACCTTGAAGATTTTTTTGAACTCCTCTTCGTGGTGTAGAGCATTTCGTAGAGATTGCGGTCGCCGATGAGGATGATTTTGACCTTGAGGTCGATCGGCTCCGGCTTGAGCGCGGAGGCCCCGAAGGGGAAGAGCATCTCCATGGGCTGAATTTCCAGCTTCAGGTGATTCAGCGTGCGCTTGAGCGTGCGCCAGACGCCCACTTCCGTGAGCGCGTCGAGCGCGTACATGATCAGGAAACCGCCGTCGGCGCGCAGCATGGAGCCGGCGCGGAGGTCCATGAAATCGGAGGACCACACGCCGCGCGAATCGTAACTGCGCTGGATGGTGCCGAAGAGATTGGCGTGTGTGGGCGTGGTCTCGAAGATGACCGGCGAGGTGTCCTGCTTCGTTGTGCCCGAGGAGCACGTTCACGCCGTAGACGCGGAAAGGATCGCGTTCCGGCGCGGACATCCTTAGGGGAGCTTCGCCCGGCGGGCGCGGGCCGCCCTCCTCTTCGCCTTCGCGTTCCTTGAACGGATCGAGATTATCGAGGATGTTCTGGCGCACTTCCTCGAGATATTCGGCGACGTGAGTGGCCGTATATTTTTCCTTCAGCTCCTCGATAAAGCCGTCCACCAGCACCGAAGCGGCTTCCTGCTCGAGATAGCTGAGTTCGCTGGCCAGCTCGCGCGAAAGGGTGAGCGTCTTGCGATAAACGACGGTGAACTCCTGCCGAAACTGCTCGTATTTGCGCTCGATCTCCTCCGCCCAGGATGTTTTCGAGTTTGCCTTCGTGTCACGAGCTTGGGGATGTCTTCGATCGGCACCATCTGGCCTTCGAGCACGGGGAAAATTTCCGGCAAGGCCACGGCGCCCACCTGCATGTGACCCAGAGCAAACTGCTCGCGGGCGATGCGGCGCGTGAAATCGTCCATCAGCTCTTTTTCGCGCAGCGGTGTAACGGTCCACGATGCGGCCCTTTTGGCGCTGGAAGGGTTCGCCCTCGAAGACCTGGGGAATGCGGCGGCGCAGGAAGTCGACGCCCGATTGCATGTCTTTCTTGAAGTTATTGGCCTGGCCGCGAGGCAAGCGTGAGCAGCCGGGGCCGGTCCGGGTTCTTGAAATTGTTGACGTAGCAGCGGTCCGGTCCGGGCTCGGTGCGGGGCTGCAGCTCCTCGATCATCTTCTGGATCATGCCGCCGCGGCTGGTGCCCGAGAGGCCGCAGACAAAGACGTTGTAGCCGGGCGCGGCCAGCTCCACGCCCATACGCAGCGCCCGAAGAGCGCGCTCCTGGCCGACGGGCCCCTCGATAGGTTCGGCTTGCGCGGTCGTGTCGTAGGGAATGCGCGCAGGGTCGCAACGCCAAGCCAGCTTCTCCGGCGGCAACTCCATGAATCGAATGGCGGGCTTTGTAGCCATAGAATGGGTTCCGGCGCGAAAAGTCTAACTACAGGATGAGCTCTTCGCGCTTAAAAAAAGTTCGGCTTACTCTAGCATAGCCGGGAGCCGCCGCAGAACCGGGCGTGCTATGATTTCAAAAAGAACAAGGCTTGCTGTGGGTAAGTGCCATGACGGAAATGTCCGCCTGCAAACACGAGAAGAGCCGCCTCATCGCCAAGGATAACGACGCCGAGTACATCGAGTGCACGGCCTGCGGAGCGATTCTGGAAACTCATGAGCTCGCCGATACCATCAAGGCACCAAACGCCGAAGCCTCGAAGCCGGCGCCATCCGGTGGACCCGAAGCCGGAAAGTCCACGCCATTCGACGAATCCCTTTCCGACGCCTAAAAGCCTCGCGGCGCTTTCGACGCGGATAGTGGGTCAGTTTGAATTTTGATGCCCTGTGTCACGATCAAGAATATTCAAGCTGACCCGCTACCGCCAATCGTTGGGGCTTGAACACGAGCGTGAAGCGCCGCTGCTGTTTTGGGTTAGGCTTATAACGTTTGAGACTTGGCTGCATCTGATTGTGATACCTAACGCAAATTTAGGGAGACGAAACGATGGCGGAATCACAGCAGGCCGTGCAGGGGCACAAGAAAATCAGCTCTGAATCCTTAGACCAAGTATTCCGGGAGGCGCGCACACATTGGGTGTGGCGTCCGGAGCCCGTGCCTATCGAATTGCTGAAGGAGGCATACAGCCTGGCCGCGTTGGGTCCTACCAGCGCGAACTCCTCTCCCGCGCGGTTTGTCTTCATTACCACCCCCGAAGCTAAGGCGCGGCTGCTGCCAGCCGTGGCCCCGGGCAACGTGGAGAAAACGAAGACGGCGCCGGTTACCGTGATCATTGCGTACGATATCGAGTTCCACGAAAGGCTGCCGCTCCTCTTTCCCGCCCGCGACATGCGCTCGATCTTTGCCGGCAATGCCGCGCTCATTCAGGAGACGGCTTTTCGCAACGGGACCTTGCAAGGGGGTTACTTCGTGCTGGCGGCGCGCGCCCTGGGTCTGGATTGCGGGCCCATGTCCGGATTCGATCAGCAGAAGGTGAATGCCGAATTTTTCCCCGACGGGAAATGGAAAGCTAATTTTCTGTGCAACGTGGGCTATGGCGATCCCAGCAAGCTCTTCCCGCGCAACCCGCGCCTTAAGTTCGAGGAAGCCTGCCTGGTGCTCTAATCGGGCGTGATCTCGTTAGCATGACGGAGGGATTACGCCTTGGCCACAAAATCGGCGAGGCGGTCCAGGGTTTGCTTCCAGCCTTCTGGCGCGCCGCGAGTGGCATCCGATTGGAAAGAATATGTTTGCTGCACGGTGAGCCTGGTCTTGCCCTGCTCTTCGGCAAATGTGACCGTGGTCCAGACCTGATGGCCGGGCTCATCGTGAATGACTCCTTGAAACACGATGCGCTCGGGCTCAACGATTTCTAGATACGAGCCGCGAAACGGATAGTCCTTGCCGTCAGGGCCGCGCATGACAAAGTGAAAGAGCCCACCGGCCCGAAAATCGACTTCACATTTCGGCAGGGTGAACCCCTTGGGCCCCCACCAGTGCGCCAGGTTTTCGGGCTTGCTCCAGGCCGCGAACACCAACCGCCGGGGCGCGTCGAAGGTGCGGGTGATAACGAGTTCCCGCTCCTTCGACCACTCCGCGCTCGCCTCGCGAGCCATGTCTTCGAGGTGCTCCGCCAGGCGGCCGAGTGTCTGATTCAGGCCCTCGATGGCGCCGTAAGTCTTGACCACATGATCGCGCGCCTGTGCCGACGGGAAGAGCATGCGCACGGTGACCTCGGTTTTGCCTCCGCGTTCGACAAAAGTGACCGTGGTTTGGAAACTCACCGGCTCGCTGCCTAGTTCGGGTTCGTGTTTGTAGACCAGGCGCTCGGGCTTGGCGACTTCGATGAATACGATTTGGTTCTTATAGTCCCGGCCGTCGGGACCGCGCATGGTCAGGCGCCAGACCCCTCCAGGCCTCACGTCCATCTCGTGAACCGTGGTCGCAAAACCCTTCGGTCCCCACCAATGCGGGATGTGTTTGAGATTGGTCCAGGCTTCGAATACAAGTTCGCGCGGCGCATCGAAAAGGTGCGTTGCGACGATCTCCCGATCCGCGGAATCGGAAGCGGGGCTAGTTCCTGGATTGCTTGCGGCCATTTGTCTTCTCCTTCTTCGGTGCTTTGTTCCGTGGTTGCTTCTGTATTTCGCGCAAATAATCGTCCAAGCGATCGAAGCTCTCCGCCCAGAAGCGGCGATAGCCCTCCACCCAGTCCGCTACGTCTTTTAGCGGACCGCCCGTCAGGCGGCAGGGGCGCCACTGCGCATCGCGCCCCCGCGCGATCAGCCCCGCGCGCTCCAGCACCTTCAGGTGCTTGGAGACAGCGGGAAGGCTCATTTGGAACGGCTCGGCCAGTTCTGTCACCGACACTTCACCGCCCGAAAGGCGAGCGAGAATCGCGCGCCGGGTGGGATCGGCGAGAGCCGCGAAGGTGGGGCTGAGCCGGTCAGGAGTTTGGAGCGGGGTCGCCATTAGTATTTAACCTATAGGTTAAATACATGACCGCCGTTTTGTTGTCAAGGTTTTTTCTGGAGCAGCGGCTGGAGAGAACAGGAGATGCCCACCGGGGAATCCGGCGCGAAGCCAGTGTCGAGAGTAGAAGGGAGATAGCGCGGAGTCAGCTATTGCGGGGAGATAAATTGCAGGCTGCTAATCGCTTTGGCGATGACGTTTTCCTGAATCTGGATCAGGTCGGAATTAGCCGAGGTCATGCCTAGGATTGTGAACACTTCTTTGTCCCGCCCGAGGGTGGTCACGATTACCGACCAGTCGTGGTCGTCGAGGCTCCCGTAGAAGCGCTCCTCGATGGCGGGCAGACCCGCAACGGTGATCCGTTTAGTGTCAAGCGGGCGGAAATTTGCGTAAACGCCGCGCAGGGCGCGCTCCGTTGTGGCGGCGTGCACCTGAATGGAGTCACTCGTGGGATCACGGCCGATCACGAGCAGTGTGGTTTGGTCCTTGGTGCCTAGCGCGCCGATGGCATTGGGTAATTCCTTTTGAGGATTCTTGATCACATCCCAGGCCGGCGGCTTATACATCTGAAAACCGTAGCTTTGGTTCACGTAGACGTTGCCGCGCACGATTTCCTGCATCGGCGGAGGCTGCGCATCGAGCGATTCGGCCGAATGTAAGGAGTCCGATATAGCAGCCAGCGACACGGCCGTGGATTGAAGAACGGGCGCCGACACCAGCGGAGCAACGTTCGGAACGGCGCTGGCCGATTTGTCCGCCGCATTCGCGCCTTTAAGCCGGGGCGCGGGCATCGCCAGTACGGCCGGCTTTGCGTTTGGCGGCTCTGAAAGCGCCGCCGGTTTGAGCGCGGGGTTCGCGGGAGCGGGGAGGGGCGATGTTTTCTCGCTTACGACGATTTCAATGATGCTGTCTTTGCGCACCGTGGCAAAGCCGTAGCTCGTTTGCACCTTGAAGGCGCCGTTCTCGTAACCGACGATGCTGCCGACGATCTTGGATCCGTCATTGAGGTGAAATTCATCGGCTCGTGCAACAACCCCCAGGCCCCAAACGAGGGCAAGTCCGGACAGAGATGCAGCGATTCGCCGCTTTAGGGGGATCATGAGGGGAGTATTTCAGAAGGGTGAGGGCGGGACAACCATATCGCGCCAGCCGTTGCCGCAACGTGCACGGATGGTCAGGCCAGGACCGCTGCCTCAGCGTGCAAGTCACGCCTTGGACGGTGAGGCCCGCCATCCCATCGCACCAGGAATCGTGGTTATGCCCGAAGCTAATACTGGGAGCTGGCAGGCCTGCCAGTACGAACCTGCAGGTTATCCATCACCGAGAAGACATTGGGCACCGACTTTGCTCGGATCTCGGCGACATTTTTATCGCCTTCATTATCGACATAGCCGAGGAGCGTAACGTGGCCATTCGCCACGATGATGTGAATGGAGGGCATGGTTCCCATGGCGTAGCGTTGCAGTTGGGGTTCGCCATAGATGGCGTGGAACTCGGCGCGCCGAATCTGTGCGTCGAAGGGACTTAGCGGCAGCACCTCGATTTTATTGTTCACCTTGGTGACGCCTTCGATTCCCTTAACAGCCTTCTGGGCGTCATCCTTGGTTACGGGATTGACGACCTGTCCTAGGAGAGTGACTTCGGAGCCGTTGACCTGATATTGCAAGTTGTCAAAGACGGTAAGCCAGGGCAGCAGATTCAGTTCGTGGCCCACCTCGCGAGTCAGCCATTGTTCGAAAGCTTGGCCGCCCCCGCGGTCCGATGGGGGCGGCGTGTTTTGGCGAGCGCCTCCGTCGAAAGCGAATGCGCAGTCTCCAGCCATCAAAACCAAACTGATGACCAAAAAACTAATGACCACCCGGATGGAACGTGTCCCGCGACCACTTATTATTCTGGGCATTCGTCCTCCGAATCGTTTAACTTACTGTTGATTCGATGCATTGAACTCAGACTCCGATGCGCCGGCCGGTGGATTGGCAGCCTGGGAATATGCGTCGGGACAGGAGCGAGATTCGGAAGTGTGGGTGATCGCGCATCGGGGAGCTTCCGGGGTTGCACCGGAGAATACTCTAGCCGCGTTTCGCAAGGCTGTGGAGTTGGGCGCCGGCTTCATCGAAACCGACCTTCAGCTTTCGCGCGATGCCCGCTTGGTGGGCTTGCACGACGATACGCTCGATCGCACCACGGACGGCCGCGGTCCCGTTTCCGCCAAAACCCTCGAGGAGTTGCGGCGAATGGACGCCGGGAGTTGGTTCCGGCGATCTTCTCATCACGAAACCGCCAATTTTGCGGGCGAACATATTCCCACGATCGAAGAGATTTTAGCTTTTGGACGCGAGCACGAAATTGGCCTTCACCTGGAGGTGAAGACCGAAGGACCGAGCGGCGCGGAGCACGCCATCGTGGGCGCGCTACATGCTTGCGGCGAAGTTGCGCGCAGCGTGGTGATTTCCTTTGACGTAAGCACGCTCAGGCGCGTGCGGCAGCTCGACCCGCTGGTCATGACCGGGTTTCTTTACAGCGACCGTGCGGCGGATGCCGTTTCAACCGCAGTCGAGGCGGGCGCGCGGCAGCTACTGCCACGAGCCGACCGCGTGACGCGAGAACTGGTGAGCAACGCGCACGCGAACGACCTGAAGGTCGTGGCGTGGACCGCCAACGATCCTGAAGAGATGCAGAAGCTGATCGCAGCTGGCGTGGACGGTATCATCACGGATTATCCCGACCGCCTGGTGGAATTGGTTCGCGCTGCGCAATCGCACAAGCGCTGAATGCGCTTCGCCTTTTATCTCGACTCTTCCTTCCGAAGTTTATTCCGCAGGGTGCCGATGGCGGTAAACAGCCGCGCAAATTGCGGGAGGCCGATCTCTTCCGCGCGGGCGCTCCCGGCGATTCCACATTCTTGTAATACGGCTCCGGCCTCCTCCTGCGTCACGACCGCACGAAGGTTGTTGCGCAGGGTTTTTCTCTTGTGCGCGAAGCAGACCTTCAGGAAGTCCATAAATGCAGGCTTATCTTCGATGCCGAGCGCCTTGCATTCGCCGGGAGGACGCAAGGCAAGCAGCGCGGACTGGACTTTCGGCGGCGGCTGAAAGGCGCCCGGCGGAATGCGCAATAAGATTTCGGCCGCGGCGTAGAACTGCGTGAAAGCGGAGAGATACCCGTAATCGCGGCTGCCGGGGCGCGCGGCGATGCGAGCGGCTACCTCGAGTTGAACAACGAGCAGGGCGGAGTCCAAAAGACCGGCGTGCTCGAGCAGGCGGTGCACGATGGGCGAAGTGATGTAGTAGGGAAGATTGCCATAGACGCGGAAGCGCTCGTGGGCAGCAAGTTGAGCGAGATCGAGGGTGAGGATATCGCCCGCGACAACAGTGACATTGGGGAGCGCGGCGGTCTGTTCCCGCAGGCGCGGGAGCAGTCTGGGGTCGAGTTCGATGGCGATTAAGCGCCGGGCTTGCCGGGCCAGAAGAGAGGTCATCTCGCCGTGTCCGGCGCCGATTTCGATCCAGAGACCGCCGTGCGCCGGAGGCCCGTCGACGCTCTTGGTGTTCGCCGGCGCTGCCGGCGAGGCGGCGCTGGCGAGGGCGAGTCGAGCGATGCGCTCGCGCCACGACGCTCCCGCGAGGAAATGCTGGCCCAGACGTTGCGGTGCCACATGGCGCAGTGTAGCAAGGCGCGCGAGCGTTGCACTATGCGCGGCCCTCTATTGACGCGCCCGCCACAATTTCAGTACCGTCAAACGTTGCAGGTCAAAAACTTATGCGCATTCTATTCATTGCCTCTGAAGGTCTGCCGTTTTGCAAAACGGGTGGGCTGGCCGACGTAATCGAAGCGCTGCCCAAGGCTCTGGTGGCGCAGGGACACGACGTGGCCGTGGTTCTGCCTCGTTATCGGAACATGCCGATCAAGAGTGTGGTGATCAAGAGCATGACCGTGCCAATGGGCACTGCGCTGCGTTTTCCATCGATCGCCGACGGAGGGCGGCAAGGCGGAGTGCAGTATTTCTTCGTCGACGACCCCGAATATTTCGATCGCGATCAACTCTATGGCGTGGCGGGAAAGGATTATCCCGACAATGCCGAGCGCTTCGCGGAGTTCGCGCGGGCATCCATAGAACTCACGAAACAACTCTGGCTGCCCGAGGTGATCCACTGCCACGATTGGCAGAGCGCGCTCGTTCCGGTGCTGTTGCGCACCAGCTATCAGGCGGATCCGCAACTTTCCGGCGTTCCGGTGATTTTTACCATTCACAACATGGGCTACCACGGCCTGTTTGCGCGCGACGTTCTGGCGCGCCTGGGCCTGCCGGATACGCTGTTTCATATCGATGGGCTGGAGTTTTTTGGCCACGTGAATTTCCTGAAGGGCGGCCTTATTTTCGCGGACTACCTGACCACGGTGAGCCGCAAGTACGCGGAGGAGATTCAGACCACCGAATACGGCCACGGTCTGGACGGCGTTGTGCGCACACGCGCCGACCGTCTGGTGGGTATCTTGAATGGCGTGGACTACTCGGTGTGGAACCCGGAGGTGGACAGCCTGATAGCGGCGCGGTATTCGGCCAAGGATCTGAGCGGAAAGCAGGCATGCAAACGAGACCTGCTGGCGCAATTTCAGTTGCCGGAAGAAAACCTAGGCCGTCCATTGATTGGCATCGTGTCGAGGTTTGCGGACCAAAAAGGTTTCGATTTGCTGGCGCGCATATCCGATTTACTCATGGAAGAAGACCTGGCCGTCGTCGCGCTAGGAGCGGGCGAGGCTAAGCACGAGCGGATGTTTCGCGAATTGGCGCAGCAGTTTCCGACAAGGCTGGCCGTGAAGATCGCCTACGACAATGTGCTGGCTCACAAGATCGAAGCCGGGGCGGACATTTTCCTGATGCCTTCCCGCTATGAGCCTTGCGGGTTGAATCAGATCTATAGCTTGCGTTATGGTACGGTGCCTGTGGTAAGAGCGACCGGAGGCCTGGACGACACGATCGAGCCGTTTGACAGCGCCACGGGTCGCGGCACTGGATTCAAGTTTTCGGAATACACAGGTGAGGCTCTGCTGGGGGCGTTGCGGCAAGCCTTGGCCGTTTATGCGGACAAGACGCTTTGGCGGCGGCTCGAAACCAACGGAATGGCCAAGGATTTTTCCTGGAACGCCTCCGCGCTGGAGTATGGACGGTTGTACGATCTGGCGCGAAAGGCAAGAATCCGAACTGCCGCGGTATCATCTAAATAGACAGCTAAATGGAGCCCTGCCCCCGTTAGGGGAGCGCGCGACGAAAGGGAAGGTATGGCAGAAAATATCTCCAGCGTTACGGACAACAGCTTTCAGACCGAAGTGATCGACGCCAGCAATGCGCAGCCGGTAATGGTGGACTTCTGGGCGGATTGGTGCCGCCCTTGCCATATGCTCGCACCCACGGTGGCGGAGATCGCCAACGACTATGCCGGGAAGCTCAAAGTAGTGAAGCTGAACGTGGACGAGAACGTGAATTCCGCCGGCCGATACAATATTCGCGGCATCCCCACGCTCTTGATCTTCAAGGGCGGGCAGGTGGCGGATCAGATCGTCGGGGCGGTTCCGAAAGAACAAATCTCCAAGATTGTCGATCGACATACCTAAAGCAAGCGCGGCTAGAGCCGCATCTTTGAGGCACGGCGCAGCTTCGAGTTTGCCGCCGTGCCTTTTTTGTTTCAGGTCTTTTTGTTTCCGGTGGGCACCTCATCGCGAAGGCCGCTGAGAAGGCGGTCAAGCCACAACGCTCACAAAGCCGGCCCGCCGCTTGCAACCGACGTCTGATAGCTAAGCGTCTCCAGCCATTTGCCATCGCGCATCACGAAGACGCGAGTGACCTCGAGAGGCTTGCCGTGTTCCGGCACGTGCCGCGAACGCATGACCGTGGCATCGCCGAATTGAAATAGGCGCGCGGAGATGAGCGGCGTGGGCGCCAGCCCGGCCATATTCGCGTGACGCAGCTCGGCCATGCGCGTGGGCTTATCGAGGAGCTTGTCGCTATTCGAGCTGGCTGCGATGAACTCCTCTGCCGTGTGCGCGTCCCACTGGGCCGCGTCTTGGGCCATCGCCGCGGTTTCCAGCCCCTCGTAATTCTCGATCACTGCCCGTTCGGCTGGCGTCTTCGGCGTGTAGCCCACGGATTTGCAGGGATTCCGGCATTCCTTGGCGGCGCTGGGCGTCACCTTGGGCGGCGCATCAAGGGATTGCACTTCTTGATAGACCAGCGCGCGCCAGCCGGCCGGGCGCATCACCCACACACGCAGAACGTGCAGCCGATCATTATCGCTTTCGGTTACCGCTATTTGCCCATAATTGTGCAAGCGGATGGAATCGGGGCTCACGTTATTCGCGATTGGCCTGGGGATGATCATCTTCGGCACGGCTTTGAGCACCCGAGCGCGGCCGCGCAGGTTTCCGCTCACGTCAATCCACTGAAAATCGGCATCGAGCAGTTTGCCGAGCGCAGCGGTATCCCCTTTTGCCGCCGCTTGCGAAAACTCGCCGTCGGCCGCCCGCACCGCGGCATCGTCCGCCGCCAAGGCCGGCCGGGACGCGGAAAAAGCGATGGCGCAAACGAGCGCCGCCAAGAGCGCATTTGCTGTGAGAAATCTCATGGTAAAGAAGCCTCCGTCCGTTCTACTTTTACCACGTCTTCCGAAAAACTGTGGAAGGCGGAGTCCGCCGCATCTCCTTTTGCTTTGCCAGGGGCCGATCCCGCAGCAGCGGCACCCACCCGCACTCGCCGGCTAAACGCCGAGCGATCTCAGCATGACTGGAGTAAAATGCTGCGAATCAAATTGCCCTTGGCAGTGCTAGGAGAGATGCATGTCCGGCGATTACCTGCTCAAGACCGAGCCTTCCGAATATTCGTTCGAGAATTTGCAGCGCGATGAAACCACCGTTTGGGATGGCGTTTCCAACCCGGTCGCGTTGAGGCACCTGGGCGAGATGAAGCCGGGCGCCAGGCTGGTGATCTACGAGACTGCCGACCGCAAAAGCGCCGTCGGAACCGCGTCCGTCGTATCGGTCGATATCTCCAATCCCAAGAGCCCCGCGGTGAAGATCAAATCGGGAAAAGCCCTCGCCAAGCCCGTATCGCTAGCCGAGATTAAAGCCAATAAGCTTTTCGCCGATTCACCGTTGGTTCGGCAAGGGCGCCTTTCCGTAGTGCCTCTCTCGGCGGAGCAATACAGATTCCTCACCGGCGCCTGATTTCCCGCCCAACAAGCCCAAGCGTGAGTTTGGCACATGCTCGGCCATCCGGTTGCGATGGAAGTTTACCGAGCAGGTTACGCCATGGGCGCGGCCTTCCTGGCGCACGAAATGCGCAGGTCACGTTTTGGCGTCGTGCGCAAGCTCTGGTGGTTGCCACAGGTCTACAGCATGGAGCAGAATGTTTACGGATACGCCTACACGCGCGGGCATTACCGCCGCTAAGCGCTTCCGGCCCTTTCCATGTCACAAGAATCCATGCAGCCGGAGTCCACGGCAACGGAAACCGCGGAACGGCGCGATTCCGCGCGCCACGCTTTCATCTGCCCCGCCGAGTTGATCGAAATCAGCGGCGGCGTATGCATCACGGCGCGCACGGCGGATTTGAGTTCAAACGGCTGTTATATCGATACACTGAACCCTCTTCCTGCGGGCACTCGCGTCCGCATCTGGTTGACGAAGGACGACCGGCGCGTTGAGTTCCAGGCCAGGGTAGCTTCATCGCACACCGGTTTTGGCATGGGACTGATCTTCGAGCAACTCACGCCGGAGCAGAAAGCAACGCTCCAATCCTGGATAGCAGGAACATCTGGAGCTGCCGATCAGGAAGCCGTGTTCCGAAGGGCCATTCACGCAGATTCAGAGGCGGCGCTCAAGGCGAACAAGCCCTTTGCAGCGCGCCTTGTGACCATTCTGCAACGCAAAGGAATTCTCACCCACTCCGAGGCCGCCGAACTTCTGAGAGACCTCAGCTCTTAACCACGATCGACGACAAATTCATTCTTCGTTTCACGCGCGTCGCATAGGGAGACTTGGTCCATTTTGACGACCGACGCCGCCAACTTGCGCATCTAAAAGATTTGGAGATTTGGCCTACCCTCTGGCGGAACTGAAACGCCTTGGAATAAGGAGATTCAAAGCGTCATGAATATAAAGGGAGTAGCCGGACTCATCGCTTGTTCGCTGTTCTTCTCATTTGCGGTTCTTGCACAGCAGCGCGGTGGCGGCGCTCCGGCGCGTGGCGGAGGGGGAGCGCACCCTCCTGCCGAGGTTGGCGGCGGGCATATTCCCGCCCATGGCCCCGCGCCGTCGACCGGTCGCTCGCCCGCAACTACTGAGAGTCGTCCGGCTGAAGGTGGCGCCGGTCGGGCGCCCGCTAACTCTGATCGGGGCAGCGCTCCCGCAACGGGACGGGCTCCTGCCGCTGATAGTCGAGGCGGCGGTCCGCAAAGCCAAATTCGCAAGTATGACGAGCGGCCGGGACATCCTAACGCTCCTCACGTCGACGTCAAGAATGATCACTGGGTCGGTCATGACACAGGCAGAAATGATACTCGCTACCACCAGGATCATCCTTGGGAGCACGGGCATTTTCCGGGGGCTTTTGGTCCCAGTCACGCCTATCGGCTCGGAGGCGGTGGGCCGCAGCGCTTCGGCTTTGACGGGTACTTCTTCAGCGTCGCGCCTGCCGATATTGCTTTCTGCAACGATTGGTTCTGGGACAGCGACGACATCGTGCTTTACGCCGATCCGGATCATCCGGGCTGGTACCTGGCTTATAACGTCAGGCTGGGCACCTACGTTCACGTCGAATATCTTGGCGCGTGAGCAAAATAGCGGTGTCGGGCCAGCCGAGGTTTACTGAAGCAGATTAAGGCTGCATTGTCGCTCCAGCTATTTCCGGAAGTTCTTTCCAACCTACAGGATACTTTCCCGCGACACCCGTAATTTGAATTTTGGATGGTGGCGAAGCAGGTCCGCTCGCATTGGTGGCTGAGAAGCACCAGGCTGCGTAAAAATCGCCATCGTTTGCGGCCTAACCGGAGGCGATGGGACAAACGCTATCTTATTGATTGTAGATGGTTTGAATGGTTAAAGAGTTGCAGCCTCGGTTTGGCATCGTTTATGCCTTGCTATCACCGGTGTGAAAAGGAAGAGCGAATGCACTACAACCCCGTGAGCATCGAACTACTTCTCGGCTGGATAGGAGGATCAAATGAAGAGCACGAAAGCAGCGGTCGTCATATTGGTTTCCGCGCTTGCAATCCTCGCTGCCGTTCCGATTTTTGCGCAGGCACCGCCGCCATCGCAGGCACCGCCATATTTTCCGCCCACCCAGCTCGATCAGATGGTGGCCCGCGTCGCGCTTTATCCGGACCCCTTGTTGGCTCAGATTTTTACAGCCGCCACATATCCGGATCAGATTCCCGACGCTGCCCGCTGGGCGGATCAGCACCACTACCTCACGGGGCAAGCTCTGGCGGACGCCATTCAAGCGGACCAGCTTCCGTGGGACCCCAGCGTGCAGGCGCTGCTGCCATTCCCATCCGTGCTGGACATGATGGCTTCCGATATGGGCTGGAGCGCAGACCTGGGAAACGCATTCCTGGCGCAGCAGCAAGACGTGATGGATGCCGTTCAGCGAGAACGCCGCAAGGCTTATGACTACGGATATCTGCGAACGAATCCTCAGATCATTGTCGGCGGCGGGCCTTACATCACGATAGCGCCCGTCAACGCTGCTTTCATCGTTGTACCGTATTACAGTCCGGCGGTCGTTTTCGTCGCTCCACGGCCTGGTTTCGTCGTCGGTGGTGCGATTCGCTTCGGCTTCGGGGTCACTATCGGACCTGCCTTCCGGCCTTGGGGCTGGGGCGCCGGCCTTGCGCGATTTGATTGGGGTGGGCACGCGGTTTTCGTCAACAACGCTCGCTGGGGACGAACCTGGGGCAACCGCGGCGCATACGTTCACCCATACCCTGAAGTTCGACACTTTGCACCTGCCGCAAGACCGGCGGAATCTCATCAGGTCCATCCTCAAACGGCACGAGAGCGGCAAGCTACGAGGGACGGTCGCAGAGAGAGAGAAGAGCACCACGATGGGCGGTAATGCGATTCACGATCCATAAACTGGGTCGCGACGCAGGCGATTCTCAAAAGATAGCTTCGAGAAGCCGGCAGGTTTTGTGATCCGAGCCGGCTTCTCGGATTCGTGCCTCGCGCCAAAGCGAGGCCGTTTGTGGTATGCATATGGCCGGAGGCCCACATGCGTCGCCTGCCGGCCATAGCTATTTTTGTATGTGTATTTCCGCTATCCGTTTGGATTCATGCCCAGTCCCTGCGTGGAACTCAGCCTACGGCTGCGACTCCTGCCGCGCGACCCCAAGAAAATCAGCAGCCGGGCGAGGTGCGCTTCGACGCCGATAACCAAGAGGAGCGAGATTCCGGCGTTTGGATCGATGGCAAATATTTCGGATACGTGAAGGAGTTAAAGGGGAATAAAAAAGTCTTGCTTGCGCCGGGCGAACACGAAATTTCCATCCGTCAGGATGGATACAAGGATTTCGAGCAAAAAATCACCGTGCAAGCGGGCCAGGTGCAGACCGTCAATGTCGTGATGGAGGAGAATCCCAAAGCCATCTATCCCGGCGACGACGCGGCCGAACTGCGCCTGGATATTCAGCCCAAGCGCGCCGCGGTTTTCCTGGACGATGCTTACGTGGGGCACGGCGGAGACTTCGGAGGGAGGTTTCACTCCATGCTGGTGAGCCCGGGAAAACATCAGCTCAAAGTCACTCTCAGTGGCTATCGCGTGTACCAAAAGGAGATCAACCCAGTCGCTGACGAAAAATCGCGCATGAAGATTGTCCTCGAGAAGGAAGGTGTTTCGGGACAATAGCGACGTTGCTACACGAGCATAGGCCGTCAACTCAGGACCACTTTTTGTCTCGATTGGCATCTAAGTTAGTGTGATGGTTCTTGCGAAGCGAAATCCTATGACTTGGCTGGTTATGGCCGCCATAAGCTTCTTCTTGCTCTTGGCCACTGGCGGCGCGCCCACCCAGGCACAGCAAGATCCGTATTCGGGGCAACCGGATGCATCGGTGGCACAGCAGGGTGCGCCGCAGCAGCAACAGGGCGCGCCGCCCCCGGCCGCGAGTTCGTCCGGCCAGCCGTATGCGACCGAGACGCCACAGCAGTTGCAACAACTTGTCGCGCCCATCGCCCTCTATCCCGACTCGCTCGCCGCCAGCATCCTGGCGGCTTCGAGCGACCCGGCGCAAATTACCGACGCCAACAACTGGCTCGCGTCGCGTCGTAACCTGCAGCCGCAGCAACTGGCCGCGGAGGCCGATAAGCAGCCCTGGGACCCCAGCGTCAAGGCGCTCTTGCCGTTCCCGCCCGTGCTGCAGAATATGGCCTCGAATCTCTCCTGGACCTCCGAACTGGGCGACGCTTATTACAACCAGCAGACTGACGTGATGAACGCGATTCAGGGGTTGCGCCAGCAGGCCAAAAAGGCGGGCACGCTTGAGAGCAACGCCCAGATCAAGGTCACCGACAGCAACGGCTACATCAGCATCGATCCGGCCAATATCAATCCGCAGCAGACGGCCAACCCGCAGCAAGCGCCGCCGCAAACGGTTTACATCCCGTCCTACGATCCTTGGGCGGCTTATGGATATCCCATCGCGCCATGGCCCGGCTGGTGGAAGTCCCCGGCATTTGGTGGAATGGCCCCGGCCTGTATTTTGGATCGGGCTTCGGCATCGGTCCGTTTTGGGGCTATGGCTGGGGATGGCCGATGTGGGGCATCAATTGGTACGGTCACGGCCTGCTCTTCAATCGCGGGCCCTACTTCGCGCGAGGCCCGGCATTTTTCGATCGCTATAACTACTATCGAGGCGCGCCCGGTTTTGCCCGGCCTCTGGCGCCGAACCGCGGATACTCGCGCGGCTTCGTCGCGCCGCATGCCGCCCCGGGAGTTCGCTCCGGCCCCTTTGGCGGATACAACTATGGCGGCAACGTGAGGAATTACTCCTCGCGCGGCCAGGGCAGCGTCGGAGGCGGCTTTCACGGCGGTGGCTTTAGAGGCGGCGGTTTTCGCGGGGGCGGCGGTGTCCGCGGAGGCGGCGGCCGCAGGTAAGGATCGCAGCTAATCGGGGGAACTCTCCGATGTTGCGCAGCGCGGCGGGCATTTTTCTTTTGGCCTCGTTGACAATATCGTTCGCGGCGGCGGGAACATTCGCGGCGCAATCCGCGCCGCAGGCGCGGCCATCGGCGCAACCCTCCACGCCATCGACGAAAGCCAAAGCGCCGGCCCAGTCCCAAGCGGCGCCATCGCCATCCACGAAGCCTCAGCCGAATCAGAAGAGTTTCGCATCCCCGCAGGAAGCGGCTTCCGCGCTCTATTCCGCCGCGCGCGGCAACGATGAAAACGCCCTGCTCGTGATTCTCGGCCCCACCGCCCGCGAAATCGTCGTTTGGACCGATAACGCCGGAGACCGCAAGGCGGAAGCCGATCAGTTCGCCAAGAAGTACGACCAGATGCATCGCTTGGTGAACGAGCCTGACGGCGAGACGACGCTTTACGTCGGCGCCGAAAACTGGCCCTTGCCTATCCCTATCGTTGAATTACGTGGCAACTGGTACTTCGACGCGGCCCTTGGCAGGCAGGAGATTCTTTACCGGCGCATTGGCGAGAACGAAGTAGAAACCATAGACGTGCTCCAAGCCATTGTCGACGCCGAGAAAGAGTATTACGCCCAGGATCCGCCGCGGGACGGCGGTCACGAATATGCCGCGCATTTCGATAGCGCGCGGGGCTCGCGCAATGGCCTCTATTGGTCATCAACGAACAATGATTCGCCTTTGGGTCCTTACATTGCACGCGCCAGTTACGACCGCTCCGATCGCATGCCGCTGCATGGATATTTCTTCCGCATGTTGATGGCGCAGGGCCCCAGCGTTCCCGGCGGCGCGAAGAGTTATTTGGCGAATGGCAAGATGACCGGAGGATTCGCGATCCTGGCCTTTCCCGCCGACTATCGCGTTTCCGGCGTCAAGAGCTTTATCGAGAATCAGAATGGCGTCGTCTATGAGCGCGACCTCGGCGCCACGACCACCGAGATCGCCTCCGCCATGAAGGACTACAACCCCACCGCCGCCTGGCGCAAAGTACAGTAAAGATTCACGCAACGCATTGACGCCCGGCAACAAACCGAGTATTCCCCGCATCGGAACTCCACGATTTCCCCCTTACGCGGAAATTTTACATCGCGAACGAAAAACAGCTCTCTTGACGTATACTTTGTGCCAGGGACTCAAAATTTGAGTGGGAAGTCAATGGAGGTTTTTGCATGAAGCGTTTTGCCCTATTTGTTTTCGTACTCGCGGCAGTTTCGGTCAGCGCGTTTGCGCAGGATGACCTTGCCAAGGACGTGCTCGCAGCCCCGGCCAATATGCGCGACGGCGCTACCGTCATCAAATGGAAACCCGATTTTACCTACGATGTTTTGAAGCAGGGAACGAACAACATAGTCTGTTATGACAAATCGGGTTTTCCCGAGCAGCAGGCGTTCATGGTCGAGTGCACCAGCAGCAAGGCTAATCTCGACCGAATGGCCCAGAATCTGAAGGCCGAAGCGCTGGGCGACAAGAAGGCGACGCAGGCGATGCTGGATGCCGAGGAAAAAGACGGAACCCGCGTGAAGCCTGTATTTGGTTCGGTGTGGTACCACGCCATGGGGCCGGATAAGGACCATGTCCGCATGCACATGACCATCGCCGTTCCGGGAGCGACTACGCAAACGACGGGCTTGCCCGATAACGGCAAGGACGGAACCGTGTGGATCATGAATGCGGGCACCACGACCGCGCACCTCATGACCCCGGGCGAGTAGGGAACTGTTCAAACCAGCGGCAGGGCCCGATCTCAATTTGCGATCGGGCGCCGCCAGGATACCTGGTGCGGCGTAGCGCAGATTCCAGAGCCAAGTCTATCGACCCGTGAGGCGAGTGGTGAAGAAGCAGCATTTGGCGTCCGCCTTCGCAGCCAGCGTTTGCGCGCTGGGCCTTGCCGTACTTGTGGCGCTATCCGCGCCTCCAGCCAAGCAAACCTTCACCGGCACGATTACCGACGACATGTGCCCCAAGGCAGATCATTCCCGAATGCAAATGGGGCCGACGGATGCGGAGTGTGCGCGGGCCTGCGCCGATGTCCATGGCGCCTCCTATGTTTTGTACGATGGGAAGAACTACATGCTGAGCGATCAGCAGACGCCGGAGAAATTCGCAGGGCAAAAAGTAAAAGTCGTCGGCACGCTGGACCCCAAGACCGACTCCATCCAGGTGGACTCGATCACGGCCGATAAGTGACGATAAGCGACCAACAGAGTTCCTAACCTAATTTCACGACGATAAGAACCCCGCTCTCTCGCTGAAAAAAGAAGTCCTACGACGCATCGGCGCGGCATTACAATCGACCCGATGCGGGACGTCCCCGACATGCGAGCAAGGGCGGCAAGCAAAGAGCGGCAGGAGGAAATTATGGCGACGACCAAGAAATTGACAGCTATCGGCGCAATCGCTTTAACGTCCGCGATTCTGGCGGGCGTTATCGCGTGCGTCGTTATCTTCGCGCGGCCCGCCAAGGCGGATCTAGATCCCAAGGCCCTTATCTACACGTTGCCGGATCAGATCAAATGGACCGGAGGAGATGGCGGCGCGCAGCAAGCCATCCTAGAAGGAGATCCCTCGAAACCCGGACTGTATATCGTCTTGACGAAATGGACGGCGCACCACAACAGCCATCCGCATTTCCATCCGAACGACCGCTATATAACGGTGCTTTCCGGCACTTGGTGGGTGGGGACAGGAAGCAAGTACGACCCGGACAGCATGGTACCCATGCCTCCGGGTACATTTGTGAGACATGTTGGCAAGCAGATCCATTATGACGGGGCAAAAGACGGAGACACAGTGCTCGAAATCGTGGGCATGGGTCCCGCGACCGCGACCCCAGCGGAGGCCAAGTAAGAAAAGTGCGCCAACTCGGCCTCAGACGAGCATGTCCTGCGGGCTGGTCTTAGCGGAAGCCGGGCTCGTGCTGAGCAGCGCCAACGCGCCCGCCATCAGCACCCTAGCTGTAACCAGCGAAGTCGCAAACCACCGCTTCATCGTCTGAAACGGAACCCTAATCCGGGCAGGATCAGTGCCGAAAGCGCCTCCCTAGGGTAGCCTGCATGCGCTCTTGGCACTCCTGCGAGATTCTTTAAGGCGGAGTCTACACCCAGCCGGAACTGCATAACAACAGACGCAGCGGCGCAGTGCCGGACCGAGTCAACAACGGCCATATGATGACGAAGGTTCAGATGAAACTTTGAGACAGCCAATTGATGCTTGTGAAGATCGGCGGAAGGAAGACCCCGCTCGCTGGTTTTGGGGCCGGCGAGCGGGTATGTCTTGCAACTACGATAGAGGGAACTACTAAGAAAAGCACCTACGTGCTTGCCGATTGCCGCCACGATATGCGAGGCGACTCGCAGCGCAGACACATCAGGTGCGATTGATCGTGCTCGATATGCTAGCCAATGCGCGTTTTAGGGTCAAGGATTTTAGGATGAACTGCCCGAGCTGAAATTTGTCTGAGAACAGCCCTCTGATTTTCAAGGTAACACTGCGAGACGAGCGCATGGGGCCATTCCGAGCCCTCTGGTCGCCGGGACTCCTTGACATCATTGTTCTTACGATGGTTCAATGTGCTTCATGCGCCGCCTTCAGAGACTTCATGGAGAATCAGGACTCTGCCACGGCGCGAACTCTTTCAATCCTCCGGACCTTCTCTGTTCGCCGGAAAGCCATATCTCAAGCCGAATTTCCGTCAAGGAGGCGCCACGTGGTGACCAATAAGCTCTTAGCGCGGTTGGTTTTGGTCCTCGGTTTTCTGATAGTGTGCGTGCCGATGTTTGCGCATCATGGCAGCGCGACGTATGACACGACTAAGCCGGTTGTGGTAAAGGATGCCACAATCACGAAGTTCATCTGGGCGAATCCTCACTCCATCGCTATGTTCGACGCCAAGGATGCCAACGGCAACGTCGTGCATTGGGCCGCAGAGGCGGGCAGTCCGTCGGCGCTTGGCCTGATCGGCTGGTCGAAGAATTCGTTGAAGCCGGGCGACGTCGTCACTGTGTACGTGTTCCAATCGAAGACGGGCAATCCGGTGGGACGGCTTAACAAGATCGTTCTTGGCGACGGCACAGCCTTGAGCGATAGCCAACTCGGCGGCGATAAGGGCGCCGATAAAGGCGGCGAAAAGCCGTACTAAACCGCTCCAAGCGACATCGATTCATCTAATTCACTACGATACCACCCCGAAACTCGCGCAGGGTGCGGGTACCCACCCTGTTTAGATCCAACTACGCAGCTTTGTTCGCGAGCTATGCGGCCTCTGCCGGGACGCGCCATAGCCCCTGGCTTATTTAGAACGCGAGCTGGAATTCGATGTGAACCGTGGCTGGGAAATCCACCGGCTTGCCGTCCCGAAGAGCAGGCTTGAAGCGGATTTGCTCTGCAGCGCGGACGGCCGCTTCGTCCAATCCGTGCCCTAATCCATTCGTTACCCGCGCAACCCGCACCGAACCTGAAGCCAGGAAAACGACCTCAACTAACACGTCACCCTCGAGGCGTAGTTTGCGCGCCTCGTCCGTATACGCCGGGTTGGGCTTCGACAAAATAACCACTGGTTGCACCGGGGGAGGGTTTTCGGCCTGCTTGGGTCTGGGTGCATCGGGGCCAGCCACCGCTGTTCCGAAGCCGCCAGCCTTTATCGGTTCGCGTGTGCTCTCACCGCTGGAAGCCGCGGAAATTGTCACACCGTCACCAAAGCCCGAGCTTGCGACCGTACCGCGAACTCCGTTCGCACCGCCCGTGCCGTTACCGAATCCAGGGCCGGGCAGCAGAGCGGGGGAACCGGCGTGGGCGATATTCGCGCGCACAGTGGAGTTGCCATCTCCGGGTAGACCGTTGGGATCGCCAAATCCGCCGGTTTGAACCTGCGCGACAGGCTTGTCTATCGTCGGCGGCGCCGCGCCGCCGGCCGCGAGCGTTCCGGTCTTGACCGGCTCGCGCGGCTTGGCCGGCTCAGAGGGAGGCGCCTCAAATTTCGCTTCGGCGGAGATTTCGTTTAACGCCGGTACATCGACGGTGCTGACGGGTGCGGGCTTAGGTTTGGGTGGAAGCGGCGCCTTCGGCGCGATCAGCATCGAGGCGCTTCGCGGCTGGAGCGGTGCCTCTGGGGGCGAGGGTGTCGCAGTAATATTCGGATGAACTGGTGGCTGCGTAGGTGGCAGCGCGATTTCCGTCTCTGGCTCAACGATGGGAACCACTTCGTACCTCTTGTTACTGGCCAGTTTATCTGGAAAGACTGATGGAAGGACGATCAGAAGGCCTGTCAGAAGAACTTGAAAGATCGTACCGGTCAATAAAGCGCTCCAGCGCGGGTTGGGCTCGGGCAGTGTTTGCAAACGCGTGGAGACAGGTTTGTTGCCTATTATTTTCTTCCATGCCTCGGGATCAGACGTGGCCCCCTGGGGCTTAGTGACGAGGCGCAGATTGCCGAGTTTGAGTTTTGTCACGACGCCGATCATTTTGGAGCCTGAGTGATCTTCAACGTGGAGCTTGAGAGACGCATTTTTCGCTGAGTATGGAGGCACATCGTTTAATGAATTCGCGGATCCACAGTTGAGCGGAAGGCGTAGGAGAGCCAGCGGCTTTGCTTCGGGAAGACGGAGTCCACCGCCAGTACACGCACGCTGCCGTCGGAGGAAACTGCAATCTCCCATTGCTGCAATTGCGGATGCATTCCAAAACCCAATATCAGTCTTTCCAGGGTGATTCGCCGAACGCCGGCGTCGACCGCGACCGTTGGTAGCAAAGGAACCGCCACTTTTTCATAAGCCTGCCACCACTGGGTATAAGCCTCCAAGGCTCTCCACACGTCCCCATATATTCGGATGTAGTAGCGCTCCACTGAATGGCGCAGGACGTCTTCGTTGCTTACGGTTTCGCCGTGCGTCTCCCGAACGCAGCACCCAAGGAACAATCGGGCGACGCTTGCCGCTTTATCGTTTGGAACCGACAGCGCTAGATGAGATAGGAGCCGATTGAACCTCTCCGACGATTGACCGAGGCTATCTGAACTCTCAAAACTATAGAGCTCATCGGACCCCAGGGGAGAATCGCCCGGAACGACCACCCACAGTGAGCCGTCGTCCGAGGACGAGTCGACGTCATAGAAGGAATAGAAAGAGACGCGCCCAGCGGTTTTACCGGCGATCTGCGAGAGTTCGTCGTCCAAATCATCCCTCTCCGACATTTGCAACCCGTCAACGTTGGCGTTGGGCTGCGCAAGCTCAATTGCATGTCTAACAGCCTCTCGTTTTTGATTATCGCGGTTATGGTTTGCTTGTGCCGCCTGCGCGGGAGGCGATAGGGAAAAATAAAAACAAGCGTACACCAAAAAGCGAGGTAGCCAGGAGAGGTGTAGCCGGACCAATCTATCGGTGCCCATCTTGCAATGCCTTACGGCCACGACGTGCGGCTATTTCGCCTTCACTGCTCTTGCGGGGCTTGCGACAGGGCCCCCGCGGTTTGGCTTCTGATCGAGCTTATTTCACCTTCGCGCGTTAGATAGGGAAGCAACGGCGTAATTTCGAAGGGCATCTTCTCGCGGTCTGCGACAGAGCCCACTGGCTGAGCCTTGATCATTTGTAACTCATCGCCCCAGGGGTCGACTTTGATGCGCCCGCCGATCGGTAGCGCGAAGACGAGCGGGTGCTGCGCCGTTGCCTCGGAGGTTTGGCTCGGAGCCGCGCTCGAAGAGACCGGCCAGTCTGTCACGACGCGGTCACCCAAGCGGGGGCTGATGAGGTTGGGAATCTCCATGGATCGGCTCTGAAGTTCGTGAATGAACACTTTGGCCGCGGCCAGTTGGTCCTTGTATGGCGAATTCTTCAGGAGATCGATCGCTTTCTGGTGGGCTGCCTGCTCCTCTTCGGGTGTGCGCGAGAAACCAAAGTGACGGAAAGTCTCCTTGTCGTCGAACACCAGCCGGTCAAAGAAGGCGTACTGCGCATCGATGCGGTGCCCGAGCGCTACGTGTTCGAGCTCGATTGCCAGGATTGCCGCCAGGCTGCCTTCATCGGGAAGGACGTCGATCAACCCGCGGCTGAGAACGATCGTGTGGCCGATAGTGAACGATTCGAGCGTCGAGGTCATTAACACGCGGCAGCGAATCTCCGGCTGGATGTCGAGGTTGTTGGTGACTTCGAGGTTGTTAACCACCGTCTCCAGTACTTTGTCAACTTCGCCCGGCGGCGACAGAAATCCGAGCCGCTCCATGCGGTCGGTCACATTCTCTTCCGCTTGGCGATCCCAGTTGCGTTGCGCCTGGATGGGCGAAAGGTCATGTGAAGCCGCGGTCTGATCTTCCACTGGCGTGGGGGACTCCACCACGACTGTACTCAACTCCTGTTGTTCGTGAGATTGGCTGAGATTGTAGCCCCACAGGCGCGTTTGCGCCTTGAACGTAAGCTTCTCGGTGATGGCATTGTGCAAGTCGCCTTGCTCGCTATAGATAAACGCTGGCAGCCATTCGTTCTTACCTGCGTTGAAGCGCCAGCTGTCAAAATGGAAATAGTGATTGGCCCTTGCCGATCCCACAAAAGCGCCGTTGAATCGCACGATGTGGTAGTCGCGGTCCTCGGCCCAGAAGCGGCCCACGAAGCGTCCTTTGCCGGACTTTTCCAGAGGGGTTATGTCGAAAACCAGGCACCGAACTTCACCCAGGAATTCGCGCCTTACGTAATCGAACTTATAGTGCTGGCGGTCGAATCCATTCGTGTCCATATAAATCATCTGCAAGAATTCGCGCAGGCCGCCGGATGATAGGTCGGTGAAAGGTTCTAGCTTGACCGCCTTCCCCAATTCGGCGTGCCCCAGTAAATACTTGTCGCCATTGGGCACCTCGCCGAGGTCCTTTTCAGGACGCAGATATTGAATGTATGTCTCTACGAGCGGGGAGTATTGCTGCAGAGACTCCATTTCGCCGCGCTCTTGCGAGAGGATCTTGTCGATAATTTGACCGAGGTTCATCGTGCGCGGCTGCTGCGCCGCCAGCCGGGGCGCTCCTAAGGCTAATAGGATTAAGAGTGCTGTTGCGGTTCGCATAATGCCTCCCAGAACCCTGCGCGGCCCGAGGCTGGGGACGACTCCGGCCCGCGCTTCGACGTCGAAGCTGTGGATTTCAGATAGGCCAGGGTCGGGTAGGTCTACACCAAAAACCGTATGTGAAATGCAATTTTATATCTGGGGGTGGTACCTGTCCTAGCCTTATTTACGACAGTCTTAGGCAGCGGAGCTCCTAATGACCATTTTTATATGGTTATTTGTGCTGCTGAGCGGGTTCCTCAACCTCCAGAGAACGCTGGTATTTTTCCCGAGGACCGCAAAACACATCACGAATATGCCAGGACGGGCATGCGGAGTTGAGATCGCCTCTACGACTCGTAGTTTGCACTCACGCCGCCGGCGATTCCGCTGATACCATTTACGTGTGCCCTCGTCTCGGAGGAAATGAGGAGGTCGCGATGTTCCAATCAGACACGCCGAGGTTGATCGAACGAAGGGGTTTCCTCTTCGCTGCCGGCGCGGCTCTGGCCGGGCTTGCATACGGTATCTATAGAATGGAGTCCGTTCACGCGGAGCCTGAGGCGCCCCTGGGACCACCTCAGCCGATCACAATCATTGAATTTACGGATGATGGCGAACGGAAGGGAGCCGCTTCTGTCCTGACGATTCAGAAGAGTGAGGCCGCATGGAGGAGGCAATTATCCTCAGCGGCTTTCGAGGTAACCCGTCATGCGGGCACAGAGTTCCCGTTCAGCGGAGCTTTGTTGAACGTTCACGACAAGGGTGTCTTCCGCTGCATCTGCTGCGATACCGCTCTTTTCGACTCGGCCACGAAATTCGATTCTGAAACGGGCTGGCCGAGCTTCTGGGCTCCTATAGCCAAAGAAAACATTAGCGAAGCGATGGATGATAGCCTGGGAATGGAGCGCACAGCCGTCTCGTGCCGCAGATGTGCCGCTCACGTTGGACACGTTTTCGACGACGGCCCCGAACCAACGGGCCTGCGCTACTGTATGAACTCAGTGGCCATGCGATTTGCCAAAGCTTCGTAGTTTCGGGATTACCCGACATACATGGCAAAACGCCGGATCAGACGTCATTATTTCCGGGTCGCCCCGATAAGACGCTCCGAAGGATTGTCCGAGCAGGAAGATTTGGTTTGGGAACGAAGATCCTGCGCAGCAGGGTGTCTGCGGCTATGGCCGTTAACAGCACCAGAATCGGTTCGATGGAGTGACGGAAGCGCAGCGAGGCGTGGGTCACGTAAAAGGTCAGCGGGAAGACCAGCGGGAAGGACGCCACAAGAAAGGCGAATTCGCTCCGAGTCACGAAGAGCACGGCGATTCCTCCAATCGTTCCAAGCACGAGAAGAAAGCTGCAGACCGAAACCGAGCGTAAAAAGAAAGAATCGGCAGAGAAGAAATTGTCAAGCGGCGACGGAGTGCCCATCCAGAAAGAGACCACCCGATCCCAGGTTAAACGAAGCTCTATGCGTGGATGGTTCGTAATGAATTGCAGGGCCTTGTGCATCTCTTCCTGCATGAAGGCGGGCTCGCCAATGCGGAAGAATCGGTAAATTTCCCTCGCGCGTGTGATGTTGTTGGGCCAGACGGGCGGATGATCGTCGTAGTTCTCGTTGTTGCCCGTGAATAGCTCATAAGCGAAATTCGAGCGCAGAGGTATGAAGCGGTGAAATACGACGTAGTTGCGCACAGTCCAGGGCAAGCAGCATAGAATTGCGCAGGCCGCCGCGAGCGCCGGTCCTTGTAAGCGCGTGACGCCGTGGGCGCGAGCCCGACACGCTGCCCAGCCCAGCAAAAGCGGCAGCGCCGCGCCGAGCGACGGATCAGTCAGCAGCGCAAATCCCCACAAGAGTCCATAAGCGCACCAATCACGCAGACGCGGCGATTCCGCTAACTCCAGCGTGGCCCATAAAAGCGTCGCGGCCAGTAACGCCACGAGCGAGCTATCCCAAATCCATTCAAAGGGAAATGTCACCGCGTTCGGAAGCAGCGCCCAGAACCAGGCGGCCGCACTCGCGGCAGGCAGCCCGGCGATGCGCTTGCCGGCGTAGAAGATGGGCAGACACGCGCCCGCGGAGAACACAATGTTCATGGCCACAGCGCCTAGAAACGAACGAACCGTCTCGATTCCGAAAATGCGGAATACTCCCGACAAGAGCAGCGGATAAATCGGCGGGAGCCAGGCGGTGGGGCCGGTTTCGCGACCCATGGGCGAACTGAATCCCTTCCCGGAAGCAAGCGAGGCGGCGATAAACCCGGTTTCTTGCTGAAAGCGTATCACCAGAGCGTCGCCGGGAATTTTGTGTTGCTGGTCCCAGGCATAAGCTAGCCGTGCGCCCAAAGCCACAAGCAAGATGAGCCAGATGGAGGTAATAACGGTCAGGAGTTTTTGCTTCATAGAGGATCTGACTTGGACTGTACCTGAGAATGTCCGACCCAATGCCCAATATTTGCGTGGACCGAATATTTACGGATGCAGATGGAGGGCGATGCGTCGCCTCGAAAAGCGCTTTCGGAGGCGCGCTCCGCGCCTCGACATCCTGAAAGCAAGCTCGTTGCGTCGAGGGCAGGAGAGGTGTAGGATGCGCGCGGACTGGATGCGCCCATGTGTGGGGGGCCGCTGAGCCACTGATAATTCCTGGGCGCAATTGTGGAGGCACATGACGTTGCTGCGCTTCCGCATGGGTCGGTTTTGAGAAGCTTGTATGTACAGTCAAGGAGAGTGTGAAATGCGAAATGCGGTCGCCAAAGCAATGGTTGCTTTGTTGGTTGTACTGGTGCTTTCGTCGGTCGCAATGGCCCAAACTGCCCAAGCTCCTCGGGCCGGGGGGCGGCAAGTGCCGGATGGTTACGTCGCTGACGGAGTTCCGAAGATGCCCAATCCGCCGGGGCCCTCTCCCAAGCAGGACCTTTCGGGAGCCTGGGTCGGACCGCAAAATAACAAACCGGAGCCCGTGCCCCCGATGACGCCTGCGGGCCAGGCGGTATTCAAGACGAGGGAAGCTTACCTGCCAAACGGCTTCCAGGCCGGCAACCATGAACTCCCGCCTACCAATGACCCGTTCATCATCTGCGATCCTCTCGGGTTTCCGCGCGACCTTCTGGCGCACGCCATCAGCAGCCGCGGGGGAACCTTATTCGGGTCGGCGCCGAACCGCATCATCATTAATTATGAACAGCAGCGTGTATGGCGTGAAATCTGGATGGATGGACGAAAACTTCCCGAGAAAGTGGACGCGCGCGGCTACCCCGACTCCAGATTTTACGGCTATTCGGTGGGCCACTGGGACGGCGACAATACGCTTGTGATCGAGACCACGGGCTTGGATGAAAGGGCCTGGCTTGATGAACTTGGGCACCCACGCAGCTCCTCCGCACACATCCAGGAGCGCTACAACCGCGTGGACCAATACAACATGGTGGTGACGGTCACAGTGGACGATCCCAAGTACTACACCAAGCCCTGGACATTCATGAAAGCCAACTTCTACTGGATGAAGGCCCAGGAGTTCGCCGAGACGATCTGCGTGCCCTCGGAAGGCATCGAGTATCGCGACACGCTGGCCAAGCCGTCGGGAATTCCGGTCCAGTCGCCGAATTGATTCTGCCGGGCGCATCATTCAGCCGGGAGATGTGTGTGGTCGTATGCAACTTGTGGAAGTTGAATACATGGATATTTCGCGTATAATGCCGCCACCTGTTACAGGCTGTGCTGTTGAGATGACCAGCCAGGCCGGCTCAGGAGCTACTCATGATCAAGAATAAGCTGTTTATGTCCGCTGCTTCCGCCATTGTGGCGCTCGTTCTTTCTGGGACCGTATTCGCACACCACGGAACTCCCGCCTACGAGAACAAGGTTACCGAGTTGAAGGGAGCAACGGTCACCAGATTCGCTTGGTCCAACCCTCACGCCCTGATCGACTTCGATGCCAAGGACGCCAACGGGAAAGTCCAGCACTGGGTGGTCGAAACCGCCGCGCCTCAGGCGCTGATACTGGTCGGTTGGACAAAGACCTCCTTGGTGCCCGGCGACATGATCACCGTCTACGTCTTCGCCTCCAAGACCGGAAATCCTGTGGGCCGTCTCAATCACATCATCCTTGCCGACGGTTCTCGTTTGGACGACACCGTCCTCGGCGGGGAAAAGCATCCCAACTGACCTAACAGTCCGCCATATTCTTCGGTCCCAGAACGCCGCCGGTGGCTCGCTTGCGCCTCGCGACGAAACCCGTGCAGGCGCGCTGGGCAAATCGCCCGCAGGGTGTGGAAAGCAGTGCAGTCGGCAACCGCTTTTGATTGAGCGACTGGCCAATGAAATGCGCCCTGGGGGACTTTGTCAACGCGCAAAAGCTCATCCTGTTGGTAGACTTTTGCGCGCCCCCAGAGGGGGGCCCCACCCCCATTTTTTATGCAAGAGTATCATTCCAGGCGGCTTATTTCCTGAGTTTTGCAACGATATCATTCTAAAAGGCTTAGGGAGCGCTGCCTTCAGAGGGTTGCGGTTCCCGTAAATGCAGATTCTAAAGGAGTTACCTAGGTTCACGATGCTCGCTCGGGATGCCGACCCTGGCCGGACCGTCGGTTTATGCAAGAGTATCATTCCAGGCCAGTTATTCCACGCTTTATGCAAGAGTATCATTCTAAGCGGCTTAGCCGCCCTACTCCTTCGGAAGTGCGGGAAATGGCCCCTCATCGAGTTTTTTTCCGCCAACTGTCAAACCGCGTGGCCATTCCTCGGCTCTCCCGCCGTTCGCGAATACTCCGACATCCCACGCGTAAAACCGACGCATGGGGCAGGGCCGCGAACTATCTAGTTCGGACGTATATCTATTTTACCGCGAGCGTCAACAAATCAGAATCGGGTGCGAGTGAGGTGACGTCAAGCTACGTGTGTAAAAAGAGCGTGCGGTTCTGCCACTGCTGCCTGAAGCCGTGAAAAATTGCATGGATGATTCTCTCCGCGCTCGCCACATTGGCCGCAAAAACCTTCCCGCGCCTCTCCTCGAAACGTCTGAAACTGCTCGGTGCCATAGTCATGTCGCATCAGGATGTAGGCTCCTTCACGGGGGATTTTGTTGCTCGACACAGCAAAACCAACACCTTCTCTCTTTTTTACACAGAAGAAGTTACGTCACCAAGTAAGAGTCTCAAGAATGACCTATTACTCTTATTTATGCGGATTAGCCTCGGTGGCTTTGGTCGGAACGGGAAGCCCGCTTGTTTCGCAGAATGCTCATAGATGGGGGGCGCAGAAGAATGATTCGGGCCGAGGACAACTTCGCCGCTTCGCTGCCGTGCCGTAAAATGTAAAATCCGTCACGCCTGTTGCCAATGCTTAGCTATGTAATCCACGGTTTCTTTAGTATTCAATTCCTGGGTTGTGTTTCCCGTACGAAGGAAAAATCGCGTTTGCTGGCCCTCTCGCACGTACACTCCTTTACCGCTTTTTGGAACTTGAACGGCACAAACGTCTCTTCCGGTGACCGATTGCACAGAAATTGACAAAGAGGCACAGACATCTTTTCCAAGGGAGGACGAAAGTAGATTAACTAAAAATTGCTGATACCCGTCGCGGTCTGGTCTGCTGGACAAGGTTTGGTAATCCTGTTCGAGGCCAACAATCTCACCCTTGTCGTCAACGCCTATAAGGAGAGTACCGCCCTTTCCATTGAGTAGCCCTGCGATAGTCTTGACGATAACGTTTTCAAGCGATTTGTTTTGACCATTTGCCTTGTAGTCCCATCGTGCGGACGATTTGAATTCCACGGCATCTGTTTCACCATCAGCAAGAATAGCGGCGAGATCGATCTCGTGCCCTTGTCCGCTCAGGTTGATGAATTCGTTGATCGCTAGGGCGAGCGCTGCACGCCTAAATTCTAGGAATCTGCGGTAGGCGTCCAGTTCCCAAAGAGCTGGGTCAATTGGGATACAGTGGGATTCGAGTGCTCTTTTCCCTGCTTTTGGAGCACCTCAGTTAGGTATTGGGAGGCAGGCGTCGCCGAAAGGCTACGATTAGTACCGCCAGCTATAAAGCCATATTCGCGATCTCATTGCTTTCCCGGAATCGTATCCTGCCTTTTTGAGAGTCCTTCTGGGGAAGATGTGATGGTATTCGATCGAGTGATCTCCCTGGTGCGCGAGCGAGAGCTCAAGTTGTGAACGCCAGTCCTTCGCACCGCGGGCTTTCAATGCGAGGTATGCCATTGCGAAGAGTGCGTTTTGTTTTCCGCGACCGACGAAGTCAGCTGGCTCCACGCGCAGCCGACCCAGTTGATGCTCCAAAGCACTGATAAGATCACCATCTTCGCGAATGATACTCAAATCCGAGTCAAGGACAGTTTCGCTTGATGCGCTGTAGTGACCGCGAGCATTCGCGATATACAACCACTTTCGGAGGCTCGTTTCCTCTCCAGGTATGAGACTAAACTGCTTTCGTGATCCGTAATAGGCTACAGAGATTAGAAATAGCGGCGACGAGAGCAAGGTTTCATTTTCAATTCTTGCATTAGTACGCAAAAAGTTTATGGCAAATCTCAAACCCTCCTTCGCCCGTGTCCAGCCCTGCTTGAGTTTCTTGATGGGGATGGTGCCTACTGTTTTGAAGCGGCTCTGATTCGTCGCGAAAACGACGAGGGCACGCACCAGAACTCCAAGGTCTGCGCTAAATCCACCTTCTTCACATTCATTTTGGAATTCTTCAAAGAGGCTCAACGAGTTTTGCCAACGCGACGTGATTTGGGCTAGGGCGAGATCAGAGCCCCGAAGCTTCATGCCCAAAGAGTTTACGCGCACAAGATTTTCGGCCACTTCCTCGTAAGACAGAGACTTGTCAAGCACATGCATTACGTAGGGGTATTCCCTAATTTTCCGGAGACTTTGCAGTCGCTTTGAATACTTTTCGAACAGCGGGTCATCAAGGGAATTCACGAGCGGTCTGAGTATTTGGGCATCCGTTCTCCGTCCTGTGAATACGCTGAGACCGAAACCCATCGCGAATCTGACCTTAAAGCGCTGTTTTCGACCACGAACGCCCGTTGGTTCAACCGCTGCTGGAGATTCTGGAATTTCCTTGATCATCGGGTTCATTCCCATCGCCCTCTGAATCGGTAGTATCGTCATTGACTTCGATGACTTCCAGTAAGCCTTCCGGGTGAGCGAGATTGAAAAGAATATCTATACCTCTCTTACGATCCCTGACCGTTACAGGTTTCCCGCGCAAAACAGCAGTGAGAGAAGTGAGACGTTGTTGACCATCGAGCAGGAGCTTATGGCCCTTGAATGGACTACGTGCCTGATCGACAGCAAGCTCTCTGCTTGGCATCTCAAGATCGGTCTCCCACACCAGAATCGCACCCGATGGATAGCCGCGATATAGGGAGTCAAGAAGGTCGCGGACACGGGTTGCCGGCCAGACATAACGCCGCTGCATCTCGGGGAGTTGAAGTTCCCCGTCTTCAATCATGCTAACCAGCTTACCGACGTCCGTATCAATCTTCTGCATAGCTTTTCCAACTTTCCTTAATCCAAATCGGGAAGCTGGCATTCTAACACCAGTGGCAGTCGGCGAGGGGGGGGCGCTATTTGGATCGCTCACCTCCTAATGTTTCATTGTTGCGGCCCTCACCCTGTCGAAATCGGGATTTACGATTTGGCGTGGGGGGCGGGAGAGGAGTACCATGCGCCAGAACAATGGAGGCAACAATGCGTAACCGCGCACTCGTTTTGCTGGGACTGGCCGCTTTCTTTGTGCTGGGCTTCGTT
>CAVPFR010000037.1:0-81990 GCA_963703785.1 uncultured Acidobacteriota bacterium | reverse complement strand
GGCGCGCCGTCCGGCGACCTCCGAAGGATCAGTGCCGGTTGGGTCGGCGGTAGCTTATGGGTGTGACGACAGTAGAAGTTTGTCTATCAACTTAATATATTTTTGTTGACTTGGTTGTGAGCCTTATCCTAACTCAGGGCCTTCGGGCGATCACGCCCGTCATCCTCGGGCCTCGATGCTTGATTTGCCTTCGGCGGTCGCTCCAGCGCTTTCGCTTCTCTCGGTGTCGAAGCGATTTGGCGCACGACAGGCGCTTGAAGATGTCGATGTCGCCATCGCGGCCGGAGAAGTCGTGGCGCTCATGGGCTCGAACGGCGCCGGGAAGTCGACGCTGGCCAAAATCGCAGCCGGCGTCGTCCGTCCCGACAGCGGCTGCATCGTCGTATCCGGACGCGAATTGCGGCTCGCCTCGCCCCAGGCTGCGCGGGCCGCCGGGATCGTTGTCGTCCACCAGTCGACCGACCAGCTCGGCGTTCCCGGTCTAACCGTCGCCGAGAACCTCCCGCTTGATTTCTTTGTGGCCGCGGCGCGGGCGCGCTTGTCTCCAAGCGCCGTACCGCCCGGCAAGCGCGACGGATCGCCGACGGAATCGGATTTGACGCGCCGCTCGATCAGGACTTCGGCGCGCTCGTCCGGCGCATCGCCAACTCGTCGCCATTGCCCGGGCTGTAGCCGCCGAGGCTCCAGTCCTGATCCTCGATGAGCCGACCGCGAGCCTGTCGGCTGTCGGGGCGGATCGGCTTTTCGCCGTGGTCGATCGGCTGCGCTGGCGCGGCGTCGGCGTGCTCTACATCTCCCATCGCCTTGGCGACATCCGGCGCGTCGCCGACCGCATCGTGGTCCTGCGCAACGGGCGCTCGGTCGCCGACCAGGCGAAGCCGTTCGATCTCGGCGCTGCTGTGCGGGCGATGATCGGACGAGACCTCGACGAAGCCGCGCGCGCGGCGGCCTCCAGCCTGACCAGCAAGGTGGTTCTGCGCATGACTGGCGTGCGTTTGATCCCGGGCGCGGCAAGCTTCGATCTTGTCGTGCGCGCGGGCGAGGTTGTGGCGGGTGACGGGAGCGCTCGGCGCGGGCAAGTCTCGCCTTCTGCGTGCGCTATTCGGAACCGAGTTTGTCGGAGACGGCGCGGTCGAGCTGGACGGGACGCCATGGCGAACGAGGGTCCAGCCGATTTCATCGCGCGCGGCGTGTTCATGGCGGCCGAGGACAGATGGCGCTCCTCATTTTTACCCGCCGCCTCGCCGGGCGGCGATATCGCGGGCACAATTGCTCTCCCGCATCGTCGCTCGTGGTTTCCCTCGGGATTTTGCGCGCCGGCCGCGAGCGGGAGGGCCGACGCCGTCATTCGCCGGCTCGGCGTTCGCTGCCGCGGCCCGCAGGACACGCTCGATCTTTTGTCCGGCGGCAATCAACAGAAGGTGGTGATCGGCCGCTGGCAGTCGGCGCCGTGCCGCCTGCTCCTGCTCGACGAGCCGTTTCAGGGCGTCGACGTCGGCGCCCGACGGGACATCGTCGACGCGATACGGGCCGACCGCCGCGACGGCGCGACGCCAACGGTCAAATCACGAGTTATGTCTATGACAGCATGCTGCGACCTACAGAGGAGGTCAAAACCCCCGATGGCGGGCAAACGATAACAACCTATTCTTCTCCCAATGCGATCACGGTGGCAAACGCGATTGTGAGTACCACTTACTTGTTCGATGGCCTGGGACACTTGACGCAGACCCAGCTAACATCTGACCCTGAAGGTACCGATTACACGGACACAAGCTATGACACGCTCGGCGGGGTAGCCTCGGTTTCCAATCCCCACCGCAGCAGCGGTAGTTACACCGACGGCACAACTCAATAGCAATATGATGCGCTAAATAGGATTACCGCTGTGATCGATCAAGACGGCAGCGTTATTCGTACCACTTATGATGGCAACTGCTCGACCACGACAGACGAAGCAGGGGTTGCGACCGGCGCGTGTATCGACGCGCTCGATCCGAATAGGATCGCAGTCGAGGAAACGGCCTTGGCAATTCCACCTCCTACGGTTATGACCCGTTGGATAGCCTGACCTCGGTGATACAAGCTGGCTCGCGGCAACGCACGGAGTTAAGCGGCGGTGAAACAGCCGCAAGAGAGGTATTTGAGCGGTTAACTGGACGATTTCCTGCTGGCGAATTCGACCGGGTCGTCCAGGTGATGAGGAATTGTTCTTTCGTGCCAAACAGTTCCTCGGGTTCGGCGGCGGTAGAAATTGTCGTGCATAGTCAACGCTCGCATGAGGTGGTGCACTTTAAATGAATACTTCGAAGGTGCATGTGAATCGAGACCTTGAAGATCTAAGGACTCTTTTGCGTGATCTGCTATCCAGATGGAATTGGCCCGCCTTTGACCTGTCTGTTCGCTGTGTCAGTTGACGGGTATTCGCGTAGGCTGAGATCACCTGTCCGATTGACGACAGGAACTGACGGAGGGCTGTTTCCCAAGCGGCGCATCCCATAATGATTGCGCGAACTGGATCGCCAGAAGTAGCGAAATAAAAATGCATCGAGCAAAAAACTTCGGTAAGCAGGAACGTCTTCTGCTTCGTTGAAAAGATGGTAGGCCCGTGGGATTTTCGAACTCCAGATGACCGGACCGACTTTTTGTACCAAGGTGAGTGAGAGTAGTGTACATCAAAGTCTCGGCTGTTGATCCGCCGTGGTTCTGCGTGCAAGGTCCGCAGAGGAGGATAGACCGCCGTCGCCGGGGCTGTGGGAAAGTGGGAAACGGGTCGCGTTTTCCAAGGGGGCGCAGCAGCCCCCGTCTTTTCCATGGCCATTTTCCCCGCCGATTTTGTACGCCGCCGGTGCTGGTGGCCGGTAGCCAAGCGCCGAGTGCGGTCTCCGCGTGTTGTATTCGACCCGCCACTGTTCGATCACGATCTGCGCCTCCTTCAGCGAATAAAAGATCTCCCCATTCAAGCATTCGTCCCGCAGCTTCCCATTGAAGCTCTCACAGTAGCCGTTCTCCCAGGGACTTCCTGGCTCGATATAAAGCACTCCGGTGCCCACCTTCGCCAGCCACTTCCGCAGCTCCTGGGCGATGAATTCCGGGCCGTTGTCCGAGCGAACGTGCTCCGGGATTCCGCGCCACAGCATCACCTCTGCCAGCGTTTCGATCACTTCCAGACTCCCGAGCCGCCGGGCCACGCGGATCGCCAGGCACTCCCGCGTGTATTCGTCCAGCAACACCAACAGCCGCAGCGCCAGGCCATCGTGGGTCATCGCTTTCACGAAATCGTAAGCCCAGACGTGGTTGGGCCGTTCCGGTCGCAACCGCACGCAGCTTCCATCGTTCAACCACTACGGCTCCGTGGCTCTGTTTCTGCGGCACTTTCAATCCCTCTCTTGCCAGATGCGCTGCACCCGATCCTTGCCCACCGGCCAACCAGCCTTGTTCAACTCGATGGTGATCCGCCGGTAGCCTAGCGGCCGTACTCACTGGCCAAGGCAATAATCACTCGGGTCAACTGGTCTTCGTCAGCTCGGTAAATTCCCTCGTAGCGTTGCGTCCCTCTCCACTGCCCCAGCAGCCGGCAGGCATGCCGCTCGGAAAGCTGATAGCTCTCCCGGGCATGCCTGACCGCGCCACGCCGCCGCTCAGGGCTTAGAAGTTTCCCTCGGCCACATCCTTGAGAATCTGCTTCTCCAGCGACAGCTCCGCCACGAGCCGCTTCAGCTTGCTGTTTTCCTTCTCCAGCTCTTTCAGTCGCTTCGCCTGATCGAGCTTCAAACCGCCATATTCCTTCCGCCAGCGGTAGTACGTCTGTTGGGTAATTTCGGCTTCCTTGCAGGCCTGTGGCGTGGTCTTTCCGTTGGCGATCCCTACTTCAATTTGCCGCAGCAAATTAACAATCTGCTCCGGCTTGTACCGTCTGATTTGGCATACCAGCGTTCCTCCAGAGTGGATTTTCTCCACTCCCGCTGGTACAAAAACCCTGGTCAGGTTAGGGACTCAACACTGATCGTGTAACCTGGATCAGCTTGAGGTGTGTCTGAAGCTGCACGGTTTGTAGGGGCTTGCCCAAAACAGTTAAGTCCGAAGAGAATGGCCATTACGAGAAATACGGTACTCCCCTTCATCTCCGTTCCTCCATCAGTCCCCTAAGTATTCTCATGGTGTTGCAACGTTTGTCCATTGCGGAAACCCTGAGGCGGTATTTGAGAGCTGCGCAGCACCAAGTGTATCAACCGGGCAGCCGTTCTGGGTGCTGAGAGACCAAGTGGTACCGTTTGATTGCTCGGCAAGGGTATTAATGGCGCAACCCGACCAATGCCAAGTTACCAAACTCAGTGGTACGGGAATCGATGTGCAATTACTTTGAGTGGAAGTAAAGGCGTTGCCGTTCTGAACTGTCTTCGCGGGGCTGCACCCACCGGGCAATGCCGGATCCCACATGAGATACATCGTCGCGCTGAACGACTCCCATCCCCCTCCCCGCTGCCAAGGAGGTTTGCTGCGGGTGTATCATTTGTCGTGCTTGTGGACGCACTGGTGTAGGGATAAGTTATGTCCAAACCACTCGCCGGAGATGTGGGTACGGTGTTGACGCCCTTGGAAATTAGGTATTGTCTTTGGACGCTCGTGAGTACCTGGACCCACGTGAAGGATTGATTGGCGCCAGCTCCGGAAGAAGGCGGCGTAGCGTTCGCCGCAAAAGTAATTCCGACCTCTTGCTGACCGACAGCAATACCCGTTGTAGACAACTTAGGAATATCGTTATCTAAGAGAACTCGAACCCCAGTCCCGTCCGTCTTCATGTTGGGCTGCAGCAAGAGATTGCCTGTAATCTGCTGAATGCTGAAATTCAGCAACGCCGATGCCGACTTGCCGTTAGCAGCATTGTAGACGAAAACGAGTGTTTGCGTTTGCCCGGCGTTAGCAAGCCAATAAAAGGGCGTGAGATCACAATACGATTGAGCAGAACAATTGGTAGGCGTCCACTGCGTCAAGGTTTCCGGAAACGACTGGCTTTGCGTTCCAACAGTAAAACCTCCAACAGCAATTGAAGACATGTTGCCTGGCATTTGCCATACCTCTGCCAACACTGATAGTCCAGATTGTGGGATGCACGCTGTGATGCCAATCTGCTGACCTGGAACGACCGTCTGAGTTCCTTGAATGGGCGTCCCAGAAGTACACAGGGACCCGTTGGAGTCAGTCCCCATTACAAAAAATGGCGCGGGCGCCGGAATAGCCTGCAGTTGTGCGGCGTTGGAGCCCGTAGACGACTGGCCTTGGTTGGTCGCGACGAAGCCGCTCCCGTAATAGCCGTTCGATTGCACCTGAACCGTCACGCTCTGATCTGGGGCATTCGAGGAAACTGAAACATTTACTTGCAGGGAGGTGTCGCTCGCATTGTTGACGGTTCCAACGGTCACATACCCGCTCGAAACTGAGACAGAAGGATTCGTTCCGAAACCCCTTCCTGTTATGGTGACAGTCAGGTTGGTGCTTCCGGCCGGCCAGATATCAGGGCTGATGCCAGTCACAATGGGCGTGGGGTCTCCAATATTGAAGCCAGCGGCATTACTCGTTCCGAACCGCGTAGCCAGGGTAATATTCTGCGTTCCCGTGCCAGCGTTTTGTGCAATGTTATAGCTCAGCGTCACGGTCGTGGGGGAAACCGATTCGACAGATATGTCGATACCCGAACCCGTTATTGATGGAGTTGTGGATTGCGTGAAGGGGTCTTCCAGATTTTCTCCTTGCAGTGTTATGGTTCCATTCGATCCAACTGAGGCGCCGCCTGGGCTGATGCTCGAAACAGAGGGCACCCCGGTAGGCAAAACGACATAGGTATAGCCCAGAAAAATCTCACTGATCTGAATCCAGCTGCCGTCTCCGCCCGGAATGAAGTTGTTGCCTGATGGGTAACCTGAATCTCCTCCCCCTCCGTCTAGGTATCCGTACGGATCGTCATATGTGGAAAATCCTGAGTCGGGATCATATATCTGGAACTCGGCGTACAAATAGTGATAGCTGTCGATTTCATAAGTATCGCCGACCGTCAGTGGTTCAGTCAGACTGCCACCCGCCGTGGGATTACCGAAGGCGTATCCATCCGCTATTAATCCATTATTCTGAAATAAATATCCTTCTACATAAGCCTCGTAAGAAAACGAAGTGAGATAGTCCATCTCCGTCGCTGAATACGTGTCGATATGAGTCGAATCGGTCGTACCCAAAATCGCGGAAACGCCAATTACGTATTGTGCCTTTGCGGAGCTTGGGACTAGGAACAATAGAAAGAGAGGCACCATTGCGACGAGAAAACGCCGAAAACAGTGCGTTTGCATGACTACTGCTCCTCCGGCGAAAACGGCGGAAGTGGATTCTTGACGGGGTCGTGTGTTTGAACGGGAGCTCCATGCATAATCTTTACATTGGGTGCAAATTCATTTTCGATAAGTGTGTCTAACTTTTGCTGCCGCTTGGGATCCCGAGCGCAGTATTCAATCCTGCGATCTCTTGTTCAATTATTCCGTCCCGCTCCTTCTGCAATCCAGTTAATTCAGGGGGTGGCGGTGGGGCGTCCGTCCGCCTACCGAAAACCTTTGGGTATTGGGCGCGTGCCGCGTCAATCACATTTTTAGCTTTAGCATCCTCTTCTCTGAGTTCAGACTCTAATCGAAGCCCTGTTTCTCGAATCGACGCGAACTGCGCGTCCGTAAAGCCAAGTTTCTGTTGAAAATGATCTCTAAAATCACTGCCATTTTTGCCCTGCTTATCCAGGGCGGCTCCGACCCGATCTAGGTGGTTTTGGTAGGCCAAAAACTGACGATAGAGTAAAGGTAAGGGAATTTGATGACCCGATGCGGCCGTCGATTGGGGAGGAGCTTGGGTTTGGCCAAACACACCGACTGCACTCCACAACCAGCAGTGATAAGAGCAGAGCGGGGGCATGTTGTAGCGACTGGCGATTAGATTTTGGACACCTGAAATGGTCCTTGCCCGCCGAATAACAATGCGTAAATTCCACTCTTTTGCCATTGTGCGAATTCCTCCATGCTAGGGTTGCCGAAATTTCGAATTCAGCTCACTGGCTGCTACAACTAAACGGTGAGTCCACTGCAAATTGTGCAAAGGTAGTCTTGTTACTCGGAGACACAGTGACAGCCACCACATTCATGCCCATAACAGCGCCGACCGGAACCTGCACCGTGATCTGCGTAGGCGTCCAAGAGAGTGGCGTTAGTGTTATGCCGCTGAAACTAACTGTGCCGGAGGCCCCAAAATTTGCGCCGTTAATCACAAAACCCATTCCAATTGGGCCTTCAAGGCAGGGAAAGATTCGTAACAAATGGGTTCGGAACAACAGAAAAGAGGATTGCATTGCTGGATACACCTCCGACCTTGACAAGTAGGTTTCCAGTCGCCGCTCCTGTCGGTACACTGACCGTGAGGCTCGTGTTAGTCCAACTCGTTGGATTCGCTGCAATGCCGTTGAAGAGAACGTTACTGTACTTGTTCCCTGCGCCGTGCCGAAGTTCAACCCTGAACGTACCGACGTACCCGGCAGACCTGCTGATGGGCTTATGGTGGTAATACTTGGGCCAGAGTTCACAGTGAACGGAATCGCGTTACTTCCCACCCCGCCGACGGTTACTATGAGATTTCCGGTTGTCGCGCCGACAGGTACTAAAACTACGATCTCCGTCCAGGTCCAACTCACAGGGGACGCCACAGTGCCGTTGAAGGTGACCGTTCCCTGTTGCGGTCCAAAATCAGTCCCAGAAATCGTTATCGCTGCTCCCACCGGCCCAGAATTAGAACTGGAACTCGTAATGATTGGTCCGGTTGAAACAAGAAATGGAACTGTGTTGCTGGCGCCGCCTCCCACGTTTATCAGCAGGTTACCGCTTGCGGCCGCGCTTGGGACAATGGCAACGATATAAGTGTTTGTCCATACGGAGATCGTTGCCGGTATGCCGTTAAAGGCTACTCTGCTCGTTCTTGACTGGTTCCAAAATTGGAACCACTGATTGCTACCGGTTGGCCGACTCCTCCGGACATAGGCGTATAGTTTGAATATATGGCGTCGCCAACACGGTAAAGGGAACTGTGTTGCTCGATACTCCGCCGACGGTGATACTAGATTCCCTACTTAATCCAGTAGGCAGCGTGAAGGCGATGAGCCCGTCTGACCATCCGGAGGGATTCCCAACAGAGGTCCCGTTAATTGTCACGGTGCTACTGCCTTGGCTAGACCCAAAATCCTTTCCTACCACCTGCACGATAGCACCTGGTCCACCGCTGGATGGATTGACTGACGTGATCGATGGCGAGGGCGAATTGATGCTGTAGAAGGTTGAAGGGCTGCTCTCGTTGTTGTATTCGGTAGCAATCCAGTCGGCTGAGCGGGCTATCTTTGACACGCGAGTCTCATCGAGGGTGCCATAAAAGCCTTCTCCGGCGTTCTGAAGATCGGAACCAATATTCAAAACGTGATTAGAATCGTAGAGAATAGGGGCGTCACTCGGCCAAGTTGCCGAACCGATCTGTGAGCCGTCTGCGTAGATGGTGTAGCCGGTCGGTACAACGACAGTGACGATGTGGTGCCAGGTATTCGCCGAATAAGCAAAAATTCGCGTTGGAGAGCGCGAGCCACGAACTCCCGTTGCCAACGTCTGTGGCAACACGAATGCCGTCGACAAGCTTGTTGTCAAAGCTGTAATCCTGAGGTCCCCGAGAACCGTACAGGCCATAGCAGCAGCCAAGGTCGGATACGTTTTCCCATTCCACGGTGAAGGGAGCCGTAAAAAAAGAGCCGCTGGCGCTGACTGTTATAGCAGAGCTTCCGTTAAAGTTTGCTCCTCCGCCAATGACCGGGTCGAGATTTTGTACCAGGAGAGTGAGAGAGTCTATATCACAGTCATGGGCTGTGAAATCGAGTTTGGTGGCAACCAGGGAGCTATAGGCCGCCGGCGCAGGCGGCCTATAGCCGAGCGCCGAGTGCGGTCTCCTGGTGTTGTATTCCACCCGCCACTTCTCGATCACGATCTGCGCCTCCTTCAGCGAGTAAAAGATCTCCCCGTTCAGGCACTCATCCCGCAGCTTTCCGTTGAAGCTCTCGCAATAGCCGTTCTCCCACGGACTGCCGGGCTCGATGTACAGCGTTCCCGTTCCCACCTTCGCCAGCCACTCCGCAGTTCCTTGGCCACGAACTCAGGCCCGTTGTCAGACCGAATGTGCTCCGGGATTCCTCGCCACACCATCACATCCGCCAACGTCTCGATCACTTCGTAGTTCCCCAATCGCCGTGCCACCCGAATGGCCAGGCATTCCCGCGTGTATTCGTCGATCAGCACCAGCATCCGCAACATCCGTCCGTCATGCGTCATGGCGCTCACGAAATCATAGCTCCAAACGTGGTTCGCCCGCTCGGCCGCAGCCGCACGCAGGAACCATCGTTCAGCCATAGCCGCCCGCGTGGCTTCTGCTTCTGCGGGCACTTTCAGCCCCTCCCGCCGCCAGATGCGCTGCACCCGATCTTTGCCCACCGGCCAGCCCGCTTGTCGCAACTGCACCGTGATCCGCCGGTAGCCGTAGCGGCCATATTCACTGGCCAAGGCCACGATCGCTCCGGTCAGCGCCGCTTCGTCGATCCTCTGCAGCGGGCATAGCGTTGTGTCCTTCGCCACTGCCCCAGCACCGGCAGGCATGCCGCTCGCTCACTTCGTACTTTTCGCGCGCATGCTCCACCGCACAACGCCGCCGCTCAGGGCTTAGAAGTTTCCCGAGGCCACGTCCTTCAGCATCTGCTTCTCCAGAGACAGCTCCGCCACCAGCCGCTTCAGCTTGCTGTTCTCCCTTTCCAGTTCCTTCAGTCGTTTCGCTTGATCCAGCTTCAGGCCGCCGAATTCTTTCCTCCAGCGGTAGTACGTCTGAACGGTGATCTCAGCTTCCTTGCAGGCTTGCGGGGTGGTTTTCCGTTCGCGATTTCTATCTTCGATCTGCCGCAGCAGATTCACGATCTGCTCCGGCCTGTACCTCTTGATCGCCATGACCAGTCCTCCCAGGCCAAATTCTCTCCCACTTCACCTGGTACAAAAATCACCAGTCAGGTCATTCCGTCATCAGCTCTACTCTTGCCACACATAACTCCGCCACCCGCAATTCCGCCATCCGCTTGTCAGCCAGACCTTGACGAAAGGCGGCAAGCCGAAGCCGATTTTACAATCCGCTATATCTATCAGCGTAATCAGGGCAAACCCGCTGCTTTTAACCGCGGAGTGAAAGAAGCCGCCGGTGAGTTTCCTGACGCTTATTTCGACGATTGGTGTGTGCCGCAAGCGTTGGAGAGGCTGAAATATCATTGGGATAATATTCCGGGTAGAGCAGCGGAGCACGTTTCTCCGCCGTTACGGCACTGTGTAAGGACCAGAATGGGCGGCTTTCAGGCGTCCGGTTTCCGCAAGACGTCACCGATTCGGATCCCGTGGAGATGTATTTGAAAGGGAAGATGCAAGGTGAGAAGTGGGGATTTCAACGGGCAGACGCCCTGAGGGAATTTCCGTTCCCCCACTTGGAGGGCGTAAGTTTGTTCCAGAAAGCGTTGTTTGGATGGCGCTGGCCCGGAAATATAAGACACGCTTCGTAAACGAAGTCTTAAGGACCTGGAACATCGAAGATGGAGCTTCAGACCACCTGTCCTATCTGAATCCCCAACGTCCTTCGGGGACGCGCATTCTTTTATAGGTTCGTACTGAACGACTTCATAGATTGGCTGCCGAAGGCCCCGCTAGGCATGTTGCGCTCGGCGATCCTCTTTACCCGCACCCTTTTGGGATGCGCCAAAAACTTTGCTTTCGCAACTAATGGAGCTGAAAGGCCTCCGTGCCAAGCTATTGCTTAGTGTGTCACTGCCGTTCGGATTCGCCATTTATCTCAGGGATAAGGCAGGCTCCCTGCGAAGTAGTTCGGTGTGAGTAACTGGTATCTTGTCTCTGCATCTCCAAGTGGTCTTGAAAGAGTATTGGGACGCTCTGCCCCGTTTTGGTTCCGTCACTTAATACGCCGACAGGCTCAGCTTTTTCAAAAAACCGCCAGAGCCGCAAGGTTAGCGCCGCTTCCGCTTTAGAGCAGAATCCTCGCCAAGCCCGGTTATCACCCGAATCGGAATTGCGATAGGCCCGGGATGTTGGCCATAGATTCCCGTTTCAACGGTGCTTGCGCGCCGCCGTCTTCTGACCTTTTGAGTCCGGGGCTTTATGCAAGACCCGTGGCTACTGGGGAACTCTCTACGTAAAGTGGCCGCGTAATTTAGGTGATCAAACGTATATGCGGTCTCAGCTATTATATATAGGTTAACACCCTATGTAAAACACTAGGAGGTCTATGGTCCCTCCAGGCCCCTCTCACCACCCTTCGGGTGCGGCCAACCGTCCGCACATTGATCAAACCTCATCGGGGAGAGCCCCGTTCTATTCGAGGTTTTAGAGCACGTGCAGCAAGTTGCTTCGACGGATTCAACTGTGCTGATACATGGTGAGACGGGAACAGGCAAGGGCCTCGTAGCTCATGCCATCCATAGCGCCAGCGGCCGAAAAAATAACGTGCTCGTGCAGCTCAACTGCGGAGCAATTCCCGAGGGATTGCTTGAAGCAGAGCTGTTCGGGCATGACAGAGGCGCTTTTACCGGCGCCAGCACTCAAAGGATCGGGCGATTTGAGTTGGCAACCCACGGCACAATATTCCTTGATGAAATCGCTGAAATTCCCCTGCCACTACAAACTAAATTACTAGGAGTTTTGCAGGAGCGCACGTTTGAGCGCTTGGGATGCTCCAGACCCATCCGAACGGATGCCCGGGTTATTGCAGCTACGAATCGGGATTTACTCGCACTAGTTCATGAATCCGAATTTCGGCTAGATCTCTACTACCGTCTGAATGTCTTTCCCATCTTTGTCCCACCTCTTCGCGATAGGAAAACAGATATTCCTTTGTTAGTACGGCACTTCATGAAGCGATTCTCGGATGAGATGGGAAAGCAAGTCTGCGAAATCTCCCCAGAAACGATGGGAGCATTGGTTTTAGCATTCGTGGCCCGGAAATGTCCGGGAACTTCAGAATTTAATTGAACGAGCCGTTATCAGGGCAAAAGGTCAGGTGTTATATGTCATGCCCGAGGAATAGATCCGCCCGCTTCCCAAAGCCCCGATGACCGATAGCCTGGCAGAAGTTGAGCGCAAGCATATTGTATCGGTACTCACAAAAACCGATTGGGTGGTTGGGGGCCCAACTGGAGCTGCCGCTCGTCTCGGACTATTACGTCAGACCTTGGAGCATCGGATGCGCAAGTTGGGGATATTTCGTCCCCAACACAGAACGGAGGGGGGGCACTCGGACGGCACCTGCGTTCGAGTAAAGTCAATTCGAGGATGGGATAACGGCAAATTAAGGTAGTTGCGAGCAAGCATTCGCGATGCAATGCTTCTATTCTGCGTGGCGGTTTAGCCGCCGTCGCAGCCCACGTGTCTCCGATAATCCGCTCATACGTTCCCTTGCATTGTCGTTTCGAACCGTTTTGTACGGCTGCCGCGAGGATTCCTATTGGTCGCCATGAGAAACACCGCTATCTTTTCGTTACTGTCGTTAAACCGCCCTATCGTCCCAAAGGCTAGGTTCAATCGTAGCCGCGCCAGGCGGATTTTCTGCTCCCTACTTATTCCCTAGTAGGTTGACGCACCTCATTTAGAACACGTCAGCGCAGGAGTAAAACGCCAGCTTCGTTTCTTTCGGGTAGTTTTTTCCCAGGCAAATCTGTTTGCAACTGCGAGCAAATCTATTGTCTTCATGAGGTCTGTCGATAAACAAACAAACTCGACTCTTATAGCCTATCAGTAATGCTTAACAACCTGTTAACCGATCCGGCTCGATTGATGACCGAATGGCTCCACGTTTGCACTTCTAAATCTGTGAGCGTGTGTCCCGCTGTCGCGAGCGCCGATGCAGCCATGCATGAGGATGCCACATGAAGCTGTACAACCCGTTTCTTTTTACTGCTCTAATCTTGCTGCGGGAAGTGCGTTTTGCTCAAACAGTCGTTCAGAAGGCTACATTCAGCCAGCAGCCATCCTCTTCGGGGACGGTGACGCTCACCCTTCCCCAGACCACAGCCGCAGGAAACGCGCTTATTGTCGGATTGAGCTTTTGGCCAGCCGATGTAACGAACGTTACTGACAACTCTGGACACTCTTTTACCCGTGGCCTCGATACGTCGGTATACCACAACGTGACCCAGGGGTTTTTGTACACCAACTTCTACTATGCTCCGAGCACTGTGGGCGGCGCTACGACGCTGACGATCAGTTTTAGCGGTGACAGTACCTATGTCCTTGCCGCTTTCTGCAGAAGTGTCCGGTATCGATATGTCGTCTCCTGTTGCGCAAGCGGCATATAACGAGTCGCTGACTGACCAGACCGAGTTTTTGTACCACGGCGAATGAGAGAGTCTACATCACAGCCTCAGGCTGCGAAATCGAGTTTGGTGGAATCACGGGGCATAGGCCGGCGGCGCAGGTGGCCTGTACCCGAGCGCCGAGTGCGGACGCACCGTGTTGTATATCGACCCGCCACTTCTCGATCACGATCTGTGCCTCCTTTAGCGAGTAAAAGATCTCCCCATTCAAACATTCGTCCCGCAGCTTCCCGTTGAAGCTTTCGCAGTAGCCGTTCTCCCAGGGACTTCCTGGCTCGATGTACAGCGTTCCTGTTCCCACTTTCGCCAGCCATTTCCGTAGCTCCTTGGCTACGAATTCCGGCCCGTTGTCCGAGCGAATATTCTCCGGGATCCCTCGCCACAGCATCACCTCCGCCAGTGCCTCGATCACTTCAAGACTTCCGAGCCGGCGAGCCACGCGGATCGCCAAGCACTCCCGCGTGTACTCGTCGATCATCATCAGCATTCGCAACGCTCTGCCATCGTGGGTCATCGCTTTACGAAATCATAGCTCCACACGTGATTGGCTCGTTCCGGCCGCAGCCGGATGCAGGATCCGTCGTTCAGCCACAACCTTCCCCGGGGCCTTTGTTTTTGCGGTATTTTCAGTCCCTCGCGACGCCAGATGCGCTGCACCCGATCCTTGCCCACATGCCAGCCTCCTTCCCGCAACAGCGCGGTGATCCGCCGGTAGCCGTAGCGTCCGTACTCACTGGCCAGGGCCACGATGTCCCGCGTCAGCGCGTCTTCGTCGGTTCGATGGATTCCTTCGTAGCGTTGTGTCCCTCTCCACTGCCCCAGCAGCCGGCAGGCATGCCGCTCCGAGATCGATAGCTTCCCGGGCTGTGACCGCGCCACGCCGCCGCTCAGGGCTTAGAAGTTTCCCTCCGCCACATCCTTCAGAATCTGCTTCTCCAGCGACAGCTCCGCCACGAGCCGCTTCAGCTTTGCGTTTTCCTTCTCCAGCTCCTTCAGTCGTTTCGCCTGATCCAGCTTCAGCCCGCCGTATTCTTTCCGCCAGCGGTAGTACGTCTGTTGGGTAATTTCGGCTTCCTTGCAGGCTTGCGGGGTGGCTTTCCGTTGGCGATCCCTACTTCAATTTGCCGCAGCAAGTTCACGATCTGCTCCGGCTTGTACCGTTTCCCCATCGGCATACCAGCGTCCCTCCAGAGTGGATTTTCTTACTCCCGCTGGTACAAAAAACCCCGGTCAGGTCACTGCTTCCGACAGGTCTTACAAAAAAGCGCAGAATAGAGTGCAGACGAAGCCATGATCCCTCCAAAGACCTGCCTCAGTGGAAATGGCTCAATCGAACGTGGCCGGTTTTTATGCTATCCGTGCCGTTATTGTCAAGAGCATTAGCAGAAACATCGTGCAGCGATGTTCCCTGGTGTTGGCTCACTTAGTGATCCAAGAATTGATCCCGCGCACCAAGCGGATGTACGCCATGCGTAGAATCACGGCTACAAGAACAGGATGATGACCCACTGCGCCCAGCGTTCGGCCCATGGAAATAGTTTGGCTGTACCGCTGAAAGAGGCGAGAATTCCAGGAGTTTGCGGCTGTGGATGACTAGGGCCGCACTGCGCGAGAAAAAGGAACAAACCTGCACGTCTAATAATCATCGGGCGCACCTTTCCCATTTTGGTTGGGTTTCCCGAAATTGCTTCGGGAATGCGTGGTTAGCCCGACTCACTTGGCCCGACTGACTTAAAATCCCTCACTTCCTTAAATCCAAACAAGGCCGACTACTGGCCTGGCCTCCAGGTTGGCCCGCTAGGCGGGGAGCGCCTGTCACAACGTTGGGAACGATGGGTTTACGCCGTTTGCCGGCCGATGTCAAGAACATCGTTGGACGCCATTCGGGCCGGCGCGGGGTGGAATTATTTGCTCGGGATGCCACGTAGCTGCGCCAATCGAGGACTTGCTTGATAAAGTGAGAAAGCTCCTTGGTCAATCTCTGTAACGGGATGAATTGGCCTGGACCCGCCATCCCCTACGTCCGTCGTGGGCGCAAAACTACGGCTTGCTTGCCGCGCTGGTTGGGGACGCCGGAATGAGGAGTGCGATATCGGCGATGCTTCTCGTGCGCTGCTGCAATAACAGCACGCCTCGATTCATGTGTGCGCGAAAATAGTCTGGCAACCTCTCTGCAGGTACGTCATCTTCCCGACAGCGCTCCTTGAGAAGTGCGATGAAGAGGGCATCATATTCACCCAAAAGCGTGTAACGATTGAACTCTCGCTCTTCCTCCGGATAGGCATCGGGGTTCGGTATAAACGGCTCAGCAAGAGAAAGACAAAAACCGATTCGGCACAACAGATTCGGAGTCAATCCCGTCCTGCCGGCGAGAAACCTCAGTCGATTGGAAGCGTCTTTAGATAGCCGCAGCCTTGTGAGCTTCATCCGGCTCCTTCCAGAAGTAGCCCTCTCGGAGGAGAGTGCAACTGTCGAGTTGGTCGTATTCGAGATGATGCGCGCGTGCGATGGTGGGTTTTAGCAAATCGAAATAAAGCTGATCGACCTCAGTATCGGTGGAAAGCAGGATCACCTGATGACTGGCTTGCGGGAAGTAATTCTCGACGAGAAGCCGCCGATGATCGCTGTCCAGCCGCGCTAACGGAGTGTCTATAATTACTGGCAGCGGACGGCCAGATGTTCTTCCAAGCGCCCAAAGCATCGAAATCGCATAAATCTGCTTCTCGCCGCGGAAAGTTGGGCTTTAGGAATCGGGGTCCGCTCCTGTCACAAAGAGCGATCGAAAGGTTGCGGCTGTCGATTTTTATAGCCCGCAGCGAATCTTTTTTGCGGCAGAGGAGGTTGAAGCATTCGCTGACGGTTCGTTGCAGTTCAGCGATCTTTTTGTCTATTAGTCTCAGCCGATATTCATCCAGGGCTTTCTCGACTCGCGGCAGGATTACGAGTTTTGCAGAGGCTTTCGCGCCCGCAGATAGCGCTTCCGTTAACCGTGCATGGCGGCGCTGCAGGTCAGCGAATTCTAACTCCAGTTCCTTGATTTGCTGATCCTTCAGCACGGCTTCAGTCGTGGCCCTAGCGAGACGCTCATTTTGCCGATGGATTTCGCTGAGGATGGGCTTGAGTACATCATTCGCTGGAATTTTGCGCAGGGCTTCCACGGTTTTTTGCAACTGCCGATGAGTGGTTTCTAGCTCGGCCGCATGTGCGTGGATCATCGCCGGTATTTCCCTGGTCGCTTCATCAATCCATCTCGACAACAATCGAGAATCCGCTATCGAAAGTTCGTGGACGATTGTCGTTGGCGCAGCTTGCTCAACACGGAGCGGGTCCCGAAGGGCTGAACTGATGCGGGAGCTAATTTGAGCCTTAGTCCTTTCGGAAACTTCTGCGTTCGAGAAAAGGGTCGCAGGATCAAGTCGCTCGGCAAGCTCTTTTTTGGCGGTCGAAAGAAGTACCTGTCCGGCGCAAGCTTGGGCGTGGGTTTCCTCCACGGCTAATTGTCTGCTTAGCTTTTCGCCTAATCCAGGAGCCAGGGAGAAAGGCAAAAGGCCAGCGCAGTGGTGTCTAATCGTCTCCTCAAGCTGGCATACGCGCTGCTTCAGAACGGCTCCTTGCTGTATAAGACTTTCACGATTGCGAGCGAATGCCCCGCCGTGCTGCGCAAATGAATTTTCTGCCTTTAATAAGGCTTCCCTGACGATTTGATTCTTTTCTTCTAAAACTGCCCGCTCCTGTCTTGCAGTATTGAGCTTTTTCTGAAAACGCCCAATCGCCCTTCCAAGTTGGCGGATTTCGCTGATGTCTGCGCTCCCACGATCTGGTTTCGAGAGTCGCGTTCGATAAAGCGAAAGGTCAGCTTGGAGCCGTTCGACGATGTCAACACCGAGAAGCGACTTCACGGCGGCAGCCAGCGCCTGTTGGTTAGTCGTATCCTCCGCCAATTGCTGAATTTTTTCCCCGTCAAAAAAGAACAGTTGTGATACCCCGGGAGGGATTAGCTCGCGCAGAAAATCCTGCCAGTGTTCGGACTCGACATCGGTCAGAGGCTGCCCGTTACGCTCAATCACAAGGAATTCGGAAACTTTGCTGCTCGGGCGTCGCTCCCACGAGCGCGTGACAGCATAGGAGGCCAAACCTTCTGGGTGACTGTATTGAAATTCGATCTGGATGGAAGCGAAATTTGGCTGAATCAGTGCGGCGGGATTCCTATGAATCTTGCGTTCGAGAAACTTCAGGTACTCATCTTTTGAAACTGCGCCGAGAGCGCCGATCCCATACAGACAGACCCGCAAGGCTTCGAGGACCGTGCTTTTCCCAGCGCCGTTTTTCCCGCCAAACAGTATTATTGGTCGGCGCGACTTAGGGGAAAGATCAATGTTGTGGGAGCCACGGAAAACGCCAAAGTCCGCGACGGACAATTTGGTTAAGATCACGATGATTGCCTGAGACTCCGCTTCACAACCTCAGCCTCAGATCGCCAGTCCTCATCGAACACTGCCGAAAGCCTCTGGTGGATCGCCGACCGTCTACTCATCCCGTGTAGTTCGCGCTCAATATCCAGAAGCTTTGCTACCATCGCCGAAGGGACCTGGTTACTGGAACAGATCGCATCCAGAAGGTGGCGCTCTTCGGCGGAAAACGCGGGTTGCTCATCAGCAACCCATTCAAGTTCCTCGCCAGTTACATCCATGTAGATTTTCGGAACAGAGTCTTCCCAGTCTTGGGCTTCCGATCCCCAGATTCGACGAATTTGCTCAAGCTCGTTCTTCGTGATTAGCTGTTCGTTTGGATTTGGACCGTCTCGGCGAATAAGTTTTTGCGTCTCCAACAATCGCCGAAGCAAATCTTTTCTGGTATTTAGTTTGTACGGGCCGGGAATAATCCCGCCATCGGCCTTTAGCGAGACTTGACCGTTACGCCGCTTAAAATCACGCACTTGCAATTTGACGAGCGGGTTTTGTGTCGACGCCAACACTTCCCGGAATTTCAACAAGGGTTCGAGCCACTCTTCGCCATTATCGATCATTGCTTCCATCGAACTATCCTTAGTCACAACCGTGCAAACCCAGCAACCAAATCGGCTGTTGCCACACGAGGGGGTGGTTTTGTCCACCACAAGCGGGCATTCACCTGCCTGGGCATTGCGATACAGCGTTACAAGGTCTCGATTGTCGTTTCCCCAGGGCGACGGGACTTGGAGCAGATACGTCCACACGTCGTTAACCTCGAAATCTTGAATTGGCGTATAGACGAACGCGTTTGGCAATGTCGTATGGCGAGAAAGCAAGCTACCCTTCATATGATGAAGGTTCATGACCTGAGCGCGCGTGGCACTTTCAGACCTGCGGACGCCCAAAACCATTACGGCTTCCCCAAATTCTGCAACTTTGTCCAGAATGAAGCGATTCGCTGGATCAATTTTCAGGCGCTCGGTACACCAACGGAACCTTTTGGACGGCGCAGGGTAACCTCGCCCGAGTAAATTCACCCAAAAAGTATCTTCGAGAACCGGCTGCACCTTGTGTGCAGAAAACGGAAAGCCGTTCTTCTGGGCGGCTTCATTCATTCTGGAAAGAGATTCATCTATGTAGTCAACGATCTTCGGCGTCTCTACGAGAGTGTCCGAAGAGATGATGTAGATGGGTTTGGACAATTCAGCAGTGACCTGACTGGTGATTTTTGTACCAGGTGAAGTGAGAGAGAATTTCACCTGGGAGGACTGGTCATGGCCATCAGGAGGTACAAGCCGGAGCAGATCGTGAATCTGCTGCGGCAGATCGAAGTAGGAATCGCGAACGGAAAACCGACCCCGCAAGCCTGCAAGGAAGCTGAGATCACCGTACAGACTTACTACCGCTGGCGGAAAGAATACGGCGGGTTGAAGCTGGATCAAGCAAAACGACTAAAGGAACTGGTAAGGAAAACAGCAAGCTGAAGCGGCTGGTGGCGGAGCTGTCGCTGGAGAAGCAGGTGCTCAAGGATGTGGCCGAGGGAAACTTCTAAGCCCTGAGCGGCGACGTTGTGCGGTGGAGCATGCGCGCGAGGAGTACGGATGAGCGAACGGCATGCCTGCCGGCTGCTGGGGCAGTGGAGAGGGACACAACGCTATGAACCGCTGCAGGGGATCGACGAAGCGGCGCTGACCCGAGCCATCGTCGCCTTGGCCAGTGAATATGGCCGTTACGGCTACCGGCGGATCACGGTAAAGGTGCGAGAAGCCGGCTGGCCGGTGAGGCAGATCGGGTGCAACGCATTTGGCGGCGGGAGGGGTTGAAAGTGCCCCAGAAGCAGAAGCCACGAGGGCGGTTGTGGCTGAACGATGGGTCGTGTGTACGTCTGCGGCCGGAGCGAGCGAACCACGTGTGGAGCTATGATTTCGTGAGCGCCCGGACGCATGACGGTCGAATGTTGCGGTTGCTGGTGCTGATCGACGAATACACGCGGGAATGCTTGGCCATTCGGGTGGCACGGCGATTGGGGAGCTACGAGGTCATCGAGACGCTAGCGGATGTGATGGTGTGGCGAGGAATCCCGGAGCACATTCGCTCCGATAACGGCCCTGAGTTCGTAGCCCAGGAACTGCGGAGTTGGCTGGGCAAGGTGGGAACGGGAACGCTGTACATCGAGCCCGGCAGTCCCTGGGAAAACGGCTACTGCGAGAGCTTCAACGGAAAGCTGCGGGATGAGTGTCTGAACGGGGAGATCTTTTACTCGCTGAAGGAGGCGCAGATCGTGATCGAGCAGTGGCGAGTGGAGTACAACACCAGGAGACCGCACTCGGCGCTCGGCTATAGGCCGCCTGCCCCGGCGGCCTATAGCCCCCTGGTTGCACCAAACTCGATTTCACAGCCCTCGGCTGTGATGTAGACTCTCTCACTCGCCTTGGTACAAAAACTCCACCCGGTCATGGGCGAATCGGGGCTTCTACATCCACCCCTATGAACATCCTTGGGTACGCAGGGTCGGGCCTCGCGTCGAACACCATCCGATACACCATCATTAACAGAGTTGCGGCCGCCATTCGGCGAGTCTGGCTGCGCTTTCGTTGAAAGAAGTGGTAGGCCCGTGCGGGTTCGAACCGCAGACCTCTACCGTGTCAAGGTAGCGCTCTAACCAACTGAGCTACGGGCCTAAAGGCAGTTACCCAAGTTTTTCTCCATGTTACGCGGCATCTCTTTCCAGTGCAACTCGCTCACACTGATGCGCTGTTTTGTGCGTCTTGGAGAGAGTTGCGGCGCCCGCCGGCGCCAGGCGTTCGCGAAGTTTGCGCGTCAGCTTTGGGGCTAACGGCGCTGGAAGACAACCGATTGCGCGTCCTCAAAAGCTACTTGAAATCTTGGGTCAGTGCGCAGCAGGGCCGCAATGGCCGATACCCTCGGCGTTATGACCGTGTTCGCGCGGACAAGATCTGGGTTCGAGTCCCAGCCGGGCTTGCCGGTCCACAGGTCGGAAAACTGCTGGATGCGATCCTGCCCGTGAATATTGTTCCGGCCATCGATGGCTACCGGCAGTTGGGGGAGCCGCCAAATTAAGAATCCGCCCCAGCTCAGGTCATTGAGAAGCGGACCCGGCAGACGGTGGTGTTCCACGAACCAGGAAGCCTCCTCCGGAAATTCTCCCGCCACGTTGATCGCCAGCGAGTCATTGGAAATCCCATAGCGGCTGTAGCAGACGGCTAGCACCGCCAGCACACAAACCACGACGGCCACGCGCATCCGCGTGGAAACTGCGGCTAAATGCCCGGGCGAAACACCGGGGCGCTCCCGATCCCATCCGTCAGCGATCACGCAGGCCGCTACGACCGCCAGGAACCAGACTTCGCGCACTGAGCGAAAAGCCATCATCGACGCCGCGCCTAGGAAAATCAGCCACAGAGGCTTTGCATCGCGGCGCCATCCAATGGCCAACGCAGCGCCGAGCGCCAGCAGCAAAACCACAAAATGCTGCGGCTGGCGGAAGCTCATGGCCTTGAGTTCGCTAATCGCGTCGTAGGTGCCCGTCTGGCGCATGTAAAACAAAACCGTCGAATAAAGTCGTGTTCCGTAGGGGGTGAAGAGCGTAGCCAGCGCGCTCGAAGCGAAAACCAGCCATACCTGCTTAGCTCGCAGCGACTTTTGAGAGTTGTTTGACAGTGCGTATGCCGATGGCGGGCTGTAGCGAAACAGGACGTCGAGCAGCGGTTCACAGGCAAAGACGCCTAGCACAAACAGGCCATCCACGAATTGAATATGCCAATTTGCCCACAGCGCGAACATCGGCGGCAACAGCCAGAGCCTCCCTCCACGTCCCGTGCGCCGCGCGGAAAGTAGAATGTCAAAGGTAAGAATGACGAAGAGGATACTGAGCATTCCCGGGCGTGGCCCGAGGATCACCGTCATGGCATAGAGGGCCACCGCGGTGAGCCCCACCGCGCGCCAGAATCCCGCGAAAAGCTCTCGCACCAGGTGAAAAAGTGCCAGGGAGAGAGCCAATCGAACAACAACTTCGTACAAGGCAATGGACAGAAAGCCCAGGCGCGCGAACGCCACCGCGCTGATTACGTCGAAGAGCCAGCTGTATTCAACCCACGGCTTGCCCATCCCGTAGGCAGAGAACGGATCTGTAGCGGGCACCGCGCGATGTGCCAGGATCCAGTCTCCCGTGCGCAGGTGCCACCAAATGTCTGGGTCGGCGACGTAAAACGCCCGGAGAAACAGGACAGCCAGAAAAGAGTAAAGAGCCACCAGCGCGGCCAGCCGAGCCGGTTCCGACTCCAGGATTTGGGAGAGCCGTCCGATTCGCCGCTGGCTGTCAGTCCGCAAGCTTGCGATTTGCGCGGGCGCGTCGATTTCGCTCACGATTTGCATCTTTGCTCCCCAAATACGATAGCCCGGCCCGCCCATCCCGAGGACAAGGCCGCTCGAAATTCCACTCTTTTAGTTCTGCCGCCCCTTTTTGGGTCTGCCGATAGATTAGCCGAGGGTCAGGCGGTCCGTAGACATTCCGCTCGAACCGATGCTCTATAGTGCATTAAGAAATTTGGAGCCCAGACAGGCCACAGGCAGGCCACGGACATTAAGGACTAATTCTGGAAATTAAGGAAACTGACGTGGAAATGACACGAAGCCATTACGAAAGTCAAGGAACCGTGCGTCGCCTACGTCGCGTGGCTCGCGCGCAAAGGGAGCGAATAATTTTTGCGCGTGCGTAACCTGGTTCGCGGCGTTTGCACGCTTGGCTACCCGCGTATAATAAAGACCGCATCAACGGAGATTCACCAGAAGGAGAACCGCGAAATGCCAAATCGGTGCCTCAAAGGCGCACTCATTGTCTTGGCCTTCGGGCTGGCGTTTACGTCGCTGGCAATGGCTCAAGGCCAAAGCGCTCAACTCCCAGGAGCAGGACAGGCGAATACGCTCTACAACAGATTGAATATCGGCCCGGGCGGACCCGCTCCCAAAAAAGATCTTAGCGGTTCCTGGACCGGTCCGCTGGACGCGAAACTCGGTGATGTCCCTCCGATGACCCCGCTGGGCCAAGAGCGGTTCAAGGCCAATAAACCCGAGAGGGAATTTCACGTTTCGGGTTCAAACGATCCCTTCAGCACGTGCGATCCGTTTGGCTTCCCTCGAAGCGATATGAACGAGGTCAGGGGCATCGCCTTCGCCACCATGCCCGACCGCGTCATCATTCTCAATCAGTATCAGCAAGTTTGGCGCGAGGTCTGGATGGACGGAAGAGCGCTTCCCAAGAATGTTGGCGCTGCCGAGAAGGGTGCGCCCGATCCTCGATATTACGGATACTCCGTCGGCCACTGGGAGGGGGACAACACGCTGGTCGTCGATACCACCGGCCTGGACGACGCCACCTGGATCAACAGTGCGGGATATCCGCACAGCACCAACGCGCACGTGCAGGAGCGCTTCACTCGCTTGGACCATAACGATTTGCAACTCGTCGTCACGCTCGAGGATCCGGCGTTTTATATCAAACCGTTCGAACTCACCACCGCTAATTTCAAATGGATTCCGAATCAGCAGCTCGACGAGCAGCTCTGCATCCCCTCCGAGATGCTCGAGTATAAAAAGATCGTTGCGGATCCTGCCGGGAAGGAAGCGCAGTAGAAGGGTCGGCGTTGGCGGTAAAAAGAAAGGAGCGCAGATGAGATCACCTGCGCTCCTTTGGTGAAGCTGGAAAGTTTTAGGACTCTGCGAACTGCCTATTTCTTTGCTGCGTCCACAGGTTTAGCAACCGTCTTGGTGTAGTCAAGTTCCTCGGACACTGCGCAGACTTGCTCGCGAATGTCGAACCACTCCGGCTGCAGTCCCATGCGGAATTTGTCCAGGGCGTTCCACGGTTTCGTATACATCTTCGGATCGTCGATGGTCATGGTGAGTTCCATCACGTCGTGGTTTACCCGGTGCCAGGTCTCGGTCACCTTCAATTGGTCGCTGTGCGGCCGGCCGACGTTATCGATCCACGTCCTTTCGTCCAAGCCAACCGTTTCGACCACAAAGGTGTAGTCGTCCACCCACTTGCCCACCGAATATCCGTACCAGCGCGGCTCCGGAACATCGTCAACTTTGGGGAGCTCTCTTCCATCCATCCAGATATTCCGCCAGACCTGATCGTTCTGGTAAATGATCGCCATCTGGTTCTTATTTTGGTAGAACTGTATCGCCCTCAGATTGAAAAGCTCGATACGCGGAAAGCCAATGGGATCGCAAATATCGAACGGGTCGTTATTCTGCGCGATGGGCACTGCCGTAGTCCCAAACCCGGGTTTATGCTCCTTCCAGGTCTGCAGTCCCAGAGGTGTGAAGGGCAGTTCATGCTCCGGCTTCCCGTCGGCTGGATACCCTCTCGGGCCCGTCGCAAAGACTCCGTCCCGGTAGCCAGGTATGGGCTCCCAAATCCCGGTCAGATCGCGCACCGGCGCCGGAGCGCCGGTCTGCTTGGGTGGCTCGGGCACGATGCGGTCCCAGCCATCTCGGTGTATGTTTTTGCCGGACTCTCTCTGCGGTGTAGTTTGCGCGCGCGTAACAGGCGCGTACACCATTCCTGCGATGATGATCGCTGCGGCCACAAAACGATTTAGCATTGTCGATTTCTCTCCCTAAATCCGTTTACGCCTGGCGAATCCCTACCAGAGGAAACAATCAGCGCTCGTTACCCATGCTGAGCTCTTGTCCATCCGGAAGCACGACTTTCTCCACACGCCCTATGGGCTCGCCGCTCTTGGCCATGCCCCTCATCGTCACCGTAACATCCTCGCCCGCCTTGAACGATTTCGCGGTGATGCCAAAATTGACCAGAGTGGACGGAGCATTCCATTCGCCCAGCCAATGCACGACGTTGCCCTTGTCATCCTTGGCGTCGAACTTCAGGAAGGAATGCGGGTTCGTCCACACCCACGCCGTCACGGTTCCTTTTACCGTCATCGTCTTGCTGTCATACGCGGCGTTGCCATGATGTGCAAACAACGAAGTGGAAATGGAAAGAAGAGCCACTGCCACAAGAAAAGTCATTATCAGCTTGTTTCTCATCACTGCCTCCAAATGAGTACCGGGGCGGCCCAAACCTCTGGTGCATTCCGATGGCGGGATTCTACCAACTTCCCCTCAGGCCCGCAACACGCGGCCGTTCTTGAAAATTGCGCTTCATCGAGACTGGAGCAAGCTCGATAGGCACACCGCATTTATGCCGCGCGAAGAAAGAAACACATCGCCCCTGAGGGGCTTCCCGCACGATGTCAACACCCACGCGACGTCAAAAATCGTTCCGCCTGCCTCTCGCGCCGCCAAGTCCCGCCCGAGGTCCTACTTCTCCGGGGCCACCCCGTTGCCCCCCGGATCTCCGATCAGGCTGAGGTACTGAATCATTTCCGACGGGATGCAGAGCTGCTCGGCAAGCTGCTGATCGGGCTGCCACTTGAAGCCCAGCTTGCCCAGCACGAACGGCTTGGTGTAGAGCTTTGGATCGTCTACCGTCACCGTCAATTGCAGATCGTTGTGGTCCACGCGCGTATATCGTTCCTGCACGTGAGCTTGTATGGTATGCGCATATCCGGCCCCGTTCAGCCAGGTATTTTCGTCCAGCCCCGTGCTATCGACGACGAACGTGAAGTCGTCCTCCCAGTGACCCACGGAATACCCGTAATATCGCGGATCGGGCGCGCCCTTCTCCGTCGCGCCCACGTTCTTCGGCAGCTCGCGTCCATCGGTCCACACCTCCCGCCAGGCCCGCTGATACTGGCTGAGAATGATTACGCGGTCCGGCATGTTGGCGAACGAGACGCCTCTGGTTTCGAAAATCATGTTGCGCGGAAATCCGAGCGGATCGCAGGTGCGCACAAAATTGTCATTGGTGCCCGCCACGTGATATTTCGCCTCGGGTTTGTTGTCGTTGAAGCGCTTTTGTCCTTCGGGAGTCAGAGAAGGATCTTCTCCCTTTCCCGCTGAGATGGGGCCCACCCAGGTGCCCGTGTAGTCGCGTTTGGGTGCGGGTCCGCCCGGGCCATTATGCATCTTGTCGTATTCGGTGTTTTGATACTGGGCCATGGCCAGGAATGAAAAACTCAGCACTGCTGCCAGGACCATCATCGCGCGCGTCAAGCGATTCCGCATTTTTTCAATTCTCCTGTGAATGAATGCCGGCTTCGAACCGCACATCGACATCGCTTGGACAGCGATTGGCGGTAGCATACACTCCAAGTAATTAGCGGTCAACGGCTCGCAAACTCTGCGCACGCTTCATCCCATGAATCTCCGGCACTCCGCCGGAGCCCCTGAAAAGCCTGCGGAACTTGATTATCGAAGTAATGAAATGTATTCTACCGCTACAGCTGAAAACCGAGCGAACTCCCGCGTGCGAACCATCCGGATTGTGACGCGGGTTTCCGGAGAGCGTTGTAAAAAGGCCGGTAAAACAGGCCGGTAGCACAGGCCAGCAACAAAGGTCAGCAACAGGGAGGATCGATGCGGACTCTATCCACGGGCTCAACGCTCGCATTGACGGCCGCTCTCTTGGGCTCATCCTTGGCCGGTTTTTCAGAGCCCGCGCGGCAAGCGCCCCAAACGCCGCAGTCCAAACGGGCCGCCGCGGCGGATTCGGAAGATGCAAAGTGGGTTTACAACGGCCTCGTTAGGGTCAACGGCACCGGCGGCCCCGCTCCCAAACACGATTTGACTGGCACTTGGGCCGGTCCTCGCTCCGGGGCGGGCGTGCCGGATTTTGTTCGCGGCGATGTCCCCAGCCTAACTCCCGCGGGGCAAAAGCTTTTCAGTGAGCGCAAAAGCCTCCAGAAGTTCAGCCCCGCCGGCACAAACGATCCCACCGTCAGAACCTGCGATCCTTTCGGCTTTCCCCGCGCCGCCATCGACGAAATTAGAGGCGTCTCCTTCGCCACCATGAACGACCGTATTGTCGTCCTCTATCAGTTCCAGCAGGTCTGGCGCGAGATTTGGACCAATGGCCAGGAGCTTCCCAAGAACGTCGGCGCATCGGAAAAGGGCGCGCCCGATCCGCGCTACTACGGATATTCCACCGGGCACTGGGAAGGGGACAACGTGCTCGTCGTCGATACCACCGGTCTGGATGACCGCACCTGGTTCACCGGCGCGGGATATCCGCACAGCATCGACGCCCACATTCAGGAGCGCTACACCCGCGTCGATCACAACGACCTGCAAGTGACGCTCACTGTCGACGATCCCAAGATCTATACCAAGCCCTTTTCGCTCGGGACCGTGTACTTCAAGTGGGTCCCCAATCAGATCTTTGACGAGAAGATCTGCATCCCGTCCGAAGTGATCGAATATCTCAAGGCCGTTGGCGATCCCGCCGGCACGGACACATCCGCCAAGTAGCATCCTATTCGGGGCGTACCGAACCCAGTCGCGTCTTCGCGAATGGCGGTGAGGTCCGTTTTGTGGACTCCGGTGGCGTCCAGCAGAGGCCGTAACCGGAGGATCTGCTTTTGTCCGTGGCATAAGAGGTCAAATTGAGCCTGGTCCACTACCCCGACGGGCGCCTTCGTTGACACCACAAATCATCTCCGATATTCTTCAGCCATAAGGCTAAAGGCAAACCGCGAAGTCGATCGCACGAGGTGCCCGAATGCGAAGTAAATTAGCCCCTTTTGCTCTGGCTGGCGCTCTCCTGGCGCTTTGTATTCCTGCGTTTGCGCATCACGGCGCCGCCGCCTACGAGATGAGCAAGCCGGCCGTGTTCAAGGATGCCGTGGTAACAAAATACTTCTGGGCCAATCCTCACACGGTAATTTTCTTCGATGCCAAAGACGATAAAGGCACGGTCACGCACTGGTCCACCGAGCTGGGAAGCCCCTCCGCCATCGAACTGATGGGCTGGAATAGAAGCACGCTGAAGCCCGGCGATACCATCACCGTTTACATGTTCAAGGCCAAGAACGGTAACTTGGTCGGACGCATCAATAAGATCGTTCTCGCCGATGGCACCGTAATGCGGGATAGCCAGACCGGCGCCGATAATGGCGGGCGCGCGGACGATAGCGTCAGATAGCCTTTTTGCGGCCCGTTTTTCGCGCCGGTTCTTGAGCTTTCGCAAACATTCGCCAAGCTGGCGTCGCCCGACTCATGAGGCCCAATTCACATGCAGTCTGATCTCCTAGGTATCTTTGCGTCCATGCCTGCATCAATGCCTTCACGAATGAATGATCGCTTCCAGCGGCGCCGGGCATTCTTAGGCCAGCCCGTTGCCGCATGCGCAATTCTGGCCGGCGTGCTGCTCTGCTCTTCGGCATCCATTTCGCTCCATGCGCAGGGCCAGGCGCCGCAAGGCGGCGCGCTGGGAAATACGCTGTACAACAAGCTGCAAAATAGCGGCCCCGGCGGCCCCGCTCCCAAACGCGATTTCACCGGCTCCTGGGCCGGCCCGATTCAAATCGATATGTCGGTCGTGTCGCCTCCTTTGACGCCTTTCGGGCAAAAATTGCTGAGCGAAAATAAGCCCGAGGCCCAGTATCACGTCGCGGACACCAACGATACGTTTGCCCGAATGTGCGATCCCCTGGGCTTCCCGCGCAACATGGTCTTCGAAATCAGGGGAATCGCCTTCGCCACCATGGCCGATCGTATTGTTGTCTTGAACCAATATCAGCGCGCCTGGCGCGAAATTTGGATGGATGGGCGCGAGTTGCCCAAGGACGTCGGCAGCACCGCCAAGGGCGTTCCCGACCCTCGCTACTACGGCTACTCGGTGGGCCATTGGGAGGGAGATAACACCCTCGTCGTCGATACCACCGGTCTCGACGAAAAGACGTGGCTAACGCGCGCCGGCTATCCGCATACCGTCGCCGCCGTCGTACACGAGCGCTACGTTCGTTTGGATCACAACGATCTGCAGCTTACCCTCACGCTCGACGATCCGAAAATCTATACCCAAACCTTCAAGCTTGGCACCGCCGATTTCAAGTGGATTCCCGACCAGCAGCTCGAGGAGCAGCTCTGCATCCCCTCCGAGATGCTCCAATATCTCACCATCGTCGCCGATCCCGCCGGCGCCGGCCTCGCTCCCGACAAATAGCCTCTTGTTGACTACGACTAGAAGGAAGCAACGGCGAAGAAACGGAAGCCCATACATCCGGGAGAGCAGCTTCGGGAGGAATTCATGAAGCCCTATGGGCTGAGCATGAACAAGCTGGCCCTGGACCTGCGAGTGCCGGTCACGCGCATCGCCGAAACTGTCAACCAGCGCCCCTGAATTACCGCCGATACCGCGTTCCGGCTGGCGCGCTACTTTAAGACCACGCCGCAATTTTGGATGAACATGCAACTGAAGTACGAGCTGGATGTGGCTGAGGACGAAGTGGCGGCAAAGATCGAGCGCGACGTACAGCCCTTCGAGGCCATTTCCTCGCGTTAGACAAGGCATGCCGGGCGTGGGAGTCGAACCCACACGAGGAAAATCCCCACGGGATTTTAAGTCCCGAACGTCTGCCATTCCGTCAGCCCGGCACGCTGGCAGTCACCCGAGCATACTAAGCACTTTGCTGTAAGACAACCGTCTGACGTTTTTTGTCCAGTGCCCCTGGTATCGGTAATGATCTCGCTCGCGGAAAAGCCTTTGTAGAAGCGCAAAACGTCAAATCTTGCTAGCGCGCGTCAAGAGATAGTCCTGACGAACCGTATTATCGCGGAAGTACTCAGAAATCAGCGCGTCCATTTCTGTACGAAATGCCGCCAGTTTCGCCGGATCGTTTGCGAGCGATTCAATCATCTTGATCACCGGACCGGCGGTTCGTTCAAACATTGACCGGAAGTGCTGAGGACTCAGCGCAGGGGCGAATAATGTCGCGCGATCGAATACGATGTCTTTGACCGCGTTGCCGAGACGCTCGGACACGATGCGGGGATCGCCCCATTGAGGCGGGGGCGCAACGCCCGGTGGTGGCGCGGGAGCATAGCGCGCCGTGATGATGAACATGCGGCCCGTGAAGAGTTCGGGCGGCCAGGTGGCGAAAGCAATAGTGCCTCCCGGCTTGAGCACGCGCAGCATTTCGGCGATGGCCACGTCGGGACGCGGCGCAAACATGTGACCGAACTGGCTGACCACAACGTCGAAGCTGGCGTCCCCAAAGGGCAGATTTTCCGCATCTCCTTCGCGAAACTCTATTTCCACGCCTGCGATCTTCGCATTTTCGCGTGCGCGTTCGAGCAAGGCGGGCGTCAGATCAAGGCCAGTCGCGCGTGCCCCCAGGCGCGCTGCCGTAACCGTAACCACGCCCGTTCCGCAGCCGACGTCCAGCACGCGCTGTCCTTCGCGCACACGCGCGTGCCTCACTAAGTAAGGAGCAACAATCGTCGTGAATGCTTCGAGTGGAGCAAAATGCGCCCAGCCTTCCCGTTGCGCTGCCTTGAATGACTGAAAAGGATCAACACTGACGCCAGGTGTGCTCATCGTACCTCCGGCTCACAAAGTGATTCCGATGGGATCGAAAGACCTTACGTTGCCATGGACGGCGCTGTCAAGCTTCAGAGCAACGTAGATCAAAGATGAAGCGTGCTCCCGCAAATGATCGAATCGGCGTGAACGGAATCCGAGTATTTCAGCGTTCCGAAACATATGGTCGGCGAAACCCCAACATATCCGCATCGAATCGACGACCGCCGTATACACAAGGCAACTCGCACATTGCGACCGCACTGCAGCGTGTTAGCATCGTGCCCGCAAAAGTCCGGCCTTTGAGCGCAGCGCGGTTGATCCCAATTTCCACCCCGGTTCCCTCGCTCAATCGCCGCAGCGAACCGAACTGAGGAGCGAATCACATGAAATGGTTTTCGAGAATTTTTGTGGCTGCCGCTTTGATGACGCTGGCGCTTTCCGTGAACGCGCAGACGCGTCCCGTCCAGAAATTTGGCAATGTCACCATTACGCCGATCTATCACGCCACTCTGCTGATCCAGGCGGGCGGCAAGAATATCTACGTCGATCCGGCCAAGCCGGCTAACTTCTCCGGATTGCCGCCGGCGGATCTGATCCTGATTACGCACGACCACGGCGATCACGTGGACCACGATCAAACTTCGATCAAGGCCATCGCCAAGCCGGACACCGAAATTTGGGCGCCCGCGGCCGTGAAAGAGTTCGTCCCCCAGGCCACCGTCATCGCCAATGGCGATACGAAGAAGTGGGGGAAGTGGACGATCGAAGCGATTCCTGCTTATAACCTGGTCCGCGGTCCCTCGGCCGGTCAGTTTTTCCATCCCAAGGGTCGCGGCAATGCCTACGTGCTCACGTACGGCGGAAAGCGCTTCTTTATTTCCGGCGATACCGAAGCCACTCCGGAGATGAAGGCGCTCAAGAATATCGACGTCGCCTTCATATGCATAAACCTCCCTTACACCATGACGCCCGACGAAGCTGCCGACTTGGTGAAGGAGATGCATCCCAAGGTGGTCATTCCCTACCACTATCGCGGCATGCCGGCAACCGACCTGAACGAATTCAAGACCAAGCTCGAGGGCACCAAGATCGACGTGCGGCTGCTGGATTGGTATCCGAAAGCGTCCTAAACATCCAGCGCGGCCGTAGGAGTACTTAGCGGCTTAGCTGCTGTAAGTTTTTGCTGAGCCGATTGGTTTACCAAACGACGAGCGGGCAAGTTCCATCTTGCCCGCTCTTTTTTTCGCCGAACTCCCCGAACGCCGCTGCCGCGCCGTCCGCCGCGGCGGACGGCGCGCGTCTCGTTGTGAGGCCGCTCTCAGTTCGCGCTCGCCATCAGCGCGTTCGGACGCGCCGGCCCTCTCCCCGCCTGCGTCTCGCCGATGGCCCGCGCGATCTCGTCGACGTCCTGCGGCGTCAATTCGATCTCCCCTGCGCGAATCCAGCCATCCACCTGCTCGGCCGATCGCGCCCCCACAATCGCGCCGGTCACGCTCGGCCATACCAGCGTCCAAGCGACGGCGATGGCCGCCACGGTCGTGCCAAGCCGCTGCGCGATCGGCCGCAGCGCATCGCGCAGCCGCAGATTGCGGCTCAGGTTGGGCTCCTTAAATTCGGCATTGTTTCGCCGCCAGTCGTCTTCGGCAAATCCGGCGACGCGCTCGGCGCTGAATCGATCCGTCAGCAGGCCCGATTGCATCGGGCTGTAGGCGATCACTCCGGTGCCATGGCTCGCGCACCAGGGAATCAGCTCGTCGGCGGTATCGCGCCGAATCATCGAAAAGGGCGGCTGCAGCGAGTCCACGTGGCCCACGCGTTCGCAGCGCTCCAGCAGGGCCACGGTGAAGTTCGAGACGCCCGTCGCCCGTACCTTGCCCTCCTGCTTGAGCCGCTGCATTTCGCCCCAGGACTCCTCGACCGCTGTGCTTTCATCGGGCCAGTGGAATTGGTAAAGATCGATCCGCTCCACGCCCAGCCGGCGCAGCGACGCCTCGCACTCGTGCCGAATCGTTTCCGGACGCAAGTCTCGCCGCGGCGGCTCAAAAGGCTTGCTGCGATCGGCCGTGAGGCCGCATTTGGTGAACACCATGGGCCGCTTTACCGGCGAAATTCCCGCCAATGCCTGGCGCACGACCTCCTCCGAATGTCCCAGCCCGTAAATCGCCGCCGTATCGATCCAGTTGATGCCCAATTCCACCCCGCGGTGGATCGCGGCGATGGACGCATCGTCGTCCTGCTGCCCCCAGCCAAAACTCCAGCCTCCTCCGCCGATAGCCCAGGTTCCCACTCCCACGGTCGTGATTTCCATTCCGCTCTTGCCCAAAGGCCTCTTATGCAATGCCATAATTTATTCCTCGTTTCTTTCGAGCTCTCAGGGGTTTGCCAATATACTTTCGGTTGGCGAATGTGCGCGGCGCTTGCCTCTCCGTCCGCCAGCCGCCACGAACGGCCACGAACGGCCCGATGCGGCTGGGTGTCGCAGGCAATCCGATGTTGACGATAGCGCTCCGCTATTACGGACACTTATTTGATTGCCTCGCGTCACATGTGGTTATATGCAGGTTCGTTTGAAAAAGTTACATGCGGTTTCGTTCAGAAAATGTTTGAAAAAACGGTACTAGGTCAGTGTGAATTTTCTTGATCGTGACACAAGAGGGCAAAATTCACACTGACCTACTACCGAACAAACTCATGGGTGGAAAGGGACTCTTCCTTTATGACCGAGATAGTCACAAAGAAAGCCACGCGAATCGAAAGCGACAGCATGGGGCCGATCGAAGTTCCCGCGGACGTCTATTGGGGCGCCCAAACGGCGCGATCGCTGGTGCACTTCAATATCGGCCGGGACACCATGCCCCCGGAGCTGATTCGCGCCTTTGGAATTTTGAAGAAGGCCTGCGCGCTGGTGAATCAGGAGCTGGGCAAACTCCCGCCGGAGAAGGCGCGCCTCATCTTGCAGGCCTGCGATGAAGTCATCTCCGGAAAATTGAACGACGAATTTCCCCTGCGCATCTGGCAGACCGGCAGCGGCACGCAAACCAACATGAACGCCAACGAAGTCATCGCCAATCGCGCCATCGAACTCGCCGGCGGCGTTCTCGGTTCCAAGAATCCGATTCATCCCAACGACGATGTGAACATGTCGCAGTCCTCCAACGACACGTTTCCCGCCGCCATGCACATCGCCGCCGCCGAGCGCATCCACGGCGCGCTGATTCCCTCGGTGCGCCGCGTCCATCAGGCGCTCGATGCCAAGGCCAAGGAGTTCGCCGACGTCGTCAAGATCGGCCGCACCCACCTCATGGACGCCACTCCGCTTACCGTCGGCCAGGAGATGGGCGGCTGGGCCAGCCTCATCGAGCGCGATATCGCCCGGCTCGAACAGTCCCTCGACGGCATTTACGATCTGGCCATCGGCGGCACCGCCGTGGGCACCGGCCTGAACGCGCATCCCGAATTCGCCGAGCGCGCCGCCAAGAAGATCGCGGAGATCGCGCACCTGCCCTTTCGCTCCCATGGCAATAAGTTCGCCGCGCTTTCCGCGCACGACGAACTGGTCTACGCCCACGGCGCCATCACCACGCTCGCGGGTTCGCTGATGAAAATCTCCAACGACATTCGCTGGCTCGCTTCGGGACCCCGCTGTGGCCTGGCCGAGATCCGCATTCCCGAAAACGAACCGGGCTCGTCGATCATGCCCGGCAAGGTGAATCCCACACAGTGCGAAGCCATGACCATGGTGGCCGTGCAGGTCCACGGGAATAACGCCGCCATCTCCTTCGCCGGCTCCCAGGGAAATTTCGAGCTGAACGTTTTCAAGCCGGTGCTGATCTACAACTTCTTGCACTCGGTGACGCTGCTGAGCGACGCCTCCCGCGGATTCGTGGACCACATGATTCGCGGAATCGCCTTGAACCGCAAACGCATCGATGAATATGTGCAGAATTCGCTGATGCTGGTCACCGCCCTCAGCCCCAAGATCGGCTACGACAAGGCCGCCAAGATCGCCCACGACGCTTACCTCGAGGGGCTGAGCCTGCGCGAAGTCACCCTAAGGCTTGGCTACCTGACGGGCGAGGAGTTCGATCAACTGGTGCGGCCCGCGGACATGACCCATCCCTGAGGTTTCCAAAGTTTCGAATCCGGGATTCCTGTCCTTCCGATCTTGTTTGGCGCTCTGCGCCTTGCTTTTCGGTTGTCATCCCGAGGAGCGCAGTTGTTTTATGCGACGAGGGATCTGCTTTTCGCCTTACGCACGCTTGGGCCCGTCAAGACTACCGCCGGCCGCTAGTATTTGTAATTCACGATCAGGTGGGCGACGTTCGACGTTCCGTTGCCCCACATGCCCTTTACATAAAACGGATCCAGCGGCTCCGGATTTTTCACCACCAGGTCGAATCTTCCCGCCTCGCGCAAGGCTTCCGCATCGAGCGTTACCTGAAGCTCGGTCGCGCTCACGGCGCGGAACGGCGCAGGCCTGCCGTTGAAATAGACCACGGACTTCCGCACGAAGTTGAAGCCCGTAAGCGTGACCATGGCGGAATTGCCTTGCGTCACGATAATCGGGCTCAAGGTTTCAATCGCCGGCTGCGGCGAATTCGGCGGGTCGGGAATCGCGCCTTCCTCGGCTCCTCTCTGCGGTCCCCCTTCGCCCCCGCGGCTTGCTTTCTTCAGCGTCACCGCCCACGGAAGCCCCTCTACGCTCACCGTGGCCGCCGCCACGTTGTTAAAAGGGCTCGTGTAGTTCGCGTGATAGCCGAGCTCCACGATTTTTCCGTCTTGGATGACGGTGTTGATCTTGTCCAGGTTCCTGATGTCCTGCAGCGGATCGGCGTTCACGAGGATCACGTCGGCCAGCTTGCCCGCTTCCACGGTTCCCAGCAGATTTTGTTTCCGCAGCATCTCCGCCGGATACTTCGTCGCCCCCATGATGATCTGCATCGGCGTGAGGCCCACTTCCGCCATGATCTGCATCTCCTGATGCAGATCCACGCCCGGCACCCAGGCATCGTTGGTGTTCCCGGAAACCACCAGATGCCCTCCCGCCTCCACAAACATCTTGTGGAAGCGCATCGCGTTCTGGTAGCCCTTCACGCGCCGCTCGCGCAGCGGGCCCTCGTCGATTCGCGCATAGCTCTGCAACGCCCCATGCATGGCCGCCGGCGGATAGTAAGCCAGTAGCTCGGGATCGGTGAAAAACATCCGCGCTTCGGCGGCGAATTGTGCCCAGTCCTTCGGATATCCCGGAAAATTGATCATGAAGGTCGGCACCAGCGACACATGGTGCGCCACCAGCACCTGAATCAGGTCGCGCGCTTTCTGCTCGTCCATCTCTGCGTAGCGATCCAGTTCGTTCCTGTCGTCGCGGCCCTGCTTGAATTTGGAGGGGTCCTTGGTAACCGCGATGCCGATCCCCGCCGAATGCGGCAAGTTGGCCGCGCCCAAAAGGGCGGCATCTTTCGGAAACAACACCGGCCCGTATGCCCGCGTGAACACTGGCTTGCCCGCTTTGTTGGCTTCGTCGAAGGCCGCCTGGTAATAGTCCATCGGGAGCGCGCCATCGTAGGTCAGGATGTAATCGGCACCGGCGGCAATCCAGGCCCTCACAAGTTGTCGCGTCTCTTCCGCCGATTTGGGGACGCGCGTGTGCGTCAGCGGATTTTCCAGGCCTGTCGAGACGTTGGCATTGGGATTTACGCTGAGTCTCGATACGCCGGTAAACGCCCGCGGCCCTCTGGCCTTCCCATGAAATACGGCATCGCGATAGGGCACCGCCGTCTCTCCGGTCGTCCCCACGTCGATGGTGGACGTAATCCCGTGGTTGAGCATCCCCTCGCCGAAATACCAGCTGTAGGAATTCTGCGAATCGAAGAGCCCGGGAAGCACGTACTTGCCGTCCGCCTTGATGATCCACGCATTCGCCGGATAAGAAAGATAAGAGGCTTGGCCCTTGCTCGATACCCTGGTGATCTTGTTTCCTTCGATAACGATCACCGAATCTTTGACGGGCGCTCCTCCATTCCCATCGATCAGCGTGCCGCCTTCGATCACGATTGCCGCGGGCGCTTGCCCCTGCGCGAGGGAGTGGTTGGAGAGGCCGCAAACAATCGCCAGCAGCAGAAGAAGGGCCGCTCGGCGCCACGACGCAAAATGCGCTTCGCTCATTTTGTCCTCCAAGCCGCGAATTGTACGCCAATTTAAGCCCCAGCGTGGGTAGCGAAGGGGCGGCACATTGGCCCACACATTCTCGAGAAATTACGTGCTCGTGATATTTGGTGCTAAGGATCGCGCAAAACGAGCCGATTCTCGCCTATTCAACGCGCTCCAGTTTCAGCACCGCTCCCGACTTCTGCGTCAGCACCAACTCTTTCCCATTCACGGCGAATTCGTATTGGGCGCTGGAGCCTAGGACGAACGCGCTCTTGGCCACCTGGACTTTCGTTGCCAGCATGTTGCCCGTCACGGTATACGTGCCGGACTGGACGAAAATCGCATCAAAGACCGCCACCTTGTCGGCGTCGGTGGCCTTGGCATTGGAAGCATAGGCGGGCAGCGGCGCCGTGCCGTTGATCCTCAGAAAGCTGTAGTGCTGTTCCGTAAAAACATAAAGGCCCGGCTGAGGATTGGTGAGCGGCGGCTTGTTCACATCGTCGATCTCCGTCACCTTCCAGGCTCCCACCAGCGGATTGGCCTTTCCCGAGGATTGACCTGAGGATTGACCACGGACGGTTACCACCACAGCCAACAACCCCAGAAGTGTAATTCCGATCAGTCGGCGCACCGGAGCCTCCTTTTGCGGCATCTCTCTGCACGAAACTCGAGTTTTTCTTGAGGACTCGCGCGCGAATCCTCGGCACCAAGACTAAATCGCGAGTGAAAGGATCGCTTTCATGCGCTGTATCCTCGGTCGCCTGCGCCCGATTTGTCAACTCTCGGGTGGCCCGGCTTCCTAGAAAAGCGGACACTTCTACTTTGCACAAACCGGACATTCAGCGATCACCCCGAGCGAACGACCCTTCACTGGGCTGTTCGTGCGGGTATTAGGTCAGTTTCCGATAAGGCTCATCTGGACTTGCAGGATAGAAAACAAGCACCGTCGTCCCAAACGATCAGTTGGCGCTTCGAGCTTCTGATATCCTATGCCGTGTGAATCGGACGCTTCGTCTAGGTTTCGGTGCCTGGCTGATATATCTCTCCGTTCTTGCGCCTTCACTGGCCACGCTCGACGGAGGCGCCGCGGTGAATGTGGCTCTTTCCGTTGTCCAGAAGCATGACATTAGCGTCGAGCCCGGCTTCGGAGCGCCGGGCCGCGATGGCAAGTTTTACGATATACGGTATCCCTTACTTCCTTTTTTGGCGATTCCGTTCGTTGCCGTCGGACTCTTCGCAGCACAACATGCACATTTGCCGGCTGGTTATATCGTTCCGGTTTTTGCGATTCTGCTCTCCACGATGATTTGCGCTGCGGCCGTGGGTGCGACGTACTACTTAGCCCGAGAACGCCTTGGAGCTAGCGAGCGTCGGGCAGTTGCCGCCGCTCTTGTATTTGGATTTGCTACGATGGCGCTGCGCCAGGCTCGGTCCTTCTATGCCGACCCACTTGTTGCGTTGCTGGCAACCCTCGCGCTCATCGTCGTGATGGCTGAAACACCGAATGCATGGCTTCTCGGAAGCCTGTGCGGACTGGCAATTCTCGCCAAGCCCACCGCTCTCCTAGTTGGAATAGCGGCCTTTATTCATCTCGCGCTCAGGCGAAACTACAGGGCCGCGTTTATATCGGCGCTAGGCTCCGCTGTCGGCGTTGGATTGTACGCTGCTTATAACTGGTTTCGGTTCGGCAGTATGTTTGTTTCGGGCCAGCCGAACGTATGGAGCTTACGCAGCGCACCGATTGGGTTTGCAGGTCTGCTCATTAGCCCAAGTGTAGGTCTGCTGGTTTGCTGCCCGGTCGTCGTACTGGCTCTGCGCAAACCATTCGATGGCAATACTCGCCTGATTTTAGGATTGTCTGCGGGCTATCTCTTGCTCTATTCGCTTTGGCAGGGCTGGTTTGATTTGAGTTGGGGACCCAGACATCTGACGCCCATCATACCCGCACTTATAGGCCTCTCGGTTTTGACCAGGCACCGCCGACTTTGGCTTGGGCTTGCTCTGTTCGGTGCCGTCCTTCAGATTCCGACGGTGGTCGGTTCTCCGGAACGTTACGATGCATTGTTAAGTGAACGCGGCATAACCTACAGTCAAACGGTTTGGAGTTTGCGCCTGGCGCCGACGGTGGGCATATGGCGCAGTTCATTCGACCAGGTGCGCGATGCGCTACAGCGTCCTGATGTTCACGACTTTGCCAATTACCGACCGACTGCCAACACATTGGGGAGTGCTCGCAACTATCGCATCCTGCCCGTATGGTGGTGGATGTTGCCCCTGATACACGTCCCGAGGCTTGTAGGTTTTCTGGTCGCTCTTGCCGAGGCGTTTGCAGGACTATGGATTATCGCAAACAGAAGCGTTTTAGACAGCGCGCGTTGATCAGCGGTGCCACGGTCCTATTCGTTGCCGCCATCGCATTGCTTTATTTGATCCGTGCCATCTAACGCTGGTCGATCCCGATAAACGGGGCGTTCTCCGAAACTAACCCGCTACCCCCGGCGAGTCTCTCTTTACTCGCACGATATAATAGATATAAGCGTGCAGAAGATAACTTTGTCGAGGGGCCTTCGGCCTTGCGCAAGCATGCGGGTCGGTTTCTTCATTTCGGTGGAACGCTTGCCTCGGTGAGGCGCGGTAAATCTTTTAGAATGACAACGTTTTCCAACGGGCCAAATTAACTGCTTTAGAATGACAACGTTTTGAAAAAAGGTGGGGGGTGGGGGCGGATGCCGCACTTGCCGTGCCAAACGATGCGGTCGGAGTTGCGATTTAAGGTGGCGCCGCAGCCTTAGCGCGGCAGTCCTTAACTCTCGTAGAATGCGCACTTACGCAGAATGGGCCGCAAGCCCTTTAGAATACGCACTTACAAAATTATTGGACTTAAAACCCTGCAGAATGTGCAGTTACGAAAAAACACCGGGGGGCCTCGAGTGATCCCGCCCCCTTCCGAGTTGACAATGTTGCGGCTCTGGCGTACATCCCTGGAACGTCTGCCCCTTCAGTGAGGGATTAGCAAGGGGCTCGAACTTAGGGAGGTTTGGTCTTGTCAGCACCAACTGAAAAAGGTCTGTCCGCGCTGCTCGAGGAGCGCCGAACTTTCCCGCCCACCGAGGAGTTTCGCCGGCAGGCCAACGCCGGCGATCCCGCCATCTACGATCGCGCCATGCGCGATCCCGAGTCGTTCTGGGCCGACGAAGCCAACAAGCTCGATTGGTTCACGCCCTGGCAGAAGGTGCTGGACTGGAACGTGCCCTGGGCCAAATGGTTTGTCGGCGGGAAGCTGAACGTCGCCTACAACTGCGTCGATCGCCACGCGCACTCCGCGCGCCGCAATAAAGCCGCCATCATCTGGGAGGGCGAGCCGGGCGATTCGCGCGTGCTCACCTACGGCATGCTCGAGCGCGAAGTGAATCGCTTCGCCAACGCGCTGCGTTCGCTGGGAGTGGCTAAAGGCGACCGTGTGGCGATCTACATGGGCATGGTGCCGGAGCTAGCCATCGCCATGCTCGCCTGCGCGAAAATCGGCGCGCCGCACAGCATTGTTTTCGGCGGATTTTCCGCCGAAGCCTTGCGCGAGCGCATCAACGACGCCAAAGCCAAAGTGGTGGTCACCTGCGATGGCGCTTGGCGCCGCGGCAGCGTCGTGCCCCTGAAAGCCAGCGTCGATGAAGCCCTCCGCGACACGCCGACGGTGCGCAATGTGGTTGTCGTCCGGCGCGTCGGTGACGCCGCCAAAGCTACCATGCAGCCCGAGCGTGACGTCTGGTGGCACGAGGTCGCCGAAGCAGCCTCCGACAAATGTGCCGCCGAGCCGATGGACGCAGAGGACATGCTCTTTGTCTTGTACACCAGCGGCACCACCGGCAAACCGAAGGGTATCGTCCACACCTCAGGCGGTTATCTGGTGGGCGTATCCACCACGCACCGCTACGTCTTCGACATCAAGGAAGACGATGTCTACTGGTGTACCGCCGATATCGGCTGGGTCACCGGCCATTCTTACATTGTGTATGGGCCCCTCGCGAATGGCGCCACTTCGCTCATGTACGAAGGAACGCCCGATTTCCCCGACCGCGATCGTTTCTGGTCCGTCATCGATAAATACGGCGTGAACATCTTTTACACCGCGCCCACCGCCATTCGCACCTTCATGCGCTGGGGCACGGAGCTGCCCGCGCGCCATTCGCTTGCGAGTTTGCGGCTTCTCGGTACGGTCGGCGAGCCCATCAATCCGGAGGCCTGGGTCTGGTACAACGATCACATCGGACGGCGAAAGTGCCCTATCGTAGATACTTGGTGGCAAACGGAAACCGGCATGATCCTGATTTCGCCGCTGCCCGGCCTCACTTCCACCAAGCCAGGATCGGCCACGCGCCCGCTTCCCGGCATTGTCGCGGAAGTCGTCGACGCCAACGGTCAAGCAGTGGGACCCGGATCGGGCGGATATCTGGTGCTCAAACGCCCCTGGCCGGCGATGATGCGCACGATTTACGGCGACCCCGATCGCTACGTGCAGCAATACTGGTCTCGTTATCCCGGAATGTATTTCACGGGCGACGGCTGCAAAATTGACGAGGACGGTTACTTCTGGCTTCTGGGCCGCGTCGATGACGTGATGAACGTGGCCGGCCATCGCATCTCCACGTACGAAGTGGAAAGCGCGCTCGTCGATCACCAGTCGGTAGCCGAAGCTGCCGTCATTGGCAGAACGCACGAGGTCAAAGGGCAGGGAATTTCCGCCTTTGTCACGCTCAAGGAAGGCATCGCCCCGGGCGAAGCCCTGAAAAACGAACTCAAGCAGCACGTGGTAGGGAAGATTGGCGCCATCGCCCGTCCCGATGAGATCTTCTTCGTCCACGAGCTTCCCAAGACGCGCAGCGCCAAAATCATGCGCCGCCTGCTGCGCGACATTGCCGAAGGCCGCGTCCTCGGCGACACCACGACGCTGTCTGATCCCGGCGTCGTATCGCGGCTGAAGACGCAATACCAGGAGGAAGGCTAGCGCGGAGGTTAACACCGAGGTTAAAAATCGAGTTGCGAACATGACTTGCAGTCTGGTGGCGGGTCTATCCGAGCATGCCCGCGGGGCCTGCCCGCGGGGACTGTCGATTGACGCCATTCCCGCCGCCCTCTAACATCGTATATACAGCGTCTATAGAGCTTCCATGGCTACAAATCCTCACTTCCGCTGCGTGATCGCTTAGGCCGCCCGCTCGAAAGCTTGCGCCTGTCGGTCACGGATCGCTGCAACCTGCGCTGCCTTTATTGCATGCCGGAGGAGGATTACGTCTGGCTTCCGCGCGAGGAACTGCTCAGCTTCGAGGAATTGGCCCGCCTGGTGGAAATCTTCACGGGCCTGGGCGTCTCCCGCGTCCGCCTTACCGGCGGTGAGCCTTTGCTCCGCCAGAATCTCGACCGGCTGATCGCCATGCTGGCGCAGAATCCGCGCGTGGAAGATCTCGCGCTCACGACCAACGGCATCCTCTTTGCCGATCAAGCCGAGGCGCTCAAGCGCGCTGGCCTCGGCCGCGTGACCATCAGCCTCGATACGCTGCAACCTGCCCGCTTCCGCCAAATGACCCGCCGCGACGAGCACCATCGCGTGCTCTCGGCCTTTGACGCGGCGCGCCGCGCCGGATTCACGGGAACGAAAGCCGACGCGGTGATTGTGCGAGGCGAAAACGACGACGAGATCGCCGACCTGATCGAGTTCGGCCGGGCGAACGGCGCGGAGGTGCGCTTTATCGAGTATATGGACGTCCTCGGCGCCACCAAATGGAGCATGGCCAAGGTGGTCTCGCGCGATGAAATGCTGCAACGCCTCGAGCAGCGCTACGGCAAAATAACTCCGGCCGGCGAAGCCAGCTCCGCTCCCGCCACGCGATTTCTGCTGCCCGATGGCACCGTTTTCGGAATTATCGCCTCCACCACCGCGCCTTTTTGCCGAACCTGCGATCGCAGCCGCATTACCGCGGATGGCTTCTGGTATCGCTGCCTTTATGCCACGGACGGCACCGATCTGCGGAAGCTCGTGCGCGGCGGGGCCGGCGGTTCCAGCGCATCGCGGAGATCCGCCGACGCCGCAATTGACTCAGCGATTGCTCGCGTCATTGAGGAATCCTGGCGAGGTCGCGAGGATCGCGGCGCCGAAGAACGGGCCGCCGAAAACCACCGCGAGGCTTTTATTAGGATTGAAGAGTTGCGCCGCGATCCGCACCTGGAGATGCACACGCGGGGCGGCTGAATTTCTCGGTGACTAATTGCTTGTCGCCTGGCCTAGATCGACGCGCGCCTGCACGATTCGCGAAATGGAATCGCGAGTGACCACTCCCACCACGCTGTCGCCTCTAACCACTGCGAGCTGATCTACATTCGCGGATCGCATGCGTTCGAGGACGTTGAGCACCGGTTCGTCCGGCGCGGCCCACGGCAGCTGTTCTCGCGGAAGCATCGCCGCCTGCACCGAAGTCGATGCCCATTCCTCCTTGGGAATCGCTTGCAGCGCCTCCAATCGCATCAGCCCGACGAGCTTACCGTCAGACACCACCAGATGCGCCCGCCTTCCCGTGCGCGCCGCCTCCTGCGCGTACTCTTCGAGCGTGAGATCGCGGCCAATCGTAGGCATCTCCGAGGTCATCACGTCGATCGCGCGCAGCCCTTGCAGAGCGCCCTGCGTGGTGATCTGCGCGTAGCTCTGCCGCGCCGCCGAGAGCAAGAACCAGCCAAGGAAAATAAACCAGACGCCGTTCACGCTGGAGTGAAACCGAAAGGCCAGAAACAGGCCGAAAGCCATCATCCCGACGGCGATGGCCTGTCCGATGCGTGCCGCTATGCGCGTGGAGCGGGAATAGTCCTTGGTAATCCCCCAGATAATCGACCGGAAGATGCGTCCCCCGTCCAGCGGAAAGCCGGGCAAAAGGTTGAAGGTCGCCAGCAGCAGATTCGTTCCCGCAAGCCATCCGCCCAGTGCGTTCAGCATGCTTCCATCCGGAGTCAGCAGAGACAGCAGCCAAAAGCCGCCCGCGAGCACGTAACTCGATGCGGGCCCCGCGGCGGCTATGAGAAATTCCTGGCTCGCGCGCTCCGGGTCCTGCGTAATGCTGGCGATGCCGCCAAAAAAGAAGAGAGTGATGGAAGCGACGGGAATCTTATAGTGGCGGGCCACAACGCTATGCGAAAGCTCGTGAAAGAGCACGGAACCGAAGAAAAGCAGGCTGGTTAGGATGTCCAGGCGTCCAGAGCTCACGGCTGCTCCACTGGGGATATCGCGCGCCAAACTCATCGCCCAGCGAATAAGTGATCAGCACAAAAATCAAAAACCAGCTCAAGTGCAGGAAGATGGGAATCCCGAACACTCGGCCGATCTTCAGTCCCGTGCGACGCATGTAGGCCTCTACGGCAGTATAACCGAATCGGGCAGGGGCAGCAGGAGTGGCCGCCTCGAAGCATTTCTGGTAATCCCGGCAGTATCTTTGTTAACTCGGTACATCTTCGGCAGCCCCGATCCCTTTCGGTAACACGCACGTAACTTTCCCGCCCTGGCGGTGCGCGCCTCAACTATGATTCCAGCGGCGCGAGAAAATCGCGCTTGTGCCCGAACTGGGATTCGTGCCTCAGGCACGGCCAACGATATCCATGGTGGTAATCCGGAGATTCCGGCGGAGTAGACGAGACCAGTCATGAAGTTACGCACCAAATTAACTATTTTTACCGTGGCGGCGGTTTGCGGTTCGCTCGGCGTTCTGGCTTGGAGCGTCAATCGTTTTGTGCGCCGGCAGTTCGACGAGGTGCAGCGGCAGCAAGCCGATACCCTGGTGACGCAATCCCAGCGGGAATTCCTGCGTCGCGGCGACGAAGTGTCCTATGCGCTGCAGGGGATCGCCGAGGCCGAAGGAACACTGCGCATGGCCATCGATTTGAGCCGTCCTCAGAGCGATCCCTCTCTCTATGCACGCGACGCGCGAGGGATCGCCACCTCGCGGCAACTCGATTTCCTGGAGTTTGTCCGCGATGACGGCACGCTGATCTCTTCGGCGCAATGGCCGGGCCGCATCGGCTTCAAGAACGATTGGGTGACGCAGCAGACGGATTGGAATCAGCGGAAAGCGTTTCTCGCAAAAGTTGAGCTGCCGGATACGGTTGATCTGGGATTGCTGGCCGTTCGGATCGTGGGCGTTGGGGAAAAGAAGCTGTACATCATTGGAGGCAGGAGGCTCGATGCCGACTTTCTACATGCACTGACAGTGCCTGAGGGTATGCATGTCTTCTTTTATCGCAATCTGGAGAACGGATTTGTGCCGGACGCCCTGGTGGATTCCGAAGGCCCGGCATCGCAGCCGGAACGCTTCTCGAGCCTGATCGAAGCGATGCAAAGCCAGCCTCGTGCCGGCGAATATGAAGTCCGAGGTGGGACGGCGCCGGAAGCCGAGAAATTCATGGCCCTCCCGCTCGCGGGCCAAAGTAATGAATTGCTGGCGGCCATACTGGTGGGCAGTCCACAGGGCTCTCTCGCCACGACTTCAACATACATTCGCAATGCCACACTCGTGATTGGGGCGGCTGGAATTCTCTTTGTGCTGATCTTGTCCTGGTCCATTTCGCGGCAGGTGAGCGCTCCTCTGGAACGTCTGGCAAGGGCCGCACGCGAACTTGGCGCGGGCCGCTGGAACGTCAAGGCGGATACGCGAGCGCGAGGCGAAGCGGGCCGCGTGGTGCGCGCCTTCAATGAGATGAGCGTCCAGATCGCCGCCAGGCGCGAAAAGCTGGTGCAGGCCGAACGCGTGGCCGCATGGCGCGAACTGGCCCGGAACTTTGCCGTGGAGTTGAAGCTTCCGCTTTTCTCCCTGCAAGTCACGCTGGAGAATTTGTCGCGGGCGCGCGAGCAGACGCCGGAACAGTTCGACGAGACGTTCTGGGAATCCATGAAAACGGCCACCACGGAAATGGAACACCTCAAGGGGATCGTCACCCGATTCAGCGACTTGGGCAAGATGCGCGAGCCGCGCAAGCAGGCTGTGGACGTGAACGAAATCGTCCGGGCGGCAGTAACCTCCTTTGAGCCCCAATTCCAGTTCCGCGGCCGGCCTCCGGTACAACCGGAGCTTCTGCTGGATGAATACGCGCCCAAGATTTCGGCGGACGCGGAGCTTTTGTACAAAGGCTTTGAGAACGTGATCGCGAATTCGGTCAGCGCGATGCCCATGGGTGGAACGCTCACCATCCGTACCGCCCGGCAAAACGGAAGCGTACGCGTGGAGATTTCCGATACTCGCGGGGGAGTGGAAAGGGGCAAAACGGCGGACTCGCCAGCACCCTATGCGGCCAAAGTGGATGGAGCCGGATTGGGCTTGGCCACCATTCAGACGGTGGTCAGCGACCATGAAGGGCGCATGAGCGTGGAAACCACCACGACAGGAACCACGTTTCGCATGGAATTTCCGATCGCCCTGGGTTCGGCCGTCAAGCCAGAGTCGGAAAGCGCGTCCGCCCGGCCGAAAGGCCAACCGAAGGCGCTGCCGGAGCCGCAACCGCAAAGTGACGCCGCGTCCGGTCCTCGCCTAGCACGCACGATGGACGGTTGACGCGCGCTCATTCGTTTTTATCGAAAAGAATTGGCCGCTGGCTAACGCCGAAAAGAGCAGGGAAGCATCATCCAATGATGGGAGTTCCGGCGACTTCTTCCTCGATGGCCTGCACGTATTCCGGTGAGAGGCCCACAAATTCCACGCCGATACCCACTCCAGTAAGGCAGTAACGAACCTCGCCGCGCGCCTGAACTTCGATGCCCGAGCGGTTGAGGCGGAAACGAAGCTTTAGGATGGCGCCTTCGGGAAAGTGCCTCACCGTATTGATGAACATGCCATGCGCGCTGAGGTCCGGAGGACGCACGGAGATCTCCTCGGTGCGCCCCTCGTAGGTCAAAGAGAGTTCGCTGAACTGCGCATATCGAGGAGAGCGCCGCTGGCGGATATCTTCTTCGCGACTCTTGGATGGGCTCACGGTAGCAAAACTCCTTCGGGATCGAGTTTAGGTGTTTCCTGCTGGGTGTTCGATTGGCGCTCCCCGCAAAAAGGACAAAACTGAAATTCGGCGTGGAGTTGCCGGCCGCAAGCGGCGCATAAATGGCGCGCCACGGATTCAAGGGGCACGATGCGAAAGATCTCGTCGTAGGTGGTGAGGCCCGTCTTCACCTTTTCCAGGCCGTCCTCGTGCATCAGGCGCATACCCCGAACCCGCGCGAAATCGCGTATCGCATCGCTGCTTTCCCCGGCGCGGATCATGGCGCGGATCGGTTCACTTACGGTGAGCAATTCGGCCGCGGCCATGCGTCCTTTGTATCCGCTGCGATCGCAAATGGCGCACGCTCCCGGCACGCGAATCTCCTCGCGGCTGACGGGCAGGCCCGCCTCCGCAAGACGGTCGGAGAGGCCCGCGGTCATGGGCTCGAGCGAATGGCAACGGCAAAGTTTGCGCACCAAGCGCTGCGCGACGATACCCACCACCGACGAGGAGATCAGGAAAGGCGGCATTCCCAAATCGAGCAGGCGGACGATGGCGGAGACGCTGTCGTTGGTGTGCAGAGTCGAGAGCACGAACTGGCCCGTCTGCGCCGCTTTCAAAGCGATCTCCGCCGTTTCCTTATCGCGGATTTCGCCCACCATGATCACGTTCGGATCCTGCCTCAGCAGCGAGCGCAATACATTGGCAAACGTCAGGCCGGCCTTGCTGTTCACGTGCACCTGGTTTATTCCCGCCAGGGCATACTCCACCGGATCTTCCACCGTCACGATGTTCACGGAGGGTTTGCGCAGAAAGTTCAGCGCCGAATACAGCGTGGTGGATTTGCCGGAACCCGTTGGTCCCGTCACCAGGATGAGCCCTTGGGGAAGCGAGAGCAGCCGCTGCAATGCCTCCACCAGGCTGGGCGTAAAACCAAGTTCGCTGAAGTTCAGCAGGGGAGCGCTCGGCTCGAGCAGGCGCATCACGATTTTTTCGCCATACTGCGTTGGCAGAGTGGAGACGCGCAGGTCCAGGGCGCGGTTCTTGGTGGAAATCATGAACCGGCCGTCCTGGGGGTTGCGGTGCTCGGCGATATCCATGTCCGAGAGAATCTTGATGCGCGAAACGAGCGCATTCTGAATCGAGCGCGGCACGTGTTGGAAATCCCGCAGCACGCCATCCACGCGAATGCGCACGATGGCCTCTTTGGCCCGGGGATCGATATGAATGTCGCTGGCGCGCTTCTCCATGGCCGCGCGAATCACGTCCGAGACCAGCCGCACGGCCGGCGTCTTCCTGCCGCGCAGTTCGGCTTGGGCTTCGGCAATGGCCTCCTTATTGGCCTGCCGCGTGCTCGTGGAGACGAACTCCATCTCCTCCGCGTCGTTTGTCGAAAAGTATGACGCGTCTTCGCGCGCCGATTCCGGAGCAAGCTGCGAATAATGTTGCAGGATGGCTTCGCGCAGTTCGGCATGAAAGGCCAGCCGGGGAGAGATGCTCATGCCCGTAATCGCGCCCAGTTCCTTGAGCACCGATGCGTTACGCGGGTCGGACATCACCACGATCAGCCTGGAGAGGTCGCGCCGGATGGGCAGAACCGAAAAGCGTTCGGCGAATTCCCGCGGCACCAGCCGCAAAGTGCCCGCATCCACCGGTGAATTGGCGATATCCAGGTAGGGAACAAGGCAAACCTCTTCCAAGGCGGTAATCAGGTCGGCTTTGTCGACCAGGCCGCGCTCCAGCAGCAATTCGCCCAAATGGCTCAGCTTCTGCTGCTGCTCTTCCAGAGCCGATTCCAAGTCGCTCGTGGATATCTTGCCGCGCTCATGGAGAACTTCGCCAAGTCGCTTGCGTCTCATCCGGTGCCCTCACGCTGAACTGGAGGAATGTACCTGGACGGTACAGTGGTTTCAGTCTAGAGAGTCACTCTGAATGCCGACAAGCGTAAAAAGGGCCAGGAGTGGTTCATCGTGAACTGTTAGCTTTTTCGCGGCATTCCTATTGCCGAGGCCGGCGAAGCGGCGGCCCTCGCCGGTAGACGGAAACCTGATATAAGATGGCCGGAGAAAGCAGCCCTGATTCACCTTCAACGAGAGCCGCTATAAGGAGGTCCGGATGCGCAGCGTTAGCTTAAGAAATTTCCTGGCAGGTGCCGCCGCGGGGATCAGCCTGGTGTTGCTGGCCGGCGCCGCGGCATTGGCGCAAAGCAGCGGGCCGCGTAATCTCGAGCAGCTAAAAACCGAAACGCAAAGGCGCGTGGACCACAATCTCACGCCGGCGACCGGACTCAAATCCGACGACGCGCGCGAGGCGCTGGCCAATATTCATAGCTTGGACCGCGATGAATGGGCCGCGGCCTGGAGCACCATCGCCGATCGTTACGCCAGCCGCGCCGCGGCGGACAGCGATAAAGACAAGCAGCGCGAAGACTACCTGATGGCCTGGCGCTACTACTCGTTCGCCCGCTGGCCTACTCCGAATTCGCCCGGCAAGAAAAAGGCTTATCAGAACGCTCTGGTGGCCTTCCGGAATTACGGCCGGCTCCTCGATCCGCCGATGGAGAGCGTGAGGATTCCATTCGAGGGCAAGGAGATCGTGGGATATCTGCGGCTCCCCAAGGGTGTTCGACCCGCGCCGCTCGTTCTCACGATCAGCGCACTCGATTCGCGCAAGGAGGAAGCCATACAGTCGGACGCGGGCGTGCTGCCGAACGGAATCGCCCTCTTTGCCGTGGATATGCCCGGAACAGGCGAGGCGCCCATAAAGGTTGACGTCGGAGCGGAGCGCATGTTCGCCTCCGTGCTCGATTATCTGGCCACGCGCCCCGAGGTGGACAGCAAGCGCATCGCCGTTCGCAGCATTAGCTGGAGCGGATATTGGGCGGCAAAGCTCGCTTATGAGCAGAAGGCGCGCATTCGTGGAGTCGTGATTCAGGGCGGTCCGATCGACGGCTATTTCTCCCCGGAGTGGCAAAAGCCCGGACTCAATACCGACGAATATCTCTTCGACCTCTTCCCGGCGCGCGCGGCGATCTACGGCGTCAACACCCTGGACGAATTCCTCGCCTACGGGCCGCATCTCTCTTTAAAGACGGAAGGCTTCCTGGGCAAGCCCTCAGCTCCCATGCTCATCGCCAACGGAGCGAAAGACACGCAGGTCCCCATCGGCGATCTTTATCTTCTGCTCCAGTCGGGGGGCTCGGCGAAATCCGCCTGGGTGAATCCGGATGGCGGGCACACGGGGAGATCCGAAGAGTGGACGAACGGAAGGATCTTCGATGAAGTGGTCCTACCGTGGATCAAGCTGCAACTTCAGCCGGAGACTAAGCTGAGCCAAGCGCAGCGTTAATAGCCAGCCGCGATGTGGCACAGGCGAGAGCGCCTGTGCCACCACCACACCACATACTACAGAGGCGCGTTAGTGCGCCAGCGGGTTCGGTCGAAGCTGGAAGTGAACCACCTTGGGCATGGTCCCTTTTCCGGTCTCGCTGTGGAATGGTGTGCGCGTGCCCCAGGTGGTCCAGACGCCCTTGCCCTTCCAGCCTTCCTTGGGATCGTCGATGCGGCCGTCCATGCCTTTGGCGAAGAAGCCCAGCGGGTAGGGCACGCGCATGATTACGAACTTGCCGTTCACCAGGGCGATCAGCGAATCCGACGAATTGCCGGTAACGATGGGCGTGTTCTTGCCCAGCCCCAGCGTGTCGAACTGATCCACCCAGATCGTAGTAATGCGAATCGGCGCTGCCCGATAGTCTTCACGTTCTTGAACTTCGGCCCGGGCGTCGGATAGAGCGTCCAGCCTTCCGGACACTGCTGCCCGGTTGCGTTCGGGCCGTTTAGAGGGCCCTTGCATTTGCGCCGGTCGAAGCTGGCGATGTGTCCGCTGGCCAGCGCCACCCAAGCCACGCTGTTGCCGTCGATATCCATGCCCCGCGGCGAAAATCCCCAGACGGGCGCCTTGGGATTGTTCCAGGGCACCTCGTAGTATTCGGCCAGCGCCGTTTCCGGCGGATTCGGTCCCGGATTCAGGCGCACGATGCCGCCCGGAAAGCCCAGCACGCTACCCCACATCGACGCCGTCTGGCGCCGATGCCAAGGCCGTAGAAGGCGGCGTTGAGGCGCGTATCCTTGGTCGGATCGGCGACCGCGTTCACGGCCGAGGACAGTGCCTAGGCTTTCGCCGCTCGGCGCGGTGGCCACGTCCTGCTCGCCCTCGACGTAGGCGTCGCGCTTGCCGTTGCCGTTGGTATCGAGAACCAGCGCCGTCCAGCCCTGCGATTTCTCCGCGTCGTGCGTCTGGTCCCACATCTTCGTGTTCAGCCAGCCCACTACTCCGCCGCCACCGCCGCTGCTGGTCCAAAGCGTGTTGTTGGCGTCTTCGGCGAACATCAGGTGGTGCGTGCCGAAGCAGGTGTCGATCATGGAGATCTTCTTGGTCGTCGGATCGTATACGGATAGCTGGCGGCCGGAGCGTGTCCACCGGAGTGAGCTTGCGCCGAAGTGCAGAGCCGAGCCCTGCCTTGCAGAAGGCGGGATTGGCGGTCGGCGCGGATGCGGGACGTGTACCACAGGCGGCCGCGTCGCGTCGAACATGGGATTGTGGACCGTGGTGTGGCTGTCCCAAATCGCTTCGTCACCCCAAATGGGCGACGGCTGCAACGGCGTCGGCTGGCCTGGCGTGTTCGGATCGCGGTAGGGGTTTTCACCTGAGCGAGTGGTGGTGTGCACCGGATCGAGCACGGGCAGATAATCGCGGCTCTCCTCGGGCGATCCATAAATCAAGCCATTGGCGTTAACCTTTGGATTGCGCTTGTCGGTGGAGATTTCGTCGTGCAGGTACGCCTTGGGATCGGCCCAGTCCCATTGCGTGATGACGATGTTGCGCTCGATGCCCTTGCGGGCGCGGCGGCGCGTCGGCGGGCAATTCGCCGTGCGCGATGCGCGTGGTCCAATCGCCAAACTCTGCCGTGGCTCGCTTCGGCGCCGAGGTTGGCCAGGCCGCCCATCATAAGCGTTGCCGGCCTGCCCGGACTGCACGCGGCGCGCCCAAGCCTGGGCGGGCGAATCCAGGTTGCTGAACATGTCGCGGAATCGTGCGCGTATATTTGTTGCCCAGTTGGTGGCAGGATTCGCAGCTATCGGTTTTGACCAGATGGAGCCACTCCGCCTGCGATCTTCATGCTTGGGCGAAATGCCGTTGCCCGATCGGGGCCCGTGCCGGGAAATTCGTTCTTGCGCGGGAACCTTGCAGCAGCGCGTACCAATAGTTGGCGGGATAGTATTGCGCGGCGGTCTTTGTGTCCGGCGCCACGGTGGGCTTGAGGTCCAGCGTCTTGCCTGGTTCGCACTTGGCCTTGGGCGAATCCACCAGGCCGTAGCCGCGGGCCAACACCGTATAGTTTGCCTTGGGAAGATCGGGAATCAGGTAACGCCCGCGATCGTCGGTGACCACTTCCTTGATCATAGCGCGTGGGCAGGTCCGTGGTCTCGGCGATCACCCAGACGCCCGCCTCGGGTCCCTTGCTGCTGGAGACCACTCCGCCGATATCGTTCGCGCCGACTTGTACGGCTGCGTTCTGTTGGGCATGGAGCCCGGTCCGTGCGGTTATCAGATATCCGGCGATGATCGCGGCCACTGCGCCGCCGAAGTAAAGCGCCCGTGCAATTCGCATGGCATACCTCCTCAAGATGGCTTCCCGGGAATTCATTTTGGCAATGTGAGCCAGCGGCTTCGGGAATGTCCCGTCCGAAACGCCCCGTCATTATATACACCTCAATGAGGTTCGGAGTGAATCAGATTGTTTTGGCATTGAGAGACGACGCAATAGGCCGTGAAAGTATATACTCTCGGTCATCGGCGGTTCCGCGCCACGGAAGCGAGCTTCCCGTTTCAGGAGCGACGATCATGAAAACGAAAACGATGCCGGTTTCAATGCGTTATGCCGTGCTGGTCGCAATTGCCATTCTCGCCGTGTCGGTTTCTTCGCGAGGCCAGGCCCCGCCGGACTTCAGCAAGGTCGAGATCAAGACCACCAAGCTGGCCGACAATTTTTACACGCTCGAGGGTCAGGGCGGGACGATCGGCGTGCTCACGGGGCCGGACGGCGTTTTCATGGTGGACGCTCAGTTCGCGCCCCTGAGCCAAAAAATCGCCGCGGCCATCAAGCAAATCTCGAATGGCCCTATCCGCTTTCTGGTCAATACGCACGTTCACCCGGACCACACCGGCGGCAACGAAAATTTCGCCAAGATGGGCGCGGTCATTGTCGCTCGTGACGAGTTGCGTTATCGGCTCGCGCATCCAGTCCCCGCGGCCAATGGCACGCCCGGTGTGCCGGCGCCGCCCTTGGCGCTTCCCCTCATCACGTACGAGGGACGGATGACCTTCCACATGAACGGCCAGGAGATACGCCTGATTGCGATTCCGCGCGCGCACACCGACGGCGACACTCTGGTCTACTTCCCGGACTCGGACGTGATCATGACCGGCGACTTCTACCGTTCGATTCAATATCCGAATATCGACCGGGCGAATGGCGGCAGCCTCGATGGCATGCTCGACGGCCTTGGCATTGTGATCGGGATGGCAGGGCCGAATACGAAGATCGTACCCGGCCATGGGCCCGTCGTTGGCCGCGCGGAAGTGATGGCCCACCGGGACATGCTCTTGGCCATACGCGATCGCGTGTCGCAACTGGTTTCCCAGGGTAAGACGCAGGAAGAAGTAATCGCCGCGCACCCGACCTCCGAATATGACGCGCGGGTACCCAACTCGAAGGAGACCACCGACCGCTTCCTTACCCAGCTTTACGCCGAACTCAAATCGGCCAAGTAATTTGGCGCTGAAGCGCTCAGGGCCAATTCCCGTGAGGAGGAGCCTACCCGTGAGACTGGCAACTTTTGCTCTCGACTCTTTTCTTCTCTTGTTTTGTTTGAGCGCTGCCGCGGCACAGGACCGCATGCCGCCGATCCCCAAGGAGAAAATGACCGAAGCGCAGCGGAAAGCCCTCGACGAGGTGGTGGCAGGACCGCGCGGCGCGGCGGGCGCCGGCGGTCCTTTCATCCCGCTCCTCCGCAGCCCCGAGCTCATGAGCCGGCTGCAAAAAACGGGAGAGTATCTGCGCTTCCACAATAGCGTGGGCCCTAAGATCAGCGAATTCGTCATCCTGCTCACGGCCAGGCAGTGGACGCAGCAATATGAGTACAACGCTCACGAACCGACCGCCCTGAAAGCCGGAGTCAAACAGGATTTCATTACCGCCATCGCGGAAGGACGGCGTCCCTCGGGAATGGAGCCGGATGAAGAGGCTGCCTATGACTTCTGCACCGAACTGCGTCAGAACCAGAGCGTCAGCGATGCCACCTATTCCCGCGCGCTGGCCAAGTTCGGCGAGCAGGGCGTAGTGGATATGACCGGCCTCGTCGGCTATTACACGACGCTAGCCATGATCATGAATGTAGCGCGTGCGCCTTTGCCGGCGGCAACGAAGGCTCCGCTGGCGCCCTTTCCTCACTAAAAATTGCTCGCGACAATCGAGCTTGGCGACCTTCCGAGGCAAGCGGCGTGGCGGATCCGGTGGGGTAGCCAAGCTTAGAACCGTCGTGACCCGTGATTCCCAGTGACGTGACCGTGGCAAGCGCAGGGCAAAATGCCAAAAAATCATTGAACTACGAACATCAACCTGAGATGATTTGGCGTTATCCAGGGTTCAGTTTCCGGTGGCTTGGCATCGCGGTTGTGATTGGCCGAACGGGGTCCAAACTGCGAAAATTTTCGGTTCGTGTAAGAGCCGGAGGAAATCAACGATGAAAACCAATCGATTCCGCAATTTTCTCTGGCTTGCGCCCATGGTCATGATCCTCATGTGGCAATTGCCAGCGCATCTGCGCGCGCAAGCCGGCGGTCAGTTTAACGTCTCGAAGGACATCATGGACCATAAGGGGATCCTCAACTGGAAGCCGGCAGGCAACGGCATTCCTTCGGACGTATGCACGATTCTGCAGGTTTGCAACGGCGATACCAAAGTGGTTGCGCTTCCTCGCGCCACCGAAGGCGGCTTGCCGGTCGCTCGTGGAGTCTTTCTGACGCAGGACGCCAAGCATATGGATGTGCTGGTGCTGGAACGCCAGAGTACCGCCGATATCTACTTCTTCCTGTTAACGCCGCAGGGCACATTGGCGAAAGCGGCCTATGCGCAGGTTGGCGGCACGTCCTGGGTGCCCATGGGCATGGCTCTCGCCGATCCTATGTTCAAGAAGGATGCCGTTGTGTGGCACACCTGGGCCTCGAAGTTGGCATCAGGGCCCGCCACCGCCGCGGCGGATAAAAAGCCCGAAGCCTAGAACTAACTTCACATCATCTGTTTTGTCGTTGAGATAACGTTCTGAGGTCAGCTTGACGGGTTCGCGCTATTGCGGCTCCTGCCGAATTTAAACCTCGTTTTCTGGTTTCCCGTCTTTGCCCTCGAGCTTGGCTTCGGATTTGCCGTCGGATTTACTATCGATACCTCGTATCAGATCCACGAAGGCGCCGGCCGAGCGCGGCAAATGCCGATCACGGCGATAAATCAATCCCAGTTCGCGCCATAGCTCAGCATCCTTGATGGGGATGAGTTTCACGCGGCCGGCGCGCACGTCGTCCTTGGTGAACCCTTCGCTGATCAGGGATACGCCGAGATTGGCGCCCACGAAGAGTTTGATCATCGTGACGCTGGGCAACTCCATCACAATGCGCAGATCGGTCACGTAGGGGCGAAAGACTTTGTCCAGGACCTGCCGCGTAAAGCCGGTCTTGGGGAAAATCAACGGCTGGCCGGCAATATCCTTGGCGGTGACCTCTTTCAGCTTCGAGAGCGGGTTCTTCGTGCTCACCATCAGCATCACGCGATCTCGATAGATCGAATGCACTTTGAGGCTGGGCGACTTCACCGGCAGGGTTACGATGCCCAGGTCGATGCTTCCGTCTTCCACTCGCTGCAAAATCTTGTGGCTGAAATTGCGGTAGATACTGATCTGCACGTCGGGATAGCTGCGGTGAAATTTCGAGAAAACCTCGGGCAAGACGTAGAGGCAGGTGGCCTCGTTCGCCCCAATGGCCAAAATCCCGCGCGGCATCTCCGATTGGTCGGCCACGGCGCGCAGCGACTCCTGGCGCAACGACAGAAAGCGCTCCGCGTACTCGAACAGCACCTCGCCCGCCGGCGTCAGCCGCACGGTCTTCCCCATGCGGCCGAATAGCTTTTCGCCGTATTCCTGCTCGAGTTGCCGGATCTGGGCGCTGACGGCCGATTGCGAGCGGAAGACCTTGCGGCCCGCTAGGGAGAAACTGCCGTGCTTTGCCACTTCTACAAAGGTGTTGAGCTGGTCGAAATCCATATTTGGTCGTCCGCAATTCTAGCGGAAACGGCGCGCAAATTCACGCTCGGCCGGAGGCTGGCGGTCAGTCAGTTTCCGAAGGGGCGACTTTTCGGGACCTACCCAAGGCCGCGGGAGGAGCTTTCAGCGGCTCACTGCCGCTTCTCCTTCTCATCGAGGATGCGGTTGAGTGCATCCGCGCCCAGATGGTAAAAATTCTTCCAAGAAGATGACAGGCCGCTTAATGCCTGACGCACGTCCTCAGACGTTAGCCGGGGACGCGGGCGCTCCTCTAGAGCGCGATGGTATCCGTTCTTCCAGACCTCAATCGCATGAGGACAGTTTTCAGTCCAATTCGCTTTCTCTTTAGCACACTGCTGACAAACGAAAGGCCGCAATCGATCAGTCATGCCGTCCCCTTGCGCTGGAACTAGCCTAGGAAGAGCTGAATGAAAATGCTACTGGTCGAAGGGACGCAAGGGACGGGCAAGGTGATGGAAGCAATCGTCCCCTGGGCCACAATCCGACAAGGCTTTTTCGTACATCGGGAATCAAATCAAAGCCAACTTCCGAGACGGCGATTTGTCAGGATTGGCATTCCACTTGTCTCCGACTGTCCCTGCCAATATTATTTCCTTCGGGCATGAACAAGGTTAAGGAGGGCGAGCGCATCGCCAAGGTCATCGCACGCGCTGGGCTGTGCTCGCGCCGCGATGCCGAACGGTGGATTCTCGACGGGCGCGTGAGTGTGAATGGAAAGATGCTGGACACACCGGCCTTCACCGTTGAGCCAACCGACAGGATCATTGTGGACGGCAGAACGTTGCCGGCCCCTGAAGCGCCGCGCCTGTTCTTGTATCACAAGCCCGTCGGTCTGGTGACCACCGCGCGCGACGAAAAAGGGCGTCCGACCGTCTTTGCCCATTTGCCTGGAAAACTTCCGCGCGTGGTCAGCGTCGGCCGGCTGGACCTGATGAGCGAAGGCCTGCTGCTGCTCACCAACGATGGCGGCCTGGCGCGATATCTCGAATTGCCGGCGAATGCCTTGAAGCGTTGCTACCGGGTGCGCGTGCATGGCGCCGTAAATGCCGCCCGTCTCGCTAGACTGGCACAGGGCATCACGGTTGACGGCGTGAGATATGGGCCCATCGAAGCCAGGATCGAAGGGGGGAGCGGCGCCAATGTGTGGATTGCCGTCAGTCTCAAAGATGGCAAGAATCGTGAAGTCCGCAAAGTCATGGCGCATATCGGCCTGCACGTTAACCGCCTGATCCGCACGGCCTACGGCCCCTTTCAATTGGGCTCCCTACCGTCCGGCTCGGCACTGGAAGTTCCACCGGACACTCTGAAAGACAAGCTCCCGGCTTATTTCGCTCAAGGATCGCGGCTCCCATCCGCAAACCGGAACGGGCAACACTGAGTTGGCTTTGGCTGCCTGGAAAAACCCAAGCGTAGCGAACGAGCCACAAACAATTGAGCGTTTCAGAGGAAGGAAACTCGCAGGTAGAGGATTAGAAATGCGAACTCTTGGGTCGTCCCGACATCTAATTGCCGGTGACCTTCTCTAATGGTGGGTAGGCTCCTGGGGGCCCGGTGTCCGAGGGATTGGACGCATCGCCTCGCTCCTCTGACATACAGACAATACTGTACCCGCTTCCGTGGGCGAGTTGTTGCCGCTAATATGCCTGAAGCTCTGAGGGCGGAGATTACGCGATGAAGGCAGTGGTGCTGCATGAGTATGGCGGTCCTGAGAAGCTGAAATTTGAAGACAACGTTCCCGAACCGCAGGTTAGCGGAAGCACGGTACTGATCGCGGCAGCCGCTGCAAGCGTCAATCCGATTGACTGGAAAGTCCGTTCAGGGATGCGGCAGAAGGATTTTCCGTTGTCATTTCCGGCGATTCTGGGCCGCGATGTGAGTGGCGTTGTACGGGCGGTGGGCGCGAATGTGAAGCACTTCAAGGCCGGCGACCGCGTTCTTGCATTTTCCAATGCGACCTATGCCGAGTTGGTTGCAGTGGACGATTCGGACGTGACCCATCTGCCGGATGGCGTGGACCTGGCGGACGCGACTGCGATCCCGTTGATTTCCCTCACGGGAGACCAGCTTGTGCGCCTTGCGGCAAACGTGAAAAAGGGACAGGTTGTTCTGATAACGGGAGCGCTGGGCAGTGTTGGGCGCGCGGCAGTGCATACGGCAAAGAAGATAGGTGCGCAGGTGATTGCAGGGGTTCGCGGGAAACAGTTGGATGACGCCCGGTCCCTCGGTGTCTCTGACGTGCTCGCGATTGATGACGATAAAGCGATTGAGAAATTCCACCTAGTGGATGCAATTGCGGACACCGTTGGCGGTGAGGTTGCTGCGAAGCTGATCGCGAAGGTAAAGCAGAGCGGCTCCTTTGGCTACGCCTCTGTGTTGCCGGAAAGCGCGGCGGCGCAAAATTCGACAGTGAAGATTACGCGTGTTTTTGCGAAGCGTGATCCATCCAAGGTGCGCGAGTTTGCCGATGACGTGCGCGATGGCAAGTTCGTTCTGCCTATTGGTCGCCGGATGCCGTTGCGTGACGCGGCTGAGGCACATGTGCTAGGCGAGAAAGGCGGCGTTGGGAAGATCCTCCTGCTGGCTCCGGATTCACAAGAGTGATTTCTTCAGCTAAGAGCTGCCCACCTTTCCCTCGCCCACCAGGGTGTGCGGCCATCCTCCCGGTCGAGGGTCTGCGATAAACGCGCGACGAGGCTGCGCGCGCGGTTCCGGCGCTTCGCGACACGCTGCCGCGAGCGTGGCATGACCTCCTCTGCATTTAGCGATTGGCTATGTGCTAGTCGATGAGAGGCGGATCCGCTGGAATTCAGGCCGGGTGTCCGAAAGCGACGTCGCGCGTATGCCGCGCGATCATCAGCTCTTCGTTTGTCGCTATTACTCGCATCTCGCAAGCGCTTCCGGCGGAGCTGATCACGTCTTGCGTGGCGTCATTCCTGGCGTCGTCGAGAACGATTCCCAGGTGGCTAAGATCGCGGCAGATCTCCTTGCGCACTTCGGGAGCGCGTTCTCCAATCCCGCCCGTGAAGACGAGCATATCCAAGCCCCCGAGCACGGCCGCGAATGCACCGATCTCCTTGCGAACGGAGCGGCAAAACATGGCCACGGCCTCATCGGCTCGCGCGTCCGAGGACCGCTTGGCAAGGAGCGTTTTCATGTCCGAACTCAGCTCGGAGACGCCCAGCAGGCCGGACTCCAAGTCGACCAACCGCTCGAGCGTGACCGCGTTGTAAGCTTTCTCGCGCAGCAAATAGATCAGGATGCTGGGATCGAGGTCGCCGCTGCGCGTGCCCATCACGACTCCCCCTGTCGGCGTCAGGCCCATCGAGGTATCCAGGGGCGCGCCGTCTTTGATCGCAGCCAAACTCGCTCCGTTGCCTAAATGGGCGATGATCAAGCGGCGTTGTTTTGCCGCCGGCCCTAGCTCCCGCAAGCAGTATTCATACGACAGGCCGTGAAACCCGTAGCGGCGGATGCCCTCGTCGAAAAGCTTCCTAGGCAAGGGAAAGCGCTGCGCCAGTTCGGGCAAGCGGCGATGGAAGGCCGTGTCGAAGCAGGCCACCTGCGGAATCCGCGGATCTTCGGAGGCGACTGCTTCCACAATTTTAATCTCCGCGGGCAAGTGCAGCGGCGCCAGCGGGATCAGATCGCGCAAGTCGTCCAATAGTTGCGGCGTGATTTTTTGTGGACTGCGGTACCGCGGCCCGCCATTCACCAAGCGGTGGCCTATCGCGGACGGAGCCGCATAATTCCCGCGCTTCAATCGATCGCGGATGAGGCGCAGCGCCGATTGGTGGTCCGGAATGGAGATCCGCTCGTCCGCAATGGAATTGCCCTCGCCACCGCGCAGCCACACACGACCCTCCTGCGCTCCTATCTCTTCCGCCTCGCCGCGCGCAATAAGGCGCTCGTCGTGTTCGATGGGGGCGTTCATGGGGGCGTTCCTTCGGCGAGCTGAATTCGTATTGCGCGAATTTTAATGATGAGGAACCGCTATTCAGTGCGAGTATGTGAGAGGGCGGCACAAAGCATCCCGATTCATGGCCACGCAACGGCCGTCCGATTATATGGCTGAAGCCCCTTTCTCGCCGATTCGCGTGCGCCGCCTAACCCGGCATACTCGGCTCGCACCCTGGAAGCATCGCTCATAGAGGAAAACGCCATGTTTGCATTCGATGCCAAGCTGTCCACGGCAGTGGTAAGCGACCACACGCCACCGCCGCCAAAGCCTGCGAACAAGCCTCTTTCGGACGAAACGGTTGCCAGGTTGCAGCGCTACTGGCAGGCCGCCAACTATCTGACCGTGGGACAAATCTACTTGCGCGAGAACCCGCTCTTGAAAGAGCCGCTTACTCCCGACCACATCAAGCCGCGCCTCCTGGGCCACTGGGGCACCTCGCCGGGGCAGAACTTTATCTATGTCCATTTGAATCGGCTCATCCGGGAGCAGCACGCCAGCATGATCTATATTTCCGGACCCGGCCATGGCGGACCCGCCCTGGTGGCGCAGAGTTATCTCGAGGGGACTTACTCGCAGGTCCATCCTGAAGTCACTCAGGATGTTGCCGGAATGCGTTTGCTCTTTCGCCAATTTTCCACGCCGGGCGGCGTGGGCAGCCACTGCGGCCCGCACGTGCCCAGCTCGATACACGAGGGTGGGGAACTGGGCTATTCGCTGGTGCACGCCTACGGCGCCGCCTTCGATAATCCGTCGCTCATCGTGGCCTGCGTTATCGGAGATGGCGAGGAGGAGACGGCTCCGCTCGAGGGCAGCTGGAAGGGAAACAAATTCCTGAATCCCGCGCGGGACGGCGCGGTGCTGCCGATCTTGCACTTGAACGGCTACAAAATCTCCAGCCCTACCGTTGAGGCTCGCACCAGCGATGACGAACTCGCGCGGCTATACACCGGGCGAGGTTATTGCGTTTACTTCGTCGAAGGCGACGTTCCCGCCGACATGCATCAGGAGTTTGCGGACGCCCTGGAGCGGAGCTATGCCGATATCCGCAAGATTCAGGACGACGTCCGCAAGAACGGCCTCAAGGCCGCGCCAAAATGGCCCATGATCGTTCTGCGCACGCCGAAGGGTTGGACGGGACCCAAGGAAGTGGACGGCCTCCCCATCGAGGGAACGTTCCGCGCTCACCAAGTGCCGCTTGCAAACGTGCGCGCCGATGCCAAGCAGCTTCAAATGCTGGAAGCGTGGATGAGAAGTTATGAACCGGAAAAGGTATTTCATCCCGATGGGCGGCTCGCGCCCGAATTGGCCGAACTCGCGCCGCACGGAGACCAGCGCATGGGAGCTAATCCGCACGTCAATGGCGGTCGCGTGCTGAAAACGCTCGTGCTGCCGGATTTCATTAACTATGCTCTTGAGGTGCCGGGTCCCGGCCGCGTCATCGCCGAAGCGCCCAGAAAGCTCGGCGAATTCTTGCGGGACACGCTGCGGCTGAATCCGGATAATTTCCGCGTCTTCTGCCCGGATGAGACGAACTCCAACCGCTTGAATGCCGTCTTCGAGGCCACCACGCGTTGCTTTGTCGAGCCCACCGTCTCCATCGACGAAAAGATCGGCCCGGACGGGCGGGTCATGGAAGTGCTCAGCGAACATTGCACCGAGGGCTGGCTCGAGGGTTACGTGCTTACCGGCAGGCATGGCCTGTGGTCTTCGTACGAGGCTTTCGCTCAGGTGGTCGATTCGATGGTCACGCAGCATAGCAAATGGCTGGAGGAGTCGCGCGAATATCCCTGGCGCCGCCCCCTCGCATCGCTGAACGTTTTCATCACCAGCCACGCATGGCGCAACGACCACAATGGCTTCAGCCATCAAGCGCCCGGCTTCGTGGATAACGCGCTGCAAAGAAGGAGCGAAGTGATCCGCATCTACTATCCGCCGGACGCCAATACGCTGCTCAGCGTGGTCGATCATTGCCTGCGCAGCCGCAACTACGTGAACGTCGTCACCTGCGGCAAGCAGTTCGCCCTGCAATGGCTCGATATGGACCACGCCATTACGCACTGTTCGCAGGGCGCGTCCATCTGGAAATTCGCCGGCAACGACGACGGCGGCGAGCCGGACGTCGTACTGGCCTGCGCCGGAGACGTGCCCACGCTTGAAACCATGGCGGCCGCCTGGCTGCTGCGAAAGCACGTTCCCGGGATCAAGCTGCGCGTCGTAAACGTGGTCGACCTTAGCGTTCTCATGAGCCCGGACGTTCACCCGCATGGCATGGACAACATCTCTTTCGAGGGACTGTTTACCCGCTCGGCGCCCGTGATTTTCGCCCATCACGGCTACCCCGCTGTGATCCACAGCATGATGCACGGCCGCAGCAACGAAGCTCGCTTTCACGTTCGCGGATTCAAGGACGCCGGCACCACCACCACGCCCTTCGATATGGTCGTTTTGAACGGCATGAGCCGCTTCGATCTCGCCAAGCTGGCCATGAAGCATGTGCCGCGCCTGCGATCGGAAACGGCCGACGTGGCCGACATGTTCGATCTCAAGCTCTACGAGCACCGCTCGTACATTCGCGAGAACTTCGAGGATTTGCCGGAGATCGCCAACTGGTCCTGGACCGCCGATTTCAGCGATCCTACGGCCCCGGCGCCCCTGGCCGTCGGCCAGCCCAGCGCCGCGTTGTTCACCGATTCGTGATCGGCTCCCACTCGGCGGCAAATTCGTTGTGCCGGGAATCGGAGAGGCGTACGATGCGCCGGGCTAGAGACTAAAGGTCAGCGGCTCAATCGGAAATTTCAATTGGGCAAAATGCCCAGCACACCGGGAGGTTTTATGCGCACACCTTGGAACAAGACGATTGGCGCACGATTAGCGCAACGATTGGCGCACCGATTGGAGCAACGATGAGCACGTCGATCGGCATCATCGGCCTCGCCCTGACTCTTGTGGCCGCGCTCGCAGCGGCGCAGCCCGCGCCGCAAGCTGCCCCACAATCGTCCGGCAAGCAGACGAAGATCTTCACCTCTGCCGCGGGCGTCACCGAGCTGATTGCCAAAGCGAAGAGCGAGCGCAAGGCCGGCGAGCCGACGGTTACCGAACCGATCCTCGAGTTGGGATCGTACGACGGGCACCTCGAATACCGCGCCGCGGTGGGCAACGCGGCGGTGCATGAACACGAGGCCGAGCTCTTCTACGTGATCGATGGTTCAGCCACTTTGGTGACGGGCGGCAAGCTCGTCAACGAGAAGCGAAGGGACGCCGCCAACCTCAATGGCTCCGCGATCGAAGGCGGAACGCCGCGCGCCATCGCCAAAGGGGACTGGATTCTGGTCCCGGAAAACACGCCGCACTGGTTCAGCCCCATCCACGGCGTGCTGGTCTTATTTTCGATGCACGTGCCGCGCCCCTGACGTGACTCTTCTCGGTTCGCTCGATTTCTTGACTTCCCACGGAACGAGAACTAGACTCCGCGCATTATTTCGATCCGCCAGACGGAGGAGCACCAATGCCGATTTTGGGCCGCGCTTTGAAAAGTCCGGTGAAAGGCGCAGCAAAAAGCTGGACCAAAGGGTTCGCGCTTTCGATGGGCGCATGTTGCGCTCTGATTCTCGTCGCGAACTTCGCGGCGCGAGCGCAAGAAGTTCCCAAGTACAAGGTTGATCCCTTCTGGCCCAAGCCACTTCCTCACAAGTGGCTCATGCAAGGCGTTCCCGTCATGGTGGTGGATAAGGACGATCACATCTGGGTGATGAATCGTCCTCGCGACGTCAATCCGGATGAGGTTGGCGCCGCTTCCAATCCGCCGCGAACCGATTGCTGCATCGCCGCGCCGGCGGTGCTCGAATTCGATACCGAAGGCAATCTGCTCCAGGGTTGGGGCGGACCGGGTTACGTCCCCGGCTGGCCCGCGGAAGGCAATCCGCATCCGGGAGCCGGCGCCGAGCACGGCATCCTGGTGGACCGCGAAGGAAACGTGTGGATCTCCGGCAGCGCCCGCGGCGATACCATCATGAAATTTACGGGCGACGGAAAGCTTCTCTGGGAGTTCGGCCACCGCGGACCGCGTCCCACGCCGGGCGTGGCTGCCCCGCCCGCCAAGCAAAATAATCAGGAGACGGACATATTTCCCACCGGCATATTTTTCTTCGATCTCGACGAGAACGCCAAGGAGATCTACATCGTCGACGCCAAGCGCGTCCTCGTTTATGACTACGACGGCAAATTCAAGCGAGGCTGGGGCGGCCACGGCATCCCGCTGAGCGAAATCGATAACGACCCCACGCCGCCCTACGACTGGAAGACGGGACCTCCTCCGGACCAGAAGCAATTTGCTCCCGCGCTGCACTGCGTGCATTTTTCAACCGACAATCTGGTGTACGTCTGCGAACGCGGCAGCGACCGAATTCAGGTTTTCACCAAGGAAGGCAAGTTCATCTCCAGCTTTTTCGTCCATCCCTCCACGCCTTCGCGAGGGCCGGAGTGCGGCGGCCCGGGCAGCACGATGTTTGGCATGTGCGGTACGACCTACAACCTGACGTTTTCGCACGACGCCGGGGAGAAATACGTGATGATCGCCGACGGGACCAACGACAAAGTCTGGATTCAGGACCGCAAGACGGGCGCGGTCGCGGGCTCCATCGGGGACAACGGTCGCATGGCCGGCTTTTTCCATTGGATTGACGCCATCGCCATCGACTCCCACGGGAACCTATACACCGGCGAAGTGGACACCGGAAAAAGGGCGCAGAAATTTGTGCTGCTCAATGGAGACAAAACGAAGCGGTCACGTCCTCACGAGTGACGCTAAACGAAGTGCGCCCTACGCTTGCCCGCATCTGGTATCCTGCTGTCGGGCTTCCCGCTGTTGGTAAATGCCTCTGTGTGGCTGGTGCGAAGCTTCATACTCTCGCCGCGGGCAACGAAGCAAATCGGTTTACTTGGCGGGGCCGTTCTATAAGTGACCATCCCGTCAAAATGGAGATAGCCCGCTCAATGAGGAGTTCGATGAAAAACCTGTCCACTGGAGTGCTTCGGCTTGTCCTGCTTCTTTCGCTGGTGCTCAGCTCGAGCGCATTGCTGCGGTCCCAATCCGCCGACACCGTCCTGCTGAACGGCAAAATTCTCACCGTCGATCCCCAGTTCTCCGTGCGCCAGGCCTTGGCCATTCACGAAGGCAGGATCCTCGCCGTTGGCAGCAATGCGCAAATCAAGAAGCTGCAGGGCGCCAAGTCTCAGGTCGTCGATCTCCAGGGTCACACCGTAATTCCCGGCCTGATCGATAACCACATGCACGCGGTCCGCGCGGCGCTCACGTGGAAAACCGAGGTGAACTGGATTGGCGCGTCTTCTCTGGCAGAGGCGCTGTCGCGTCTGCACGAAGCCGCGGAAAAAGCCAAGCCCGGAACCTGGCTGGCCGTGGTTACGCCGCCCTCGACTCTGGATACATTCAAGGAAAAGCGCCGCCCCACGCAGGCGGAGCTAGTGGCCGCGGCGCCCAATAATCCGGTTTACGTTCAGCTCTCTTACGGCTCCGCCATTATGACTCCCCTGGCATTCCAGACCCTGAACATCAAGAGCGACAGCGACCTGCCTGCGCGCACCAAGCTCGAAAAAGATGCCAATGGGAATCTGACCGGAACGGTCAACGGCAACATGATTGGTTTGTACGACCGGCTGCCAAGGCCGACCTTTGACGAAGAGGTTGAAGGCACCAAGGAGTTCTTCCGGGAACTCAATCGCCTCGGTCTTACGGGTGTCGTCGATCCGGGAGGAAATAACCTGGTGCCCGAGGATTATCAGGCGGTGTTCAAGGTATGGCGCGATGGCCAAATGACGATTCGCATGGCCTATAGCGCCTCCGCGCTTGCTCCCGACACGGAGTTCCAGGATTTCAAGAATTACCTGACCTTGCTCCCCATGGGCCTGGGCGACAACATGCTTCACTTCAATGGCCTCGGCGAAAAGATCACTTGGGCTATGCAAGGGATTACCGGGCAAGCCACGCCGGAACAGCTACAGAAGTATTACGAGATCCTTCGATGGGCCGCGCAGCGCGGGCTCACCGTCACCATGCACTGGGACAGCGACAAAAATGTGGAGCAGCTCTTGACCACTTGGGAACGGGTGAATAAAGAGTTCCCACTGGCGAATCTGCGCTGGACCATCGCTCATATCAACGACGCCTCGGCGGCCACTTTCGAGCGCATGAAAGCGCTCGGCGTGGGCTGGACCATGCAGGATGAGATGTGGAACAGCGGCGACGAGGTGGTGAAGCGGCGTGGCGCCGAAGTAGCGAGCAGGATGCCGCCGGCAAACACCGCGAAGAAGATCGGGATTCACATCAGTTTGGGAACCGATGCGCATCGCGTCTCCACTTACAATCCCTTCACCGTCCTGCAGTGGGCTCTCGACGGCAAGACGGCCAGTGGCGCGCCCGTGCGCGGGCCGGAGGAGGCGCCTAGCCGTGAGGACGCCCTGCGCTACTACACCATGGGCAGCGCTTGGGTTTCCTTCGATGAGGGTAAGCGCGGATCGCTCGAAACAGGGAAGCTCGCCGACCTGGCCGTTCTCTCACAAGACTACATGACCGAGCCGGTCGAACAGATCGGCCAAAACGTGTCTCTGCTCACCATGGTCGGTGGCAAGATTGTCTATGCCGCCGGACCCTACGCTCATCTCGAACAGAAACTCCCAAGGCAGTCGGCCAATGAGCGCCTAACCAGCGCCAACCTGCCTTAGGTAGGTTTCGTTCTCCCAGGGCTGCGATTGCATGCGGGCGATTGCAAGCGGGAACGTTCAGATGTACATTTTGAGTCAGTCGTGCGTTCATGTTCTCTCGGACTTCTCCGTGGAGTTATCGCATGAAAGCCAAGCCGGTGACCTATTTCGTTGTACTTTTCGGCCTCTTCATCATTGCCATGCCTGTTGTGGCGCACCATGGAGGCGTCGCCTACGAGACGGGCAAGCGGATCACCCTCAAGGGAACCATCAGCAACTTTGAATGGACCAACCCTCATTCTCAAGTTCACCTGGATGTGACCGACGACAGGGGCAATGTCGCTCACTGGGATTTCGAGACGCAGCCTCCGAGCATATTGATTCACGCCGGCTGGAATAGAAATTCCCTGAAGCCCGGGGACCAGGTCACGCTCGTTGCCGTTCCCGCCAAAAACGGCTCGACGATCGGTCTTCTGCAGAAAGTGACTCTGGCTGACGGCGAAGAGCTCACGCCAACCGAAAAATAATGAGGTGCTCAGCGGGCCATGGCGCGGGAGTCGTTAGCGTGCCGCTCGGTGGGTAAGGAGCTTTCCATGCGAAGGCAAATCATTGGTTCCATCCCTGTCCTGCTCGTAGCGGTGGCTTTCTCCCAGATGATCTTCGCTCAGGCCGGGGCGCGTTCCGGCGCGATCGCTGGCGCCGCGACGAACGCTCCGGATCTTTCCGGCGTTTGGCTTCAGTCCGGCGGCAATGTCTTCGACCTTCCCCGCGATGCAGCCCCCATGCAGCCTGGGGCAAAGACGAAGTTCGATTCCGAGAGGAACGGTCATGGGCCCAATGTGGTGATCAGTTTCGCGGAGAATACGGATCCCTTCATAAAAAACTGCGACCCTCTGGGCGTGCCTCGCGTGCTGCTTGCCAACCATCCTTTCAAGATTGTTCCGGCCGCCGGCGAGATACTCATCCTCTATGAGCGGAGCCACGATTTCCGCGAAATCTATATGGACGGGCGCGAGCATCCCAAGGATCTCGATCCCTCGTGGTGGGGAAATTCCATAGGACATTGGGACGGAGACGCCCTTGTCATAGACACGGTTGGGCTGAATGACAGGACCTGGCTCGACTACCAAGGTCTGCCCCACAGCGACGCCCTGCACGTAGTGGAGCGCTATCGGCGCACCGACCATGAAAACCTGCAGCTCCAACTCACCATCGACGACCCCAAAGCGTATACCAAGCCTTGGACAGTGACGAGGGTCTATCGGCTTAAGCCCTGGGACATTGGCGAAGACATTTGCGTCCAGGCGAACGAAAAGAACTTCGAGCAGGGAATCGTAAAGCCGGCAAGCGCGCCATCCCACTAGCACGTTATTCGAGCCAGCAAGACAGTTACCCGCTGTCAGATGGCCCGCCGAGTCGAAGCCGCTTGCGCACTTGAGGCGTTTTGCGGCGATTCGGATTACGGAATCGGCCTTTTGTTATACGATTGTGAACTGTGGGGCTGTAGCTCAGATGGATAGAGCGGAGGTTTCCTAAACCTTAGGTCGCCGGTTCGACTCCGGCCAGCCCCACCAGCCTTCGCCTGCTCCGCACGCTTCGGCTCGGCGGGCCAGCCTGAAGGCGAAGGCTGTCGCGCCGGAGCTTTAGCGGGGGCGGACTGCACGTGAAGTACGTCTACATCTTGCAGAGTTTCTCGGACACCAAGCATTTCTATACAGGCATCACGGGTGACCTGAAGGAAAGGCTTTCCATGCATAACACAGGCGCAGTGCCGCACACTGCTAAGTATCGCCCGTGGCGCATCAAGACCTATGTCGCGTTTAGTGATGAGGTCCGCGCGTTTGCATTTGAGAAGTATCTGAAGTCTGGATCGGGCCGCGCGTTCGCAAGAGCAAGGCTGTAAAACGGTTCCGCCACTCCAGCGTGCGGCTCACGCCGATCTCTCTCGAGTCCGCCGGCTCTTTTGGACCATTGGGCCGGCCTTGGGACTGCTTCAGGCTCTGGCGCTCCGCAATAACATCGATCACGACGCCGTAGCCTACCTCGATATGGCCGACAGGTTTTTGCGCGGAGCCCACGGCGCATTACTCAACGCCTACTGGAGCCCGCTCTATCCGTTTCTGCTGGCGCACGCCATCGTCTTTGCCTCGCCCTATTGGCAGGCCACCGCTCTGCATCTGGTGAATTTCGCCATCTACCTCCTGGTGCTGCTCTCTTTCGATTTTTTTCTGAAGCGGATCTTGGCGCAAACTTCAGAGAACGCATGGAAGGAATGGGTGACGCGCGCCTTTGCTTATGCCCTGGTGCTTTGGTGCTGCCTGATTCTTACCTCGCTAGGCCAAAGTCATCCGGACCTGCTGGTCATGGCGGCGGTCTTTGTCGCCGCGGGAATCACGGAGCGGCTGCGCACTCGCGGCGTAACTCTAACCTCGTGCGCGGCGCTCGGCGCGGTGCTCGGCCTCGGCTACCTCGCCAAGGCGGCCATGTTTCCTTTGGGGTTCGTGTTTTTGATTGTGGCCATTCTAGCGCTCCGAAGTCCGATTTCGCCGCGCGCCGCGGTTCTCCTGGCATTCGCCGTGCTCACCTTCGCGCTCATTGCCGGCGCCTACAGCTACATGCTGTCGCGCTCCGAGCGGCGGTTCACGGTGGGAGATAGCGCCAAGATCGCTTACGCGATGGAGGTAAATGGAGCAGGCGCTCCCGCGCATCCCAGGCAGAAGATTTTCGATCGCCCGGCGATCTATATCTATGCCGATCGTTTGGTGGGCACAAATCCCGGCTGGTACGATCCTGCATACTGGCGCGCGGGCATCGAGCCCAAATTCAATCTGGCGCGGCAGGCCGATGTCTTGCACCGCAGTCTGGACATCTATTTTTCCGTCTTCACGCAGTTAGGGGCTGTTTTCGGCGGATTCCTGGCCTTGCTATTCATCGGCGATAGCCGCGCTACCTTGCGTCGCGTCGCTGGCCAGTGGCCGCTATACGTTCCAGCCCTGGCCGCTCTAGGGATGTATTCTCTCGTGCACGTCGAACTCCGTTTTCTTGGCGGATTTGTGGCGCTGCTGTGCTTGGCGCTCTTCTTGGGCGTCGGGGAAACCTCGCCTGAGTCGCGTCCCTTTGCCGCCGCAATCGTCCTCGCGGTTGTCATCATGCTCGGAACGCAAATCGCCTGGGAAGCAGGACACAACCTGGTTGCTTTGGCGCAAAATGCAACGAGCTCGGACTGGCTGATTGCCAAAGATCTCGAGAGCCGTGGAATTCACAGAGGCGATAAAGTCGCGACGATTGGCGAACTGCCGAGTATTTATTGGGCGCGCTTGGCAGGAGTCACTCTGACCGGAGAGATTTCCGCGGATGATGCTGCGGCATTTTGGGCCGCTACTCCGGACCTCAAGGCGCAAATCGCCAGCGCTTTGGCTCAAGCGGGCATCGCGGCAATTGTGGCCCAAGGCGTTCCAAAGTGGGCCGTTTCCCAAGGAAGTGCCCAAGGAGAGCCCGCCGGAGAGCCAAATGAATGGTCGGAGGCCGGAACGACGAATTACTTTGTTCTCCCCGTGCAGGCCCTTCATTCCCACTGAAAATACGATTCCCGCGGGAAATACAAATAGGCTCGACTCCACCTCGCCGCAGAAAACCCCCTAAGCCCAACTTTCTTCGCTACCGGCTTCTCCGGAGTTTGCCACTAAAGTAGAATCGCTGCCGGACGCTCGGGATGGCGTCAAGCCGATTTCAGGATTTTCTCGCGATCATGGATTTGAATTTGGATTACCTGCGCGAATGGCGCGGGAAGAGCGAATCTCGATCCGACGAGGTGGCCTCCGCGCCGATTGCCGCGTTATCCGCCACGCTCGACCGCGATGATCCGTATCCAAAACCTGCGGACTTTGTGCCGCCACTCTGGCATTGGCTTTATTTTCTGCCGATTCATCGCCAGTCGGAATTAGGCCCTGACGGGCACGCCAGGCGAGGTGGCTTTCTTCCTCCCGTGCCGCTGCCGCGCCGCATGTTTGCGGGCGATCGCGTGCAGTTCCATCATCCGCTGCGCGTCGGAGAAACGGCCACACGGCTGTCGCGCATCGTCGAGGTGAATTCAAAGCAAGGGCGCAGCGGGCCGCTTGTATTCGTCACGGTGCGCCACGAAATCAGCGATGGCCAAGGACTGGCGCTGGTTGAGGAACACGATATCGTTTATCGCGATCGTTCCAAACCGAGCGATTCCGCTCTCCCGCCGCAAGCCGCGCCCGAAGGGGCGGCCTGGACACGCGAAATCGTCCCCAATCCAACTTTGCTGTTTCGATATTCGGCTCTTACGTTCAACGGGCACCGAATTCACTACGATCGCCGGTACGCGACCGAGGTCGAGGGCTATCCGGGATTGGTGGTGCACGGTCCGCTAATCGCCACTCTGCTACTCGATCTCTTGCGCCGTAATCTGGGAGACATAAACGTCACCTCGTTCTCTTTTCGAGCGATGAGGCCCTTGTTCGATACGGGACCATTCTCGATCTGCGGCTCGGTTAGCGCGGATCGCAAGACTGCCCGCTTGTGGGCGAAGGATTCAGACGGATGGCTAGCCATGGATGCCACGGCCGCGCTGGCACACTGACGCGGCCATTGCCGACACGGGAGACGAAGTGCTGAGCGTCCCTGACGAATATCAGGAGCTGCGCAAATCCGTGCGGGAACTCTGCGCGGATTTTCCCGGCGACTATTTTCGCCGAATTGACGAACGGCGAGCTTATCCCGAAGAGTTCGTCCAAGCGCTGACGAACGCCGGGTGGCTCGCCGCGCTGATTCCGGAGGAGTACGGCGGTTCGGGTCTGGGACTGACGGAAGCTTCGGTAATCATGGAAGAGATCAATCGCGCCGGCGGCAATTCGGGCGCGTGCCACGGCCAGATGTACAACATGGCTACGCTGCTGCGTCACGGCTCAGAGGAACAAAAAGGGACCTACCTGCCAAAGATCGCCAGCGGCCAGCTGCGGCTGCAATCCATGGCCATAACCGAGCCGACTGCGGGAACGGATACCGCGAAGATCGCCACGACGGCGGTGAAGCACGGCGGCAGGTACATTGTTAACGGGCAAAAAGTATGGACCTCGCGCGTGCAGCATTCCGACCTGATGATCCTGCTGGCGCGCACCACGCCGCTTTCCGAAGTCGAGCGCAAGACCGAAGGGATGTCGCTTTTTCTGGTCGACCTGCGCGAGGCGGTTGGGCCGGCGCTCAAAGTGCGCCCGATCCCGAACATGGTGAATCACGAGACGAACGAGCTGTTCTTCGACCATCTCGAGTTGCCCCTGCAAAGCCTGATCGGGGAAGAGGGCCAAGGATTCAAATACATTCTCGATGGCTTGAACGCGGAGCGCGCGCTGATTGCCGCGGAGTGCATCGGCGACGGTTACTGGTTCATCGATAAAGTCACGAAGTATGCCAAGGAGCGCGTTGTATTCGGACGGCCCATCGGGCAAAACCAGGGCGTTCAATTTCCCATCGCCAAAGCGTTTGTCAAAATCGAAGCGGCGAATCTGATGCGCTACAAGGCTTGCTCGTTGTTCGATGCGCGGAAGCCTTTCCCTGCCGAAGCCAACATGGCGCTGCTTCTGGCCGCCGAGGCTTCGTGGGAAGCCGCCAATGCTTGCCTGCAATTCCACGGGGGATTCGGGTTCGCGTGCGAATACGACGTGGAGCGCAAGTTCCGCGAAACACGGTTGTATCAAGTCGCGCCGATCTCGACGAACCTCATCCTCTCCTATGTGGCCGAGCATGTGCTCGGTCTGCCGCGATCCTTCTGACCGATGGAAACAGCTGCGCCACGCTCGTATCTCTTCGTTCCCGGCAATCGCCCGGATCGCTACGCGAAGGCGATTGCCGCCGGAGCCGATGCCGTGATCGTGGATCTGGAAGATGCCGTTCCGGCCGGCGAAAAGGCATCGGCGCGGACCGCGCTTGCGGCATGGCTTTCGCCGGAACATCCCGTGCTGATTCGCGTGAATGGCGGCGAGAGCCAATGGTTCGCCGAAGATCTCGCGCTGTGCAAGGCGAAGGGCATTGCCGGCGTGCTTCTGCCCAAGGCGGAGAACGTGGAAGATATCCGCACAATCGTCGAGCATTGCGGCGCTGCGACGCCAATTTTGCCGCTGATCGAGACAGCGCGAGGGTTCTGGAACGCGCTGGCGCTGGCACACGGTCCGAGGGTGCAGCGTTTCGTCTTCGGCTCCATCGACTTCCAACTCGATCTCGGAATCCAAGGAGAGGAAGAAGAGCTGCTGTATTTCCGCTCGCATCTGGTGCTGATTTCGCGCATCGCGAACCTCACTTCGCCCGTCGACGGAGTGACCGTGGCGATTGACGACGCCGAACGCGTGCGCGGCGATACGCTGCGCGCGAAACGGTTTGGGTTCGGCGCGAAGTTGTGCATTCACCCGAAGCAAGTCAACGTGGTGAATGAATGCTTCGAGCCGACGGAAGCGGAAAAAAGCTGGGCGAAAACAATTGTGGAAGCAGCCGAAGCGGCGGGCGGCGCGGCTGTTTCGGTGGATGGGAAGATGGTGGATCGACCTGTAATCGCTCGCGCCGAAGCCATCCTCATGCGAATCAAGCGGCGCGATCTTTAATTGCGGAGGCGCCGATTTTAGAGTCCAGCATTCAATGCGGCGCGCCGTGTGCGCCGCGCTAACGCTCGATGACGCGAGGGACGCGGAAATATGGCGGACTGGGATCGGGCGCGCCGGCGAGCACGTCGCCGATGATATTGCAGGGCGCGGGGCGATCCTCGCGCAACGGCGTTCCCGGAACGGCGGCTCGATCGGCAGCTTGATTGGGGGCCGCGACGGGCGTGACCTGCGACATGGGCTCGACGCTCGTGGTATCCAGCTCGTTGAGCTTCTCCACGTAAGTCAAAATCGAATCGAGCTGGCGCGAGAACATCTCGATTTCGGCTTCGCTTAATTCGAGGTGCGCGAGTTCGGCGACGCGCAAAACATCTTCTCGGGTGATCTTCATCTAACTGGTTTCACTTTATTCATCTTCTTATTTATCTGGGCTTCCGTTCAGGAAAATATTCGCTTACGGCGCATCCAACCCACTCGTCCGGATTCCAAGACCTATAAAGCCCCAGGGCCGCTCACAAACAACGTGAGCGCGCCCTGGGCTACAACGAAATTCCGGCGCCGGCGGAAGCGGGCGCGGCTTCGCGGCGCGCATATTTATTGGCGATGTAGTCATCGACGAGCGCCTGAAACTGAACGGAAAGATCGTCGTAGGTGCCGCGCAAAGTGGAGAAATGCTGTCCATCGATGTAGACGGGACAGCTGGGCGATTCGCCCGTGCCGGGGAGGCTGATGCCGATATTGGCGGCTTGGGATTCGCCGGGTCCATTGACGATGCAGCCCATGACCGCGAGCGTCATTTCGTTCCACGCCTTCGTATTGCAGCTTCCACTCGGGCATTTTCTCGCGGATGTAGCTCTGGATTTTTTCGGCGAGCTGCTGAAAGGTCGTGCTGGTGGTGCGTCCGCAGCCGGGGCAAGCGGTGACGCTGGGAAGAAAGGCGCGAAGGCCGAGCGCCTGGAGCAATTCGCATGCGGCGTAGACCTCTTCGCGGCGATCGCCATCCGACGCGAGGCGTGAGCGAGATGCGAATGGTGTCGCCGATGCCTTCGTTGAGCAGAATACCCATGGCCGCGGAAGACCAGATCGCGCCCTTGAGGCCCATGCCGGCTTCGGTGAGGCCGAGATGCAAGGGCTGCTCGTGTGCGCTGGGCGAGCGTGCGATAGACGGCGATCAGATGCAAGGGGCGCGAGACTTTACAAGAGATGATGATCTGATCCTCGCGCAGGCCGCACTGCAAAGCGAGCTCGGTGGATTCGACGGCGGAGAGGACCATGCACTCGTTGATGATCTCCTCGGAGGAGAGGCCGAGTTCTCGGTCGGTATTCTCCTGCATCTTGCGCATGACCAGCTCTTGATTGAGCGAGCCGCCATTGACGCCGATGCGCACGGGCTTGCCGTTATCGCGGGCGATAGAGCAGATGGTGGCGAACTGTTCGTCGCGGCGCTTGCCGGCGCCGACGTTGCCGGGATTGATGCGATATTTGTCGAGAGCGCGAGCGCAATCGGGATATTTGGTCAAGAGCACGTGGCCGTTATAGTGAAAATCGCCGATGAGCGGCGCTTCGCAGCCGGCGTCCAGCATGCGCTGCTTAATTTCGGGAACAGCGGCGGCGGCTTCGGGAAGGTTTACGGTGATGCGGACCATCTCCGATCCGGCGGAGGCCAGCTCGAGGCATTGCTGCACGGTGGAGGCGACGTCGGCAGTGTCGGTATTGGTCATGGACTGAATGACGATGGGCGCGCCGCCGCCGACGGTCACGTTGCCGACCTTCACGCTATGAGTTTGCTGTCTATGCGTCACAAGTGCTCCGCTGGATGGACCCGGCTATCTTTCGTCATGCGAGACGCCCCTTCGAGTTGCGAAGGGAGATTATATCCCGAATGGGACTTCTTCTTAGCGCGCGAGCGTTCGCTCGCGCTGAAAGGCCGCCTTCTTGGTGGCGATGGTTTGGCATCGAAAGTGCGCCAACAGGGGGTACCCCCACCTTTTTACGCAAGAGTATCATTCCAGGGACGTTATTTTTGGCATCGTACAAGAATATCATTTTAAAGGGTTTACGGCGCGCCCTTTCGAGAGCGATTTTCCTCCAATGTGCAGATTCTAAAAGGATTCCTCCGGAATTCGCCGCACTTGATGAGCGCTCGCGGGACCGTCATTTTATGCAAGAGTATCATTTCAGGAGCTTAGTGTTATCGATGGGCAAGAGTATCATTTTAAAGGTCTTAGCGTTTAGCTGGGCCATGCCGTGCCGGGAGCGCCAACGAAGAAGAGAAGCTCGGGCCTGTCGGGACGGGTAGTGGGCGTCCTGGCGGGAGGGCCGTGTTTTCGCAAAGAGTCGCAGAGATCATTGGAAGCTCCAGTGTGGGAGATCGAAGCTCCCGTAGGCCGGAGTTAATATCTATTTTACCGCGGGCGTCAATGCGAATGATGGAAAAAGGAAAGCTCGAAGGAGACGGGATGGCAAAGAAGAAGGGGATGAAGGTAAAGATTTTTGATTCATTACGTGAGTCCTTGGAGGACGCATTGGCCTTCGAGCGCGGTGAAATGGAAGACGAAAACACGACCTCATAGAAGATCGGCGCGAAGGGATCGCGCAGACACGTTATATGAGAGTGGCGCGGATGCGGCGGCAAACGGCGGCGGGCGAGTCGTACCATCTAGCAAGCCAAGCTATTTATTTTGTGCATCCTAGCAGTCGCAAAAAATGTGACTCAGATATTGTCTCGACTCGGACCAGGTAAGGTGTCGCCGAAAGCGCTATCAAGAGGGCGACCGAAGCTACTACCGCTACTGCTATGGTACACTCAAACCAGCAGGGTAAGCGTTTATGCAATTCCTTTATAATCCACGAAAAGCCCGCGCAAGCGGCGGCGTTCCTTGTCGATCTCGAATGGCGGCAGGATGGACGTGGTTTCCCTTCTCAAGATTCTTTATTTGGCGGACAGGAAGTCTTTGATTCGCCGCGGCAAGCCGATTACGGGAGATCAGATGTTTTCGATGCCGCACGGCCCAGTTTTAAGCCGAATTTACGATTTGATAAAAACGGGAGACGATACCCAGCCGTGGTATGAATATCTCATGGACCGCGAGGCGAACACCATTTCTCTTCGCAGCGCCCCACACACGGATGAGTTGAGCGACTTCGAGCGCGGCATCCTGCGAGAAGAATTCGACCAATACCGCACATACACATTCGGGGAACTCAAGGCGCTAACCCACGAACTCCCGGAATACAAAGACCCGAACGGCGGTTCTCTTCCCGATAGACCCAACGACGATTTTGCGACAAGATGGATGGCCTGGGAGGAGATTCGAGAGGCGTCGGCGAGCGCGTATGCAAGAGTTGTTTCTAAGCTCCCTTAGCCACCGGTCTGAGCGGCGAGTCGCTCATCGGCCAGTTCCTGCATGAAACCTGGGGATGTCTTTCTCCTCCCCGACGCATACGGCGATCATCGCAATGTAATTCTGGCCATACTCGAAGACGGCTCCTTCGTTTCCTGCCATCTTACAGGTCGGTATCCTCACTCCGACACCACGTGCGTGATACAAAAGGGAGAGCACATCTCCATTACAAAGGAAACCGTTGTCAGGTACGACGCAGCACATCACTGCTCCGGGGATGAGGCAGTGGCGGCCTTTAGCAGGTGTATAACCAAGCGATATGAACCATTGAGCCCGGAGCTATTCGTCAGGATATTCCAAGGCGCTCTCGATTCACCGCACACGTCTGACAAAATCAAGGAGATTTTCAACGAAAATGGGCCCCCAGCCGCCACCAGGGTTGTCAAAGCTGTGTCCGCACGCCGCCCCGACGAATCGGTCTAATCACTTCCTATCGCTTCGTTTTCTCCAGAAAGGACCTGAATGCACTACGAAGACCTGGACAACGCCCAGCTTTACGCGGCCATTGACTTGCAGTTCGCGCGCGTCATTGCCGACGAAGAATTGCGGTCGGAGTTAGACGCAAAACTCGCGGCCCTTATACGACGTGCTCGATGATCCTGATTTCCGGGACTATTTGGGTGTTGTTGATGCCAGGATCAACGCGCATCTCGCGCTAATTGGCGGGATCGCGTCGCGTGGGGCGTTGCTTGACACAATGCTGGAAGAATATGAGGCTCACGCGATGGCGATGAAAACGGTGGGCAGGTCGTTGGGCGAATCTCTATAGCCTTTACCTCGCGGCGCTGGCGTGCGCTCGGAACAGTAAACATGGGCGACTTTGGGCAATCGTACCTGTGCCCTCCCGCCATGTGCCCTATGTAAAACGAGGTGTATGGCGGATTTCTTGCCGCCTCCCAGCAACTTTGGGCAATACGGCACAGAATCTCCTACGGCGTACCAGAATGCTCCTGAAATGTCAGCTTACTGGCGAACGCTAATTCGTCGGAAAGCGTGCGATTACGATCCTCAAGGTTTCTGTTCGTCCGGGAGAGTTCTACTACCTCGCCTTCGAGTTCAACGATTTTTCGATAGAGATCGATATCACCCATCTTCTTGACGAGATCGGCGATTTGTTTCAGATTTTCCAGTGTGCTCATTGCTTCGGCCTCGCCGGATACCTCCGGTCGACCACCTCCATGATCTTCTCTGCCACCCCGAGTGCTCCCATCAAAAAACTTTCGCACGCCAGGTTTCCGCCCCGTCCATCCCACGCCACGATCCTTCAAGCGCAGACCGAGCAAAACTCGGTAACGACAGCGGGCGTAGGCTTGCTGCCTTCATCCATGAAGGCAGCTTACACCTTCGCTTGTCTTTCGCCAATGTCCGATGATGTCCTGAACGTCTAACTTGACCGGCTCGGCGATCGCGCGGAGCTCGCGGATGAATTTGGCAACCGCAGCGCGGCCCGTCTTGCGTCCAATCCACGGCAGCGCGCTCTTGTCGCCTGCGATCTCGAACACCACATTTTCGCTGAACGGGGCAGCAAGCCGTCCGGGTCCTTTTTCCCTTCGGCTATTCCCGTCGAGAAGCTCCTGTGCAATGCCGAAGTTCGTTTTTGGCTCCATGACGTTTTCTCATTCCGCTAGGAGTTGAAGTGTATCGTGCATAAAGGCGCTCCGGTGCACGAGTCGCGCCTCGCTGAAGGGGGGCGACATTTAAATCCGGGGAGAACGGACGGGCGAGGATTCGTTCGTCAGGCTTTCTTAGCGGGCTTTTTTCTGATCCTTTATAGAGGAGGGCAGAGGCGAGGGATTTTCTCGGACATTTCTGATTTCTTCATTGAGGAGAATGGATTCGGCGATCTCCTTCATGGACTTTCCCCTGTTCCGGCTTTGCCGTTGCAAGGCGAGGTAGGCTTCCTCTTCACTGAGTTTCAGGTCGCGTTGGATAACGCCTTTGGCGCGCTCGACGATTTTGCGCGTCTCGAGGCGCGCCGAAAGCTGGGAGTTTTCGCTTTCGAGACGAGCCAGCTCGATCTCCGCGCCCACTAGTAAACCAACGGCAGAGAGCAGGCGAACCTGCCGGTCGCTGTAGCGGTGCGGGTCGCGGTGCTGCAAATTGACTACGCCCACCAGGCGGCCGCGGCTGAGCAAGGGAACGGAGAGAAATGCCTGGAAGCGATCTTCGGGCAGATCGTTGAAAGCCTGGAAGCGGGGGTCCAGCGATGCGTTCTGATTGACGGCGACCACGCGGCCGTGTTCGGCCACCCATCCCGTGATGCCTTGCCCCATCTTGAGCTTGAGGCGATTGACGGCTTCGGGATGAGGATTTTTGGAGGCGCGCAGCACGAGGTCATCATTCTCAAGGACGTAGACGAAACAGGAATCGCATTTCAGCACGGACGTTGTGAAATCGACGACCTCGGCGAGAACCTGCTCGAGCGAGGCGGGCCTGGCCTTTTCGGCGTTCCGTTCCAAAGCGAGACCCGCCTGCTGGGGAATGACTTCCGTCAGAAGCTGGATGTGCCGCTCGTTTTCTTGCAGTTCGCTCGTCGATTGTTGTAACGCAGCGGTTCGCTCGGCAACGAGAACCTGAAGCTGGCTGCGCGTCTCCTTGAGCGCTTCCTCGCTTTTCTTCTTGGAGGCGCTGACCCAACTGGCGGCCAGCGAGGAGATCACGAATGCCGCGAAATAGGAGACCTCGGTGGGCTTGACGGCCAGCGAATGGAGCGGGGGAACAAAAAAATAATCCACCACAATGGTGGAAACCATCACCGCAAAAAGTCCCGGAAGCATGCCGCCGAACCAGGCGCCCGCAACGACGCCGGCGAAAAATAGGAAGAGAAACGGATGCGGGAATAGCGGCTGGAGCGCAAGGCTCGCGAGTAATGCCGCGGCCACAAAGGATAATGCCACGCCATATCGCCGGAAGGACGCGATTAGCCTGCCGTCACTTTTTTCAGTGACGGAAGGAACGTCGGTAACGTATCGTAATGTTTCAGCTCCGGCTGCCATGCGTGTTGCTCCCTTGGCGATTGCGTTCACGCTAACCGGCTCTTCTTTGTTAGGCAAATTCAAACTTTCGCTCGGAACTATCAGCCTTTAGGGGCCTGCCGTTAACGCCTTGCGAAATAGAACAATACGGCGAAAATCACGATCGGTATAAGCGCCAGGGCGACATACAAAAGGATCCACTTCGATTGCGCGGATCTTCGCTTTCTCCAGTCCGTGATTTCCGCCCGTTCGGCGACGCCCACCTGGTCCAAGTGTTCCAGATCGCGCGCGAAATCGTAAGCATTCGCGTAACGGTTTCTGGGTTCCCGTTCGAGAGCTCGGTAGATCACTTCCTGAAGCTGAGGAGAGATCGCAGGATCAATCTCACGAGGCGGGACAGGATAATTCAAGATTCGATCGAAAGGATCGGATTCAGAGAATGGTTTTTGACCCGTAACCATCTCGTACAGGATAATTCCCAATACATAGAGGTCGCTTCGGGCGTCTCCGCGTTTGCCTTTCAACTCTTCCGGAGAGACATATTCGGACATGCCGCTCATTTGCGAAACCCTTGTGAGTGTGAGGCGACGCGCCCCGGTCTTTGGCGCGCCGCCGAAATCGATCAGCTTGACGTGATCTTCGGCGTCCACCAGAATGCCTTCGGGTCGGAGGTCCCACTGTCCGATACCACGGCCGCGGACGTATTCGAGCACCGCACAAATAGCGACGGCGATGCGCACCGCACGTTCCGGAGCGAGCTTCCCTCCCGAGAGGATGCGAGACAGCGGTGTCCCATCCGACCACTCCATCACGATGTAGGAACGGCTGCGGTCATGGGCAGGGATAACTTTGATGAGTCCAGGATGATCCAACTGCTCGCCAAATCTTTCTTCGCGAAGAAAGCGCTCGGTGAAAGTAGGATCGGTATCCATTTCCGGGCGAGGAAGTTTGATAATCACCCGCCGATGCGTATGCAAGTCGGTAGCGTAAAAAAAAGCAGCCATCGCGCTGCGAACAATCAGACCGTCAATGCGGTAGTGATCAAGCCGTTCGCCGATATTGTCGAGCCCCGTAAGATCCGCTGTGTCAAACATTTATGGCGCAGTCTCTTCGCATGGCCGCATCTAGTGCAACCAACGCAGGAATGCATTCTCAACGTAAATGACAACAGTTAACGCCACGAGAATTTGCACGATGGTCGGCGTAATTTCCTTGATCCACTGAAGCGGCGTATAGGATTCATCAATATCGCGCCGGATGAAGGCAAAAGCCACAACGGATTGCGCACAGCCGATATGGGTCCAGCACCGCCTAGCGAATCCCAGAATCTGCGCCATGGCGAAGAGATGTAACACCGAGGGGCTCAGAGCGTGCAAACCGCGGGATGCAAAATCCGCCACGATATTGTTGTCCAGAATGGCCGAAAGAAAGGTGCAACCAAGGAATTGTGCGAAGGCGAGATGGGCTTGGCCTACAGTATCGATCCCGCTATGAATCAGCGTCTGCACTCCGTCGAAAAAGCGAGCCTTGGTCAGCAGGGTGATGGAGAGGAACAGGGGAAACAGGAAGTAGTATTCGGCAAATTCGACACGTGCCTCGTGTAATGCCAAGCCTCGCATCTTGGGAATTCGCAAGATACCAAACAGAGCGCACAGAAAACCCGCAAAGGATGCCAAGAACAGAGGCAGGCGACGATCCATGCCATGTAAAATCAGCAGACCTATAAAAGGCACCAGCGCAATTGCGCCAATCTTTTGGGCACGTCGGCGAAGACGCGCGAGCCCGGAGAGAGCTTCGTTGATGCCGCGCTCAGCCTGACGGGCACCTACCTCATCGCGTGCGAACGCAAGTTCATAGTGGCGATCGAGAGCGTCGGCGAGGTCTTCGCTGACAAAATGTCCTAGCAAGTTCTTACGAACTTTTTCAGGGACGTTCTCGCGGAAAAAAGCCAATCCCAAGGATTCACCCTGGTGCAGCCATTTCAGGACGCCCGTCGCCCGAGTCCCAGTTCCTCCCGATGCACCTCGACAAATTCGATAGGAGTGAGCACCTCGCCGTGGCGGGTGGCTTGCAGGAAACGTACGTCCTGCGAATTGGCTTCAACGACATCCAGCAAATCGAGATAAACGCGCTGGTTGCGCAGTCTCTTACTAAGCTGGCGGGCAATCAAAAGATAGCTGACAACGGCAGCAGGGGTGCAGTAGATCAAGAAAAACGCGTTTCCGAGTTCAGGATAGAGGTTTGCTTTCATAATCAAGTTCGGCGGTTCGCCATAGGCCAGCCAAGTCCCGCAAATAGTTGTTACGGTGGTGCAGACGATCACCGCGTAGCGAATCGCCGAGCTTGGCGCGGACGCCAGGAGCAAGATGATGACCAATGTCCGAATGGTCAGTCCAATCATGGAAACGCCG
>CAVPFR010000036.1:0-89724 GCA_963703785.1 uncultured Acidobacteriota bacterium | reverse complement strand
AAGTCGCTGCAGCCGCCCCCTGATGACGTTAGTGCAACGCACCATTAAGCAATATGATCGCGCGCTACCTGCCGCGCCATAATTGCGCTTGACGGAACCGGGACAGCGGCAGGATCGTTCTCCAGACCCGGAGTCGCGGGTACCCGCAGCCGGGATAGGAGGCTGCCATGCACGTCAAAGATATCTTGGCCGCCAAGAAAAGCGACTTGGGCGGCGACATCGTCTCTATCGAACCAACGGCGGATCTCGCGGCGGCGGCGCAATTGCTGGCTACGCGCCAAATCGGCGCCGTCTTGATTTGCGGCGCCGGAGGGCGCCTATCGGGGATATTGTCCGAGCGCGACATCGTACGCGCCATCGCCGAACACGGCGCCGCCGCACTCAAACTCACAGTGGGGCAGGTGATGACGCGCAATGTCTCGACCTGCGGCGCGGAAGACAGCATAGCCAGCATCATGGAGCGCATGACGGAAGGAAAATTCCGCCACATGCCGGTGGTGGCCAAAGGCCGCCTGATCGGCCTGGTATCGATTGGCGACGTGGGCACCTCCATGGGCGCCCTTACCTATCTGGACGAAGAAGCAGTACATACACAATATGGAGATTCAGGCCCATCTCCCCGGCGTGACGATCGCCGGCGGCGAACCGCTGTGCGTCATGTCGAGCACGCGGCAAGCAGCGACTATGCCGGGCGGCGGCGGTTTTGTGGATGTCAGTGAAGGCAAAAATCCGCTCGTTCTGAACAAGGGCGTCACTCAGGGTATGGGCACGGTCACCTACAACACGAAAATCGAGAAGTGGATCATGATGTGCACCGCGGCTCAGCCGCTCACCATGGAAACACCCCAATATCCTCACGGGCAATTCGACAAGGAATTGCGAGACAAAGTGCTCGCCTACAAGGGCCTCCGGGGCATGCGCAACTACGATATCACCGATCCAAAAAATCCCAAGCTTCTCCAGGAATACAACACCGGCGTGAAGGGCAACGGCACCCATCATAATTTCTACGACGGCGGCCAGTATGCCTATCTCGACTGCGGCTGGGATGACCAGTTGCGCTTGGAGAATCTTGAGCGGCCCTATAGCAATGCCCTGATGATTGTCGATATGTCCGATCCCTCCAATGTGAAAGAGGTTTCGCGCTGGTGGGTGCCTGGCCAGCGCCTTGGCGAGGAAGCCGAGTACAAGAAATACCGCTTTGCTGGCGACCATACCTCATGGACCGGCAACCACGGCGCGATCACTGTTCCCAAGCGCGTCGAAGACGGCGGCACTGTCGGCTACGGCGGTTTCGGCGCCTTCGGCATGTACGCTATGGATTTGTCGGATATCAAGCACCCCAAGCCCTACGGCCACGTCCAATACGAGTTTGATACCTTCGGCACAATCCCCTTTCACACCTGTTTGCCAATCACGGCGGATGCCGCCCACCCTCGCCTGCAAAATATTGTGGTCGCCTCGCACGAGGCTCTCGAAGCCGACTGCCGCGAGAACTACCACACTCCCTACGTGGTGGACGTAAAAGATCCACGCAATCCGAAAATTATCGGCCTATTCCCGCGCCCCTCGGCCCCGCCGGACGCTCCTTACAACGACTTCTGCCTTGCTCGCGGCCGCTTTGGTTCCCACAACACCAATTGCTGGCTGCAGCCCGGCGCTGCGAAGCCCAACATCGTGGCCATGACTTGGTTCAACGCCGGCGTCCGCATCTTCGACATTTCCGATCCCACCGCTCCCCGGGAAGTCGCCTGGTTCGTCCCGCCTCGAGATGGCGAGATGGACAACTACACAACCTGGTGGCGGGGAACCACCGAGAATGTTTTCATCGAATGGGATCGCAACCTCATCTGGATTGGCACGCACGAAGGCACGTATTGCCTCTCGACTCCAGCGCTGGGCAAACCCGTGCTCGAACCAACTAAAGTGCAGAAGTGGTCGATACCATTTTGCAATGCCGGTTGGGACGATCAGACTCCCGCCACGTTTTACTTCGGAAGAGGACTAGTCGGATGGGCTAGGCCCCCGGGGCCAGACAAAGGCGCATGGCGCGTCCCTGTGCATACCTCTCTTGGCCAAGACCGGCTGCGCCGATACAGCGCCTTAATCTATAATTCCCGTCGGGCAAGAGCCGTAGTTGCCGTAGGAAGCATCGAACCTATGGTTTAACCTGAGTGTCTCCCCAGCTCAGTAAGAGTGAGCAATGATCAGAGTATTGGTCGTAGACGATAACCACGATTTTCGCGCGGCTGTTCGAGATCTCCTGGAAGGAGATTTGCAAATTCGCGTGGTCGGAGAGGCCTGCGATGGTCTTCAGGCCATCAGTTTGACGGCCCACCTGCAGCCCGATCTTATCCTGATGGATATCGCCATGCCGTTGATGAATGGCTTGGAAGCTACAACAGCCATTCGTGAGAGATGGCCGCGGATCATCGTGATTCTCGTCACGGCGATCCCCTCCAACTCGTATCAGCAAATCTCCGATCGATGTGGGGCCAACGCTTTCTTGCCGAAAGAAGAGATGGGTTCGCGTCCCATTCCTACCATGCACCGCCTGGGTTGCGCGACAACGCTGCCGGGCTAATCCTGCTGAGATTCCACGTCCTTCGCTTTTGCATCGCTTTGTCTGGTTCTTGTGACTTGTCGCTGCCTTCCTGAAAAGGCTACAGGTTTTACCTCCCCACCTCTACAGAATTCGTAGCTGCCTGCAAACGCTCGCTCAATAATCTAGTTTGCCTATGACCCCTGACTTGCAGTACCCGCCCCACCGTTCTCCCCCCCAAAGCCGGTGGGGCTTTTCTTTTGCTTACACGCTGACTAAAGGGGCGTCTTCAGACCACCCCCTGCTCCCGTAGGTGACGAATCTGCTCCGGCGTGTATCCAAGTTCCGCAAGAATTGCGTCTGTGTGTTGGCCCAGCAATGGTATGGCTCCCATCCGTGGCTCTGCGCCGTCCAGGAGCACTGCCGGCGCTAGCGCCTGTAAAGGACCCGCTGGCGAATCGACATTTCGCCAGCGCCCCCTTTCTACGTGTTGTGGGTGCGTCAGCAGGTCCTCTACGGAATTCGTTCGTGAATGCGCGATGCCTGCACGTTCCAAGCGCTCCACAGTTTCCTCTAGCGTGAGCGTCCGGAAGATCTCCGAAATTACCGTCCGCAGAATTTTCCGATTTTCCGAGCGCTTCGAGTTGTTCTCAAACCTCGGGTCTGCCGCGATCTTCGTATTGAGCAAGACCACAGCGCAGAATTGTCTCCACTCACGCTCGTTCTGTATCCCGATATTCACTTGCTTGCCGTCCCCCGTGAAGAACGGCCCGTAAGGAGCGATGGACGCGTGCTCGGCCCCGCTGCGTTGCGGCGGCGAACCGCCGTAAGCCCCATAATAAGCAGCCGGCAATACCCACTCGCTTAGCGCATCGAACAGCGATACCCTTACCACCCCTCCGCGTCCAGTCCTCTCGCGCCGATACAGCGCCATGAGAATGCCGCTGAACGCATACATTCCGGCGGCAATATCGGCCGCCGAGATTCCTGTTTTACAGGGTGATTCGGGAGTGCCGGTGATGGAAACGAGCCCCGTCTCGAACTGCACCAGGAGGTCATAAGCCTTTTTATCCCGGTAAGGTCCAGTCGCACCATAACCACTTATTTCGCAGGCGATTAGGCGTGGGTTATTGGCAATAAGCAACTCGCTTTCAAGGCCTGCGCGTCTGGCGGCTCCGGACCCATGTTTTGTATGAAGACGTCGCAGTCCGCTATTAGACGCCGCATGATCTCTGTCCCTTCGGCTTGCTTGAGATCGAGCGTCACGCTTTGTTTTGAGCGGTTTAGCCAGACAAACCAGCTCGCCATGCCGCGGACTTTCTGATCGTAATCCCGCGCGAAATCGCCGCCGTCGCGCCGCTCGACTTTAATGACTCGAGCGCCGTAATCAGCCAAGTGGCGGGAGGTCAAGGGAGCCGCTACAGCCTGCTCCACGGAAACGACTTTTATGCCTTCTAGCGGTAGCATTTTTGAGGGGTTCTCCGTCGGGCCGGTTCTCAGACAAGAGCGATTCGGAATCGCGATACGGATCAGCCTCACCCGCCCGTTGTCGCTCTAGCCAACTAACTCATAACACGCCACTTATATATATGCAGTGGTACCGCTCGCCCTGGCCTAATCAACTGATCGCTCGTCCAGCTATCATTTACGAATCATTGCCCCTGCGGCCTCTTTCGGGGGACAGGCGTACTCCCTAGACTTCGGGTGTGCAGTACGACACTTTACTGTTGCCGCTTACGACGACTATATGACAATTCATACAAAATCGCTCAGTCTCCAAATGCGCCCGGCCGGCTCCGTCGGCCCAACGCAAACCAGAAGTCCTAGATCCCGAACCTTAGCAGCCGGCTTCACTATGATCAAGTTGTGCCTGGCTCTCCTGATCATCGTGATCATCTCGGTCATGGCCGTACCGGTTGTAAGCTCCGCCGTCAATCAATATCGCTTGCGTTCGGCTGTAGCTAACGCCACCTGGGCGATTCAGTCGACGCGCTTCCAGTCCCTGATGGAGAGCTATCCATTTTAGGTGACCATAGCGGGCGACTTTAATGGCAACAATCCGACTTATCAGATCGCCAGCCAGCCGCCGGCCAGCGGCAGCTTTGCTAACGTTGGCGGTCCCATCCCCATTTTGGCCGCGGCTGCCGCCATTAATCAGCCCGCGGTAGTTCAATTCAAACCCAACGGAACTGTTACGGTCACGCAAAACGGCAGTTCAGCCACGAGCTTTCAAATCAGCTATCACGGATATTCCAACACGATTTCGGTATCGAACTATGGAAACGTATCCATCACAACGCCTTGAAGTGGATTCTTCGCGCGGCTTCACCATGATCGAGGTCCTGGTCGCCATTTTGGTCCTCACCGTGGGCCTGGTCGCCCTGAGTTCTCTCGCCACGGCCACCTTGAGCGGCACCGAGAGCGCGCGTTTTGCGGGTCTCGCGGCGAACTCGGCCTCCGAGAAACCTGAGGATCTGAACCGCTGGCCCTACTCGGATCCCAACGTTTACGTCGCTTCGGGCAGCGCTGCCGGAAACCTCACCTCCGATGCCCAAGCGTCTGTAATCTCACAGGGCGTCACGGAGACAGTGAACTACTACGACAACGTATACATCAGTGACTCAAACACCTCCGCATCGGTTCAAACCGGCGCCATCACCGAAACAGTGCTTGGCCTCGTGAACGGCGCGGAAACATACACCACGCTGACTCACAACCCCAACGGAATGCTGAGCCAAACTCAGAGCGCCAGCCCTCCCGCGGCGATTCCCGACGCGATCACGTTCACAGGCCGCTGGGTCATTGAGATGGACCAGCCGGTCACGGGCGTGAAGCGGCTTACTGTTCTCGTGACCTTGACAAACCAGTTTGTAAAGCCTCCCGTCAGCTATCAGATGAGCATGGTAAGGACGGCTTCGCCATGAAATACGAACTTGTCTTGCGTCTGCGCTGTGGCGCTGATGGCGCTTGTGACCACCGAAGAATGAGGAAAGACACCTCACGCGGGTTCACGTTACTTGAGCTGATGATCACTGCCATCCTGCTGGTGGTGATCAGCGGCGCCGCTCTGGCTCTGTTTTCGAGGCGGCCGCCATTGTTCAATCGGCAGCAGGGCCAGTCCGGTCTGAACATCGCCGTGCGCAATGCCGTCGCTCAGCTACAACTCGACATCGTCAACGCCGGAAGCGGCACCCTTTTGGGTCCCAATATGCCCAACCCGCCCGTTGGCATCTCCGTCTCCAATAGCATACCGAGCTCTCCCTGTAACAATGCTGCGACTTTCAGCTATGGCTCGAATTGCTTCGATCAGCTGAACGTCATCGCAGCTGACCCGGATACTGCGCCGGCGCATCCGGATAATGGTTCATTCATTCCTTCGACGAGCAATTGCGTTCTTTCCACGTCTTCGCCGATGTATCTGTACCCTCCGGCTGGCACGACGGTCGCCGCCGCCACGGCCTATGCCGCGAATTTTCATAGCGGTGACGAGCTACTGCTCCTTAACGTCGGCGGAACCCAATACACTACCGTCCTTCTGACTTCCAACGGCTCGGTTTTTACCAGCGGCACGAACTCAGGCGTGAAACTCTCTTTCAGCGCGACCAACGCTGACGGGACCAATAGCGCCGCTGACGATTATCTCTTTCTCACTCAAACCAGCTACACCACCAATGCCAACGGCAATCCTTACGTCGGTACCACGCAGTTTTGCTCGCCCGACTGGGTAGTGCGTCTTGCTCCCATCACTTATTCGGTGGACACATCGGTCCCTCCAATCCGCAACTGGTTCGCACCGAAGGCGGAGCCGTCTCTAACCCCTGCACGGCTCCCGCATGCTCCGTTCTGGCCCAGCAAGTGATTGGGTTCAAGGTGGGCGCGGCGCTTTGGGCAACCTCCAACGATTGCGGGATATACAACTACTACGCCTCCAATCCGCTCGGTAGCCCCCCGCTGTGCGACGCGGGTGCGAACACCTCCGGTTACAACAACGAGTTCTGGTTGATCCGCTCGATACAAATTTCGCTGATCGGACGAACCACGCCCGCTACCGATCCCACTATACCTACCGCAATGGATTCGACAACGGGCCCTATCAGATCGAAAGCGTCTCCGTGGTCGTGAATCCGCGCAATCTGAGCATGAACAACCAATAGCGGAGGATGGCTATGCAATCATTTACAGCTCCAAAAAGCGCTCCATCAAAACCGCAGCTGCCGAAGCCAACTCGCGAGGAATGGCCCTTGTGACTACGCTCCTGCTTCTGTCGCTGATGGTTGCCATGACGCTGGCCATGGTCATCTCCGTCACTTCCGATTCCTTGATCACGCGCTACTACCGGAACTTCCGCGCCTCCTTTTACGCGGCGGATTCCGGACTCAACGTCGCGCGCCAATACATGTTGGATCAGCTCGAAGCCAACATTGCCACTGGCTCGTCGCCCCGAACACCGCTCCGCTTCAGAACCTTCCGGGTGCTCTATCGACCATAACGTCGAGCGTTACGACTCTTTACGGTCCTTCTGGGGCCGCCTCGAACCGCAGCCTCAACGGCGGGCAGGGCGCCGGCTCTTGGCCAGGCAGTTTCCGGGTCACCAGCGTCACCCTAGGCTCGGGAGCAGCCAACGGTTACTACAACTGTTATACAAAGGGGAGCACAACGAACAACCCAAGTTGTTCTTCTCCTTCCGGGAATCCGACGGAGTTCTATTACACCGTCCCTTACACCCTCACAGCGGTGGGGCAATCCCTAGCCAATGAGCAGACCACCATCGTCGATTCAGGTAATCTTCAGATCAATGTGCCTGTCGCACCTGGTTCAAACAACCTGTCCTTTTCCGCCTGGGGTACTTTCTTGGATCAATATGCCGAGTGCAGCACGCCTTTTGCGCCCGGAACGCTCACGGGTCCCTTTTTCACCAATGGCGCTTGGACCTTTGAGCCGGGGAGCTACACTTTCTCGGGCTCGGTCGGCAGTGTCTCCAGCACTTTCGGCTACTACTATGGCAACGGCAACTGCGTGCAGTCGGCCAATCCCAGCTACAAGCAAAATGGCACCACCATCGCCCCCAGCTTCCAGGATGGGTACAAGCTTGGTCAAACTGCTGTCGCGCTGCCGCAAAACGATTTCAATCAGAAGGAAGCGGTGCTCGATGGTCTCGGCAATGGCTCAACATCCCCCACCAGCGCCAATATGAGCGCCGTACTGAAGAACGTGAACGGCGGTACGCCTTATCCCAGCGGGGGCACTTCGAATAACGGCGTATACCTCCCCTATACAACATCCGGCGGGACGAACCAGATGGCCGGAGGCGGAATCTACGTCGAAGGTAATGCCAGCTCGGTCGTGCTGACTGCCACGACGCCCAATTCCGGCCCGCAGCAAGGCCACAACTTACAGGTGATTACCATCAAGCAAACAAACGGCGGCACCACCACCACTACCACCGTGACGTTGGACCTGGCTTCCGCTTCCAATGGCGGCCAGACCACCACCGTTCAGCAGCAGGTTGGCTCGGGTACTCCCACCAGCACAACCATCCAGGGCGTGCCTCAGAATTTCGCCGCCAGTCCTCCCACGGAAAGCGCCATGCTTTACGTCGACGGCAGCATTAACTCGCTTTCCGGTCCCGGGCAGGGACAAGCGGCGATCCAGGACACCTCCGCTATGACCATTACTGCCGCGAACAACGTCGTCGTTACAGGTGATGTGCTCTATAAGACTCCGCCGGTCACCACCACGCAAAACGAAACCGTTAACGGCGTCACGTATCCCAACGTCGATACCCTGATCCCCGGAAATAACAACGGTCAGGTGCTCGGTATCTTTACGGCCACGGGAAACGTACAGATGAACGATAAGCAGTCCAATGGCAATATAGAGCTCGACGCCTCGATCGCCATGATTTCACAAAACGGTTCGGGTGGTTGGAGCGGGACGTCTGGAAACAATATCAATACAGTGACTCTCGTTGGCGGCCGTATCGCCAATATCGCCAAGGCCTGCTATTGCAATTCGCGAAACCTTTATTTTGACCAGCGCTTCGCAGCCGGAGCTTTCGCACCGCCTTGGTTCCCGTCCACCACCCTTTCCACGGGTACGAACGTCGTTGACCCTTATACGGCCACAACGGTGCGAACGGGTTGGACAGTTCAGAACTACTAATGTGCTTGGAAATCGGCGACGTTCGTTGGACTTTTCGCAGCTCGGCCGCCACAAGCCCCAGCGGCCGCAGCCCCAGCGACTGTTAGGCTCCGGCCCTCAGGCGGCGATGATGTTATTTCGGATCGCGTAACGCACCAACTCCGTAACCGAGTGGCAATCGAGCTTCCGCATGATGTTGGCGCGGTGCGTCTCGGCGGTCTTTACGCTCAAACCCAGCACGGCCGCCACTTCCTTGCTGCTCTTTCCCTCCGCCAGTAGCTGTACGATCTCCCGTTGCCTGCTGGTGAGCCGCAAGCTTTCCGCTTCGCTCTCCAGTTCCTTATCCTTGTCCTTGGGATTTTTGTCGAGATAACCCTCGAGCACCATCTGGCTTACCTTGGGGGTAAAGAACGTCTTGTTCCGGCGCAAAGCTTCGATCGCCGAAACAAGATCGCGGCCCGCGTCCGATTTCAGCAGATACCCGCGTGCTCCGGCCTGCAGAACTTGCTGAATCAATGGATCGGAGTCGTACATCGTCAGAACCAGAACCTTCGCATTCGGCACAGCCTTCACGATCTGCCGCACCGCTTCCAGTCCGTTCAACGACGGCATGGCGATGTCGATAACCACTGCATCGGGCCTGAGTTTGCTCGCCTTCTCCACGGCATCGCGTCCATCCACCGCTTCGGCCACCACTTCCCATCCGCTCTGCTCTTCCAATAACGCACGAAGCCCTGCCCTTCGACTTCGTGATCGTCCGCTAAAAGTATCCGAAAAGGCGCCATGAAATCACCTCCATCCGATAGGTGCGCGCATTATGGTCTCAACACCCCGAGGCCGCACTTCTCCTGTTGGCCAATCTTGGCTAACGGGTTTTGCATCGCCTCTGACAATACGAGTCGTCGAAAACCTCTCGCAATACGGGATTTAACCCAAGACCCTCCTCTCATACCCTTAGCGCCTCTAGTCACCTAAGGTCTTTGATGTAAGAACCGCGATTTGGCGATCTGATGTGACAATTTCCAGAATCCTTAATGCGATTGTCGGCGTCGCGCTCGTTCCCCAAAAGCAGATCAGCTCCGCAGCCCAGCTTCCAGGTCAACGGGGGAGCAAAAAAGCGCGCTCGAGCAAGGTACGAGTCCGATTCGCCACTGGGAAGTGGGTCCGGTTGAATTTTCTGGATCGCGGATTCCATCCCGATCAACCGTGGCGCAAGGTGGCCGATCGGAAAGAATTGAACGAACTCCATGTCCACCAGCGAGGCGCCGGCGCGCAAAGCCAGCGCATAGCCGTCGCCGCCCATATTCACCGAGGCGCTGTTGCGCCGATAAAGCCGCGTAAGGCCGCCGGTCGCCAGGATCGTCGCTTTTGCCCAACAGAATGACCGGCGTGCTCGTGCCAAGATGTATTGCTCAGGCGCCGCGAAATGTCACCGTCAACTTGAAGTAAATCGATCACGCAAAGGTCGCCCGCCTTGCGGACGCCGCCGGTTTTGTTCACCACCGTCCGCAGCGTCTTCGATACCGCGGGGCCGGTCTTGAGAAAATCCACATACACACAACGCGGACGGTCGCATGACCGGGGGCCATGACTTGCGTGATGCGCCCATCTTTCCGCGCCCAGCCGACGCCCCCCATTCGTCCATCGCGCAAATACACGCCGGGCCCTCCTCGCACAGCAATCGCGCCAGCGGCTCATTGCAGAGGCCGCGACCGGCTTTGAGGGTGTCTTGGTAATGATCAGTCCAGTGATCGGGCGTCTCGGAACCGAGTGCGACTGCGACCGTCATCTGCGCCATCACGGTTGCGCCGCCGCGGCCAATCAAACTGCGGTCGGCGAGCAACACCCGGCACCCCGCGGTCGCTGCCTCAAAGGCCGCGTACATGCCGGCAGCACCGGACCCGATCACCAAAACATCAGTTTCGGCTCGCATTGGCTCATTCGGCATGTTTATCTCTTGGCGACGCGCCGGCAGTTCCGCCTCCGCATGTTCTTGTACGCCGGTTTCCGATCGGTACGAGACTGGTCGAAAGATGGCCGACTTTTCCGAGCCGCGTCTGAGAAGAGGGCGTACGAAAAACCTGCGCTGCACATTGGCATGACGATGTGCAGCGCAGGTTTTTCGTACGCCCTCTTTCTCAGACGCAGCTCGGAAAAGTCGGCCATCTTTCAACCAGTCTCGTACCGATTGGAAACCGGCGTACAAGAACATGCGGAGGCGGAACTGCCGGCGCGTCGCCCTTTTCTTTTTTTTTTGAATGAGCCAATGCGAGCCGAAACTGATGTTTTGGTGATCAGTGCCCGGTGCTGCCTTAGTACACAGCCTTTGAGTCAACCGCTGTTTGCCGGGTGTTGCTCGCCGACCGCAGTTTGATTGGCCGCGGCGGCGCAACCGTGATGGCGCCTAATTTTGTCGCTGCACTCGCTTTATCCCGAGAAGACAGATCACTTGAACTCATCATTACCAACGACACCCTCAAAGCCGGTCGCGGCCTCTGCAATGAGCCACTAGGCGCGATTGCTGTGCGAGGAGGGCCCGGCGCGTGTTATTTGCGCGATGGACGATGGGGCCGCCGGCTGGGCGCGGAAAAGTGGCGCATCACGCAAGTCATGGCCCCCGGTCATGACCGTCCGCGTTGTGTGTATGTGGATTTTCTCAAGACCGGCCCCGCGGTATCGAAGACGCTGCGGACGGTGGTGAACAAAACCGGCGGCGTCCGCAGGCAAGCGATACTTTGCGTGATCGATTTATTTCAAGTTGACGGTGGCATTTTGTGCGGCGCCGTCAACGATACATCTTGGCACGAGCACGCCGGTCATTTTGTCGGGCAAAAGCGAATATAATAAAAATAGGTCTTTTGCGCGGCTTTATCGGCGCAACAGCGCCTCGGTGAATATGGGCGGCGACGGCTATGCGCTGGCTCTGCGCGCCGGCGCCTCGTTGGTGGACATGGAGTTCGTTCAATTCTTTCCGATCGGCCACCTTGCGCCACGTCTAATAGGGATGAAAATGCACGATCCAGAAAATTCAACCGGACCCACTTCCCAGTGGCGAATCGGACTCGTACCTTGCTCGAGCGCGCCTTTTTGTTCCCCCGTTGACCTGGAAGCTGGGCTGCGGAGCTGATCTGCTTTTGGGGAACGAGCGCGACGCCGACAATCGCATTAAGGATTCTGGAAATTGTCACATCAGATCGCCAACATCGCGGTTCTTACATCAAAGACCTTAGGTGACTAGAGGCGCTAAGGGTATGAGAGGAGGGTCTTGGGTTAAATCCCGTATTGCGAGAGGTTTTCGACGACTCGTATTGTCAGAGGCGATGCAAAACCCGTTAGCCAAGATTGGCCAACAGGAGAAGTGCGGCCTCGGGGTGTTGAGACCATAATGCGCGCACCTATCGGATGGAGGTGATTTCATGGCGCCTTTTCGGATACTTTTAGCGGACGATCACGAAGTCGTAAGGGCAGGGCTTCGTGCGTTATTGGAAGAGCAGAGCGGATGGGAAGTGGTGGCCGAAGCGGTGGATGGACGCGATGCCGTGGAGAAGGCGAGCAAACTCAGGCCCGATGCAGTGGTTATCGACATCGCCATGCCGTCGTTGAACGGACTGGAAGCGGTGCGGCAGATCGTGAAGGCTGTGCCGAATGCGAAGGTTCTGGTCCTGACGATGTACGACTCCGATCCATTGATTCAGCAAGTTCTGCAAGCCGGAGCACGCGGGTATCTGCTGAAATCGGACGCGGGCCGCGATCTTGTTTCGGCGATCGAAGCTTTGCGCCGGAACAAGACGTTCTTTACCCCCAAGGTAAGCCAGATGGTGCTCGAGGGTTATCTCGACGAAAATCCCAAGGACAAGGATAAGGAACTGGAGAGCGAAGCGGAAAGCTTGCGGCTCACCAGCAGGCAACGGGAGATCGTACAGCTACTGGCGGAGGGGAAAGAGCAGCAAGGAAGTGGCTGCCGTGCTGGGTTTGAGCGTAAAGACCGCCGAGACGCACCGCGCCAACATCATGCGGAAGCTCGATTGCCACTCGGTTACGGAGTTGGTGCGTTACGCGATCCGAAATAACATCATCGCCGCCTGAGGGCCGAGCCTAACAGTCGCTGGGGCGCGGCCGCCGGGGGTTTGTGGCGGCCGAGCCCGCGAAAAGTCCAACGAACGTCGCCGATTTCTAAGCACATTAGTAGTTCTGAACTGTCCAACCCGTTCGCACCGTTGTGGCCGTATAAGGGTCAACGACGTTCGTACCCGTGGAAAGGGTGGTGGACGGGAACCAAGGCGGTGCGAAAGCTCCGGCTGCGAAGCGCTGGTCAAAATAAAGGTTTCGCGAATTGCAATAGCAGGCCTTGGCGATATTGGCGATACGGCCGCCAACGAGAGTCACTGTATTGATATTGTTTCCAGACGTCCCGCTCCAACCACCCGAACCGTTTTGTGAAATCATGGCGATCGAGGCGTCGAGCTCTATATTGCCATTGGACTGCTTATCGTTCATCTGTACGTTTCCCGTGGCCGTAAAGATACCGAGCACCTGACCGTTGTTATTTCCGGGGATCAGGGTATCGACGTTGGGATACGTGACGCCGTTAACGGTTTCGTTTTGCGTGGTGGTGACCGGCGGAGTCTTATAGAGCACATCACCTGTAACGACGACGTTGTTCGCGGCAGTAATGGTCATAGCGGAGGTGTCCTGGATCGCCGCTTGTCCCTGCCCGGGACCGGAAAGCGAGTTAATGCTGCCGTCGACGTAAAGCATGGCGCTTTCCGTGGGAGGACTGGCGGCGAAATTCGCGGCACGCCTTGGATGGTTGTGCTGGTGGGAGTACCCGAGCCAACCTGCTGCTGAACGGTGGTGGTCTGGCCGCCATTGGAAGCGGAAGCCAGGTCCAACGTCACGGTGGTAGTGGTGGTGGTGCCGCCGTTTGTTTGCTTGATGGTAATCACCTGTAAGTTGTGGCCTTGCTGCGGGCCGGAATTGGGCGTTGTGGCAGTCAGCACGACCGAGCTGGCATTACCTTCGACGTAGATTCCGCCTCCGGCCATCTGGTTCGTCCCGCCGGATGTTGTATAGGGGAGGTATACGCCGTTATTCGAAGTGCCCCCGCTGGGATAAGGCGTACCGCCGTTCACGTTCTTCAGTACGGCGCTCATATTGGCGCTGGTGGGGGATGTTGAGCCATTGCCGAGACCATCGAGCACCGCTTCCTTCTGATTGAAATCGTTTTGCGGCAGCGCGACAGCAGTTTGACCAAGCTTGTACCCATCCTGGAAGCTGGGGGCGATGGTGGTGCCATTTTGCTTGTAGCTGGGATTGGCCGACTGCACGCAGTTGCCGTTGCCATAGTAGTAGCCGAAAGTGCTGGAGACACTGCCGACCGAGCCCGAGAAAGTGTAGCTCCCCGGCTCAAAGGTCCAAGCGCCATTGGTGAAAAAGGGACCCGTGAGCGTTCCGGGCGCAAAAGGCGTGCTGCACTCGGCATATTGATCCAAGAAAGTACCCCAGGCGGAAAAGGACAGGTTGTTTGAACCAGGCGCGACAGGCACATTGATCTGAAGATTACCTGAATCGACGATGGTGGTCTGCTCATTGGCTAGGGATTGCCCCACCGCTGTGAGGGTGTAAGGGACGGTGTAATAGAATCCGCCGGATTCCCGGAAGGAGAAGAACAACTTGGGTTGTTCGTTGTGCTCCCCTTTGTATAACAGTTGTAGTAACCGTTGGCTGCTCCCGAGCCTAGGGTGACGCTGGTGACCCGGAAACTGCCTGGCCAAGAGCCGGCGCCCTGCCCGCCGTTGAGGCTGCGGTTCGAGGCGGCCCCAGAAGGACCGTAAAGAGTCGTAACGCTCGACGTTATGGTCGATAGAGCACCCGGAAGGTTCTGAAGCGGAGCGGTATTCGGGGCGATCGAGCCAGTGGCAATGTTGGCTTCGAGCTGATCCAACATGTATTGGCGCGCGACGTTGAGTCCGGAATCCGCCGCGTAAAAGGAGGCGCGGAAGTTCCGGTAGTAGCGCGTGATCAAGGAATCGGAAGTGACGGAGATGACCATGGCCAGCGTCATGGCAACCATCAGCGACAGAAGCAGGAGCGTAGTCACAAGGGCCATTCCTCGCGAGTTGGCTTCGGCAGCTGCGGTTTTGATGGAGCGCTTTTTGGAGCTGTGAATGATTGTCATAGCCATCCTCCGCTATTGGTTGTTCATGCTCAGATTGCGCGGATTCACGACCACGGAGACGCTTTCGATCTGATAGGGCCCGTTGTCGAATCCATTGCGGTAGGTATAGGTGGGATCGGTAGCGGGCGTGGTTCGTCCGATCAGCGAAATTTGTATCGAGCGGATCAACCAGAACTCGTTGTTGTAACCGGAGGTGTTCGCACCCGCGTCGCACAGCGGGGGGCTACCGAGCGGATTGGAGGCGTAGTAGTTGTATATCCCGCAATCGTCGGAGGTTGCCCAAAGCGCCGCGCCCACCTTGAACCCAATCACTTGCTGGGCCAGAACGGAGCATGCGGGAGCCGTGCAGGGGTTAGAGACGGCTCCGCCTTCGGTGCGAACCAGTTGCGGATTGGAGGGATTCGATGTGTCCACCGAATAAGTGATGGGAGCAAGACGCACTACCCAGTCGGGCGAGCAAAACTGCGTGGTACCGACGTAAGGATTGCCGTTGGCATTGGTGGTGTAGCTGGTTTGAGTGAGAAAGAGATAATCGTCAGCGGCGCTATTGGTCCCGTCAGCGTTGGTCGCGCTGAAAGAGAGTTTCACGCCTGAGTTCGTGCCGCTGGTAAAAACCGAGCCGTTGGAAGTCAGAAGGACGGTAGTGTATTGGGTTCCGCCGACGTTGAGGAGCAGTAGCTCGTCACCGCTATGAAAATTCGCGGCATAGGCCGTGGCGGCGGCGACCGTCGTGCCAGCCGGAGGGTACAGATACATCGGCGAAGACGTGGAAAGAACGCAATTGCTCGTCGAAGGAATGAATGAACCATTATCCGGATGCGCCGGCGCAGTATTCGGGTCAGCTGCGATGACGTTCAGCTGATCGAAGCAATTCGAGCCATAGCTGAAAGTCGCAGCATTGTTACAGGGAGAGCTCGGTATGCTATTGGAGACGGAGATGCCAACGGGCGGGTTGGGCATATTGGGACCCAAAAGGGTGCCGCTTCCGGCGTTGACGATGTCGAGTTGTAGCTGAGCGACGGCATTGCGCACGGCGATGTTCAGACCGGACTGGCCCTGCTGCCGATTGAACAATGGCTGCTGCCTCGAAAACAGAGCCAGAGCGGCGCCGCTGATCACCACCAGCAGGATGGCAGTGATCATCAGCTCAAGTAACGTGAACCCGCGTGAGGTGTTTTTCCTCATTCTTCGGTGGTCACAAGCGCCATCAGCGCCACAGCGCAGACGCAAGACAAGTTCGTATTTCATGGCGAAGCCGTCCTTACCATGCTCATCTGATAGCTGACGGGAGGCTTTACAAACTGGTTTGTCAAGGTCACGAGAACAGTAAGCCGCTTCACGCCCGTGACCGGCTGGTCCATCTCAATGACCCAGCGGCGGTGAAATGCGATCGCGTTGGGAATCGCCGCGGGAGGGCTGGCGCTCTGAGTTTGGCTCAGCATTCCGTTGGGGTTGTGAGTCAGCGTGGTGTATGTTTCCGCGCCGTTCACGAGGCCAAGCACTGTTTCGGTGATGGCGCCGGTTTGAACCGATGCGGAGGTGTTTGAGTCACTGATGTATACGTTGTCGTAGTAGTTCACTGTCTCCGTGACGCCCTGTGAGATTACAGACGCTTGGGCATCGGAGGTGAGGCTTCCGGCAGTGCTGCCCGAAGCGACGTAAACGTTGGGATCCCAGTAGGGCCAGCGGTTCAGATCCTCAAGTTTCTCGGAGGCCAAGTTCGCCGCGAGACCCGCAAAACGCGCGCTCTCGGTGCCGCTCAAGGTGGCCGTGGCGAGAGAACTCAGGGCGACCAGGCCCACGGTGAGGACCAAAATGGCGACCAGGACCTCGATCATGGTGAAGCCGCGAAGAATCCACTTCAAGGCGTTGTGATGGATACGTTTCCATAGTTCGATACCGAAATCGTGTTGGAATATCCGTGATAGCTGATTTGAAAGCTCGTGGCTGAACTGCCGTTTTGCGTGACCGTAACAGTTCCGTTGGGTTTGAATTGAACTACCGTGGGCTGATTAATGGCGGCAGCCGCGGCCAAAATGGGGATGGGACCGCCAACGTTAGCAAAGCTGCCGCTGGCCGGCGGCTGGCTGGCGATCTGATAAGTCGGATTGTTGCCATTAGAGTCGCCCGCTATGGTCACCTGAAATGGATAGCTCTCCATCAGGGACTGGAAGCGCGTCGACTGAATCGCCCAGGTGGCGTTAGCTACAGCCGAACGCAAGCGATATTGATTGACGGCGGAGCTTACAACCGGTACGGCCATGACCGAGATGATCACGATGATCAGGAGAGCCAGGCACAACTCGATCATAGTGAAGCCGGCTGCTAAGGTTCGGGATCTAGGACTTCTGGTTTGCGTTGGGCCGACGGAGCCGGCCGGGCGCATTTGGAGACTGAGCGATTTTGTATGAATTGTCATATAGTCGTCGTAAGCGGCAACAGTAAAGTGTCGTACTGCACACCCGAAGTCTAGGGAGTACGCCTGTCCCCCGAAAGAGGCCGCAGGGGCAATGATTCGTAAATGATAGCTGGACGAGCGATCAGTTGATTAGGCCAGGGCGAGCGGTACCACTGCATATATATAAGTGGCGTGTTATGAGTTAGTTGGCTAGAGCGACAACGGGCGGGTGAGGCTGATCCCGTCTCGCGATTCCGAATCGCTCTTGTCTGAGAACCGGCCCGACGGAGAACCCCTCAAAAATGCTACCGCTAGAAGGCATAAAAGTCGTTTCCGTGGAGCAGGCTGTAGCGGCTCCCTTGACCTCCCGCCACTTGGCTGATTACGGCGCTCGAGTCATTAAAGTCGAGCGGCGCGACGGCGGCGATTTCGCGCGGGATTACGATCAGAAAGTCCGCGGCATGGCGAGCTGGTTTGTCTGGCTATACCGCTCAAAACAAAGCGTGACGCTCGATCTCAAGCAAGCCGAAGGGACAGAGATCATGCGGCGTCTAATAGCGGACTGCGACGTCTTCATACAAAACATGGGTCCGGGAGCCGCCAGACGCGCAGGCCTTGAAAGCGAGTTGCTTATTGCCAATAACCCACGCCTAATCGCCTGCGAAATAAGTGGTTATGGTGCGACTGGACCTTACCGGGATAAAAAGGCTTATGACCTCCTGGTGCAGTTCGAGACGGGCTCGTTTCCATCACCGGCACTCCCGAATCACCCTGTAAAACAGGAATCTCGGCGGCCGATATTGCCGCCGGAATGTATGCGTTCAGCGGCATTCTCATGGCGCTGTATCGGCGCGAGAGGACTGGACGCGGAGGGGTGGTAAGGGTATCGCTGTTCGATGCGCTAAGCGAGTGGGTATTGCCGGCTGCTTATTATGGGGCTTACGGCGGTTCGCCGCCGCAACGCAGCGGGGCCGAGCACGCGTCCATCGCTCCTTACGGGCCGTTCTTCACGGGGGACGGCAAGCAAGTGAATATCGGGATACAGAACGAGCGTGAGTGGAGACAATTCTGCGCTGTGGTCTTGCTGAATACGAAGATCGCGGCAGACCCGAGGTTTGAGAACAACTCGAAGCGCTCGGAAAATCGGAAAATTCTGCGGACGGTAATTTCGGAGATCTTCCGGACGCTCACGCTGGAGGAAACTGTGGAGCGCTTGGAACGTGCAGGCATCGCGCATTCACGAACGAATTCCGTAGAGGACCTGCTGACGCACCCACAACACGTAGAAAGGGGGCGCTGGCGAAATGTCGATTCGCCAGCGGGTCCTTTACAGGCGCTAGCGCCGGCAGTGCTCCTGGACGGCGCAGAGCCACGGATGGGAGCCATACCATCGCTGGGCCAACACACAGACGCAATTCTTGCGGAACTTGGATACACGCCGGAGCAGATTCGTCACCTACGGGAGCAGGGAGTGGTCTGAAGACGCCCCTTTAGTCAGCGTGTAAGCAAAAGAAAAGCCCCACCGGCTTTGGGGGGAGAACGGTGGGGCGGGTACTGCAAGTCAGGGGTCGTCACCTAACTAGATTATTGAGCGAGCGTTTGCAGGCAGCTACGAATTCTGTAAAGGGCGGGAGGTAAAACCTGTAGCCTTTGCAGGAAGGCAGCGACAAGTCACAAGAACCAGACAAAGCGATGCAAAAGCGAAGGACGTGGAATCTCAGCAGGATTAGCCCGGCAGCGTTGTCGCGCAACCCAGGCGGTGCATGGTAGGAATGAGACGCGAACCCATCTCTTCTTTCGGCAAGAAAGCGTTGGCCCCACATCGATCGGAGATTTGCTGATACGAGTTGGAGGGGATCGCCGTGACGAGAATCACGATGATCCGCGGCCATCTCTCACGAATGGCTGTTGTAGCTTCCAAGCCATTCATCAACGGCATGGCGATATCCATCAGGATAAGATCGGGCTGCAGGTGGGCCGTCAAACTGATGGCCTGAAGACCATCGCAGGCCTCTCCGACCACGCGAATTTGCAAATCTCCTTCCAGGAGATCTCGAACAGCCGCGCGAAAATCGTGGTTATCGTCTACGACCAATACTCTGATCATTGCTCACTCTTACTGAGCTGGGGACACACTCAGGTTAAACCATAGGTTCGATGCTTCCTACGGCAACTACGGCTCTTGCCCGACGGGAATTATAGATTAAGGCGCTGTATCGGCGCAGCCGGTCTTGGCCAAGAGAGGTATGCACAGGGACGCGCCATGCGCCTTTGTCTGGCCCCGGGGGCCTAGCCCATCCGACTTAGTCCTCTTCCGAAGTAAAACGTGGCGGGAGTCTGATCGTCCCAACCGGCATTGCAAAATGGTATCGACCACTTCTGCACTTTAGTTGGTTCGAGCACGGGTTTGCCCAGCGCTGGAGTCGAGAGGCAATACGTGCCTTCGTGCGTGCCAATCCAGATGAGGTTGCGATCCCATTCGATGAAAACATTCTCGGTGGTTCCCCGCCACCAGGTTGTGTAGTTGTCCATCTCGCCATCTCGAGGCGGGACGAACCAGGCGACTTCCCGGGGAGCGGTGGGATCGGAAATGTCGAAGATGCGGACGCCGGCGTTGAACCAAGTCATGGCCACGATGTTGGGCTTCGCAGCGCCGGGCTGCAGCCAGCAATTGGTGTTGTGGGAACCAAAGCGGCCGCGAGCAAGGCAGAAGTCGTTGTAAGGAGCGTCCGGCGGGGCCGAGGGGCGCGGGAATAGGCCGATAATTTTCGGATTGCGTGGATCTTTTACGTCCACCACGTAGGGAGTGTGGTAGTTCTCGCGGCAGTCGGCTTCGAGAGCCTCGTGCGAGGCGACCACAATATTTTGCAGGCGAGGGTGGGCGGCATCCGCCGTGATTGGCAAACAGGTGTGAAAGGGGATTGTGCCGAAGGTATCAAACTCGTATTGGACGTGGCCGTAGGGCTTGGGGTGCTTGATATCCGACAAATCCATAGCGTACATGCCGAAGGCGCCGAAACCGCCGTAGCCGACAGTGCCGCCGTCTTCGACGCGCTTGGGAACAGTGATCGCGCCGTGGTTGCCGGTCCATGAGGTATGGTCGCCAGCAAAGCGGTATTTCTTGTACTCGGCTTCCTCGCCAAGGCGCTGGCCAGGCACCCACCAGCGCGAAACCTCTTTCACATTGGAGGGATCGGACATATCGACAATCATCAGGGCATTGCTGATAGGGCCGCTCAGATTCTCCAAGCGCAACTGGTCATCCCAGCCGCAGTCGAGATAGGCATACTGGCCGCCGTCGTAGAAATTATGATGGGTGCCGTTGCCCTTCACGCCGGTGTTGTATTCCTGGAGAAGCTTGGGATTTTTTGGATCGGTGATATCGTAGTTGCGAATGCCCCTAAGGCCCTTGTAGGCGAGCACTTTGTCTCGCAATTCCTTGTCGAATTGCCCGTGAGGATATTGGGGTGTTTCCATGGTGAGCGGCTGAGCCGCGGTGCACATCATGATCCACTTCTTGATTTTCGTGTTGTAGGTGACCGTGCCCATACCCTGAGTGACGCCCTTGTTCAGAACGAGCGGATTTTTGCCATCACTGACATCCACAAAACCGCCGCCGCCCGGCAATAGTCGCTGCTTGCCTCGGGCCCACATGACGCACAGCGGTTCGCCGCCGGCGATCGTCACGCCGGGGAGATGGGCCTGAATCTCCATATTGTGTATGTACTGCTTCTTGTCCAGATAGGTAAGGGCGCCCATGGGGAGAGGAATTTGGGGCGGCTCGTTGGTGGTATAAAGTCCGGAGACTTGGGCGCGCAGCTCCTTTGCGCCGATGACGCTCGCGGCAGCCGCCCCTAACGCGACGCCGGCCGCGCCTTTCAGCAGCGACCTTCGGGTGAGTCCGCTCTCTTCTGATTTTTCAGAAGCCGTTCGCGAATCGTAGCGACCTTTGGACATACGGTTACCTCTTTTTCGATCGAGAGTGCTCGCCTCGAAGCCCTATTGAACTGTGAAGCGTCCCGATTGTTTGTCGCACCTATAGCTTACCGACGCCATTTAACACAAGGGACTGGAGCTGTCAAAGAAAATGGAACAAAAGTGCCGGCGATCTTTAATAAAAACGGCAGCCTAGACCTCGGGAATGGCTTTTCCATCTAACCAGCAGGGTTACAAAAACGCAGCACAAAGGACCGCCGATGCTCACCATCCTGCTGATCATTCTCTTGTTAGCGCTACTCGGAGCACTGCCAGCCTGGCCCTACAGTCATGCTTGGGGTTATTACCCGAGCGGGGGCTTGGGGCTTCTGCTGATTATCGTGATTCTCTTGATGTTGCTATAGACGCCGAAAACTCCTTCAGCGGAGATTTCCTATCGAATAATTCACTAGCGCTAGTTCGGTTTGATAATCATAAGTTGCGTTAACCTGCTCGATTTGCGCCTGCGTGAGGTTCAACTGCGATTGGGTAAGCTCGACGATCGAGCTCAATCCCAGTTGATAACGCGACGTAGCCAAGCTCAAGGCCTCGGTCGCCTGGTTCACGAGTTGCTGCACCTCAGAAAGGCTCTGGTATCCGGAGTTTGCGTTGTTCCAGGCCTGATTGACGTCGCGAACAACTTGATCCAACTCGTTGCGAAGAGTCTGCTGTTGCACCAAAGAATGAGCCATGGCTTCATTGCGGAGGGCGCCAAACAAGTGCCCGTTGAAGATCGGAAAATTCACATTGAAGCCAGCTGCTGCGTACTGATTGTCCAGGCCGGTGGTGGTTATGTTGGCATGCAGCGGAATGAGGCCAGCTGCTCCGACGGCGGTGATCGATGGGTACCAAAGATCGCGCTCGGCGGCCACAAACGTCTGGGCTGAATTTACCTCATATCGCAGGCTGACCAGTTCAGGGCGGTTCATGACGGCCTGCTGAATGAGACCGGCCAGGTTCGCGGGAGGACCTGGCGGCGGACCCGGCTCCATCAACTGATAAGTCTTCTGGTCCGCAAAACCAAGAGCGGTCGTCAGATCCGCGTAAGAACTCTGGAGATTATTCTGGGCCTGGATGAGAAGGAGTTGCGCTTGAGCCAGGTCGACGTTAGCAAAAGTGACGTCCAACTGCGATTTGAGTTGATTGGCCGCCATTTGGGTGACTTGATTAGAAACGAGCTGGCGCTCGCCGACAGTCTGCTGGGCGACGCGAAGTAAGGCCTGAGCCCTCAAAACGCCGTAATAAGATTGGTCGACCAGCAACAGAACGTTAGCGCGAGTGGTTACGATGTTCTCTTGCTGAGCCTGCTCATGCAAGTTAGCGCTCTTCACGAGGTCGTATGTGTGGCCAAAGTCCGTGACCAACTGGTTTACGGCAATGCCTTGAGCAAACTTGGGGAAAACGCGCGGGGCGTTCAGAACCCCGGCGCCAATCCGATTCGAATCGTTCGCTACCGCACCCGTAATGCTGCCATTAACCGTTGGGAAATAGCTCGCCCGCACGTGGCGCTTCTGGGCGTCGGCCAACGAAGCCTCGGCAGTAGCCACCTGAATTTGCGGATGGTTCTGAATCGCGAGCTGTTCGGCTTGCTGCAACGTCAGAGTCTGGACCGTTTGCGCGGAAGCCGCCGTGGAAATGAGCGCTAGCGCTGCGACAAACACGAAGAGCCGAGAGGAGATTCTCATTGGGCCTCCCCAAGTGCCCTTTGAACCTGGAACTGATCGCGGCGGCGATAGATGAGCAAGTAAGCGGCGGGAACCACAAAAATCGTCAACACAACGGAAGTGAGCAGCCCGCCGATAATCGCGCGAGCAAGCGGGGCATAAGCTTCGCTCCCCGCTTCGAGCTTGAAAGCCATAGGCAACAAGCCGACCACTGTCGCCAGAGAAGTCATGAGAATAGGACGCAAGCGGATCCGGCAAGAGAGGGCTACGGCTTCGGCTGCATAGTGGCCTTCACCGCGCAACACATTGGCGAAATCGACGATCAGAATGCTATTCGAGACGACCATGCCCTGAAGCATGACAATTCCCATCAGCGATTGGATGTTCAACGTGGTGCCGGTCAACACCAGCGTCAGGATCACGCCAACGATGCCCGTGGGAACGGCGAGGATGATGAGGAAGGGGTCGATGAATGATTTGAACTGAGCAACCAAGATCAGATAGACGAGCACAATGGCGAGAAACAGGCCCAGTCCAAAACTCCTGAAGGATTCGTTCATGGTAACCACGAGGCCGCGCAGGTCGATCCGAATGTTGGGAGGCAGATTCGTATTGGCGATGACCTTGGAAATGGCCGTGGAGATTTTGCCCAAATCCTCTCCGAGCGGAGCCACATAGACGTCAAAATTCCGCTGCAACTGATAATGATCCACTTCTGTGGGGCTTAGGATTTGGCTCACGTCCGCAACCTGATTCAAGTAAGTGGGGCTTTTCAAGTTCGGCGCTCGCAAGGGCATCGCTTTTAAAGACTCGAGATTGGTCACCTGGTTTTCCGGATACTGCACCGTCACGAAATAGTTGTTGCCCGATCGAGGATCGACCCAATAACTCGGAGCGATCATCACGTCTGAAGTGAGAGAGGTAATGATGTTGTCGATGACCTCTTTGGGATCTAATTGCAACTCCGCGGCACGGGTGCGATTCACATTGATTTCCAATCCCGGATAATCCATATCCTGCGGGATATAGACGTCCGAGACGCCTGGTATGGCCTTGAATTGCTGGGCCAGTTTCTGCGCGATAGTGTTGTCGGCGAGCATGTCAATGCCGCTCACCTGAACGTCAATGGGCGCCGGCGCACCCTGATTCAGCACCGCATCCACCAAGCCGCCCGACTGAAAATATGTGCGTAGCTCAGGCAGTTCGTGTGCGATGCGATCGCGGACGGCGGCCATATACGCGAAGCTACTGACTTTATGATCCTCCTTGAGCCCCACCTCAACGAATGCGGTGTGCATTCCCGAATTCGAAGTAAATAAGGAGGAGAGATCGGGCATCACTCCGATATTGGAAACGACAGTCTGCAAGTCGCTCGGCGGCACAACTTTGCGGACTATGTCTTCAACCTGCTTGATGTAGTCGTTCGTCAATTCGATACGCGTGCCGGTGGGAGCCTTGACATTAATGACGAACTGGCCGGCGTCGGTCCGCGGGAAGAAGGAGACGCCCAGGAAGGGGAGCAGCAGGAAAGAGAGGAAGAAGCAGCCAAGAAAAGCCAGAATTGTTGTCCATGGCCGGTCGAGCGCCCGGCGCACCCATCTTTCGTAAAAGTTCAGCATCACTTCGAACTTGGCATTAAATCCGGCATGAAACCTCGCGAGCCAGGGTTTTCGATTGGATTCGTGAGTCGCATTGCCCTCGTGGTCGGATTTCAGGAAGTTAGCGCAAAACAGGGGTATCACCGTAACAGCGACAAAGTAGGAGGCAAAGAGCGCGATCACCACGCCCAGAGCGAGGGCGCCGAAAAGAAATTTGCTCACTCCGAAAAGAAAGGTGACCGGAAAAAATACGACCACGGCGACGAGAGTAATGGCCAAGACCGCCAGAGCCACTTCATTGGCTCCCTTGTCGCCTGCCACACGCGGCTCTTCTCCGTGCTCAAGATGGCGGTAAATATTTTCAATGACGACGACCGAGTTGTCGATGAGCCGCGAAAAAGCCAGAGCCAGACCGCTCAATACCATGGCGTCAATGGACTTGCCCATGGCATGTAAGACCAAAAAAGTGATCATTACGGAGATGGGAATCGATAAGAATACGGCTGTGGTGGCCCTGAAACTGCCCAAAAATACAAAAATCATGACTCCCGTAAGAAATACCCCGATTCCGCCTTCTCGCAGCACGGTGGAAATCGCTTCCTTCACAAACACCGATTGGTCAAAAACTACGCTCGCCTTAAGCCCCGAGGGGATGTCGCGAAGATGCCGGATCGCTTCCCTAATTCCGTCAACCACTGCTATGGTGTTGGTATTTCCGCCCTGTTTCTGAACCCCGACGTAAACCGACTTCTGGCCATCCACGCGAACGATGTTGTACTGCAAGGAAGAGCCGTCCACTGCCTTGCCCACGTCGGAGACGAAAACCGATCTCTGCTCGTCGGTCTTGACGGGCAATTCGTTGAGAGCCTCGGCGTTGGGAACCTGAGCGTTGGTATAGATGTTGTAATCGAGCGGCCCCATGCGCACATCGCCCGCGGGCAAGATTAGGTTCGACGAGTTCGTCGCCCGGACTACATCCATCGGGCTTAATTCGTGAGCCTGCAATTTCACGGGGTCCACATAAACCATAAGTGCACGATACTTGCCCCCGAACGGAGGAGGAACGGTGGCGCCCGGGACCCCCGCAACTTGGTTGCGAATCTGGTACTGCAAGTAGTCATGAAGCTGCGTCTCATCCAGCCCTTGCCCTTGTACGGTCAGCAGACAAACCGGCAAGCTAGAGGCGTCTACCTTCAGCACTACGGGAGGGAGCGTACCTTGCGGCAATCTCCTCAAGTCCGCCATGGCCAAATTGGAGATCTGCGTCACATCGGCATTGGCGTCGGTATCTGGCTGAAAATAAACCTTGATCAGGCTTACACCGGTAGCGAACGAGACTCCATGTGATCGACTCCGCCGGCCAATGTAAAGAACCGCTCGAAGGTGTCCGTGATGTCCGCTTCAATCTGTTGCGGAGGCATGCCGTTGTAGAAAGTAGCCACCAGGACGACGGGAATATTGATGGGCGGAAACATATCCACAGGCATTTGGGCCATGCTGGTAACACCGAGCACAACCACTACGAGACAAAACACGATAATCAAATATGGATGGCGGATGGCAAAAGAAGGCATATGATTAGTGCTCCATTTCTTGAGCCTGGATCTCTTTTGGCGTGACGAGCTCTCCCGGCTGGTACTGGCTTTGCGATCCAAAAACGACGCGGTCACCTTCTTTCAGTCCGGAAACAATTTCGGTCTGCGTGGCGGTCTGAAGACCGATCGTGACATCGCGCTTTTCGATCTGATTGGAGCTGTTCACCACCAAGACGGTCCCCTTACCCGCGCCTGCCGCCTGAACTACCTGGGTGGGAACGGCGAGCACGCCAGTTGCCTTCTGAAAGGAATTTCCACGGAAGCGTACATTCCGGGAACAAGTTCGTAATTCGAATTGGGCACTTGCACTTCGGTGTGCATGGTTCGTGTTTGCAAGTCAATCTGGCCTGAGAAGCGAACGACCTTTCCCGAAAAGGCTTTCCCCGTCGCGGACACTTTGACGTCGATCACTTCGCCGAGGTGAAGATCCGGTACTGCCCTTTCCGGTACGGGGATGACCAAGCGAAGAAGATTGTTCTGGGATAGCCGGCAAAGCGCCTCTATGCCAATGTTCGAAGAAGTCCCCCCAGGTAAAAGGGCCCCTTTGTACTCGTAGAGGCGGGTCACGACTCCGTCGAAAGGAGCCGCAATATGCGAGTACGCGAAGAGCGCCTTATCCTTATCGAGCGTGGCTTTGGCCCCAGCAAGCGCCTGCTCGGCGCCGGCGAGGGCATCCTTGGCCGAGGAAACGCCGGCACTGCCTTCGAGGTCCTTTCCCTCGGAAACGTCGAGGTCTTCCTGAGAAATTAAACCCGGCTGCGATTTTTGGACGCCCTGGAGGCGCGTGTAAGTGAGGTGGGCAACTTTATATGAGGAGTTCGCGCGGTTGAGTTCCTCGCTAGCTCGTTCGATCGCTCTCGCTGCGGTGAACGGCAGCCTGGTCCGCCTGCAACTGCTGCTCTAATTCCGGGATCTCCAGATCGGCCATAGGCTGGCCTTCCTTTACGTGAGTGCCCCAATCCACATAGAGCTTCTGGATATACCCGGAGACCTTGGCGTAAACGTCAATTTCCTGAAAGGGCTCGAATTCGGAAGCGATTTCCAGGGTATTGGAAAGATCGTGACGGGCTACATCCACCACGGCGACCACGGGAGCCGCCGCGGCATCGACCTTGGCCGATCGAGCACAGCCGGAGAGCAGGGTTGCTAATAGTAAGAGAGCGAACAGCCCGCGAGGCCAAGAGAGTGCAAAGGAGTGAGGCTTGCGTATGGTTGACGGTAGCTTCTCGAGCGAAGACAGATATGCTTCGGAGTCTGGAGTACTCATAGTTTTAATTTCTCTTCCTGTTCCTCTTCTCTTATGAGCTTTTGAAGCTTCTCCACGGAAAAATCAGGGGAGCTGCATAAGTCGATCAGCCGCTTCCGCCGCTTGAGAATGTCGCGAGCTACCGCTGGAACTTTATCGGCGACTTCCAAGGGTATGGTCTGCACGCCATGAAGATCGCCGTGGACCAGGTCGCCCGGCGCGATCTCCAACCCCCCTACGTGAACCTTACCCCCGAAATCGAAGATATGAGAATAGGCGTGCGATACCGCCACGTTAGAAGCAAATAGCTGGAAGCCCGTTGGCCGGATGCCGGGAGTGTCGCGCACGGCACCGTCCGTCACCAAGGCAACGCAGCCCAAAGCGGCCAAAATGTGGGCGTGCACGGCACCCACGAAGGCGCCCAACCCCCGTCGCTCGTCGATGTCTTCAATGACGACCACTCGGGGAGCAGGAATCGTGAGGATATGCATCCACCAATCCGATCGATCGTAATACGAATAACCACTGCCTCCCATCGGCGGATCCTGGCAGCGGATGCGCGCGGTGGTCGCATATCCGAGGACGGGCGGAAGATGCGGGAATTGGCAACGAATACTGGAGTCCGCGAAACCTGTGTTGTACAGACGGACACGAAATTTTTCAATGGCGCTCGCGGTCACGCACGTACCGAACTGGCGTAACTCGTCGAGTTGCGCTTGCGTCAAGCGACTCGCTTCCACACTGTTAGCCATAAGCGACCTCTCTTTCTAATCTCGAAGATGACCCATCGCGGCCATCATGGCTCAAACGCTAAAAGTTGTCGAAAGGGCCGAAAAGCTAGGCGAGAATTAAAGGAGGCGATCGATGTTGCAGAGAGACGGTTACAGCGATGGAACGTATCGGCGGCTCCGCCTCGGGTTCTCGCGTCCTGCGAGCCAGCGGCCGTAATGGAACAAACCTCGCAACCGTTTCCGAGATGACTTTGCCTAAAATCGCAGGGCAGTGCGGGACCTGCATCTTGCTAGCGATGTTCAGATAATGACCGGGATTAGACTGAGGAAGATACCAACTACACTTTGCCAAAGTGGACAGTGCAGGCACTGTGACGATGAGCAGCGCGAGCAACACGACCCTCACAAGGGGGCTCAAATTATTTCGCGTTGGGGCGGAAGGGTTGATTCAGCGCTCCTATTGATGACGGATGTGCCCGTAACAGCCACCAAATTCTAGGCTCCTGAATCGTTGAAATCAAGCAACCGTGCCGGTTTCGCCTTGATGAGCCGCAGGCCTTCGAGCGGAAGCGCGGGAGTCTTTGCATTCGCAAATGGCGACTAATTCCCCGACTCGACGCGCTGGGCATAGTAACCGGTGCGAGTTCGCGCGGTAATCGTTCCATTTCCCGGCGGAGGAATGATTTCCACGCGCACAGAACGAAACGACCCGTCCTTGCGGGTATTCGCCGGGTAATAAGCGAGGGTGTACTGATGGCGAATCTCCCGAGCGATCTGGTTGCAGCTCGCTTCGACGTCCTCCAGGTCTTCTGGAAAGAGGGCGGCGCCGCCGGTGGCGCGGGTCAACGCCGTAAGCGCCTGCCGATCGCGCTCGGCCGATTCCGGAACTTCCTCCCTGAGCAAGCCAACGGCATAAATCAGAGCGTTGGATTTTTGCGCTTCCTTCAACGCGGCAGCCAGATTGCGCTGACTGGAATTATCTTCGCCATCACTGACGATGAGGAGCACCTTCTTGTCCAGGTAGGCGCTCCGCAGGCGATCGAGTGAGGCGACGGCCGCGTCATAAAGGGCGGTGCTGCCGTCGGGCTCATCGTGCTGCAGGGCTTTATTCAATTTGCCAAGGTCGTGGGTGAAGTCCTGATCGAAGAAATATTTGTCGTTGAAGTGCGCGACAAAGACCTCGTCCTCGGGGTTGCTGGTCTTCACAAAGGTCAGCGCAGCGGCATTCACCTTTTCCCGTTTATTGTCCATGCTGCCGCTGTTATCGATCAACAGGCCCATGCTTACGGGCACGTCTTCCTGCCGCAGCACTGAAATTTTCTGCTCGGAATCGTCCTCGAAGAGGCGAAAATTCTCTGGCTTCAGCCCTGGCACAAACTGTCCGTGCTCGTCAGTGACCGAGACGTGCAGGACCACCATGTCCACGCTTCTTTGAATTGTGTAGGCGCTTTGTAGAGGCGCCTGTGGAGCGCTTTCCTGGGGTTCAGGAGGCGGTGGCGGGGGCGAAGGACGCAGCGGCTGCTGCGCGCGGCAAAAAGCAAAAGCGATAACCATCAAGCATAGCGCCGCCAGGAATCTTGAGGGCCATAAGCCGCCATTCATTCGCCGGGTTATATGCGTCGACCGCATCTAGCCTAATATTCTGATGGTTCCTTGGCTCTGAGGGGCTGATTTGTGCAGGCACCGTGCCATACAAGGAACCTGTCCTAATGCTAGCAGGCAAGTTGGTGTGTCGCTTGGCAACGGGAGCGGAATCCGCGTCCCTGGCAAGCAGGCCACGCTGGCCCGTGCGGCGATGCTAACATGCGATATCTGGGAAGCGACGGGGAGGCAAGATGAATCTGCGAAATGCAGCGGCCTTGATTACCGGCGGAAGCGGCGGCATCGGGCGAGCCATAGCCGAAAGCCTGGCTTCGAGCGGCGCGCGTGTAGCGATCACCGGGCGCGACAAACGACGGTTGGCAGAGGCCGCCGAATCCATGAAGGTTGTCCCCATCGTTGCGGATGTTTCCAACGAATCCGATGTGGAGCGAACGTATCGGGAAGTTTTCAAGCAGTTCGGAGAGCTGGACATTTTGGTGAATAACGCGGGCGTGGGGGTATTCAAGAGCCTCGTCGATTTCGACCGCGCCAGCTTTGAATCCGTGTTTGCCACCAACGTCACGGGGGCTATGCTCATGGGCCGGGAAGCCGCAAAACACTTCATTTCGCGCCAACGCGGGAACATTGTAAATATCGGCTCGACGGCCTCATTGCGTGGAGCTCCGAATGGAAGCGCCTACTACGCAAGCAAGTTCGCATTGCGCGGCATGACGGAATGCTGGCGAGCGGAACTTCGCCGCTACAATGTGCGGGTGTTTTTGATCAATCCAAGCGAGGTACTCACCAATTTCGCCGCCAACGCCGGGTTAGCCCAAAAGGAGAATCCAACCAAGCTGGGAGCCCAGGAGATCGCCTATATCGTCAAGGCCGCGCTGGAGATGGATGACCGGGGTTTTATCCCCGAGCTGTCGGTCTTCGCCACAAATCCCAAGGATTAAGAGAAATCCGAACTGGGTGTATCAACTGACGATAATGGCGTCTCGATATTCGCTGAAATCAGCGATCAATTTTTCGAGCGATACCGAAGGATGCCAAACGATTGTGGGTGCGGGAATTACCTGAATTTGGGCCATTGTTTGCGCGTCGTTGGGCGCCGGGCGGCGCACCTTTGGTTGATTTTTCTTCATGGGAGTACGATATGCGATGTCGCTTTGTGGGGACCATACGGGAACTGAACTATCCTGCCGGGGCGAAACCACCCAAAAGGCTCAAGAAAATGGCGCAGTTCAAGGCGTCATAACGGGTGATTTTTAGACTCATCCATATCGGAGATCAAAGAAAGAACCTTCGCCGGATTCACGACCGTGGGAATCGATATTTGCGGAGGGTTGTCTGCGGCGAATTGTCGCAAAAAAGCGAAAGCGGCCCAATAAGGCCGCTTTCTAGCAAAACCGAGCTTAGCGAATTTACTTGGATGCAGGTGTATCGGCGGAGGCTGGCTTTTTGCTGCTCTTCTTGGTGGACTTTTTGCTGCTCTTCTTGGCCTTTGCGCTTTGAGTCGTTTTGGTCGGCGTCGAAGTAGTAGACCCGCTGGAACTGGTCTGCGCAACAGCCAGACTTGCTCCGAACACCAGCATTACGGCCAACATCAGTAGCTTCTTCATGCGTTCTCCTTCAGAGATTTATTCTCCACAAAGTCGTTTGTGTGCAGGGCGAGCTGCTCATCGAAGGGTAGTAAGGTTTACGCCAGAAGGGCAAAGGAAATTTCCCGCGGCTGCTCTTAGTTAGTTATCTGCTTATACGGGCAGGCTAACTGCACACCGGGCAGCTGTTTCGGACCTGTTTGGACTGTGACTGACCGAGATTTGGCACCGAGCGGCCCCGTAAAGACGGAGAGGCTGGCGCACCCGGGGAGACTTGAACTCCCAACACCCAGCTCCGGAGGCTGGTGCTCTATCCAATTGAGCTACGGGTGCCCGGCCACATTGTAACGCAAACCTACTTGTGCCTGGGCTTACGGCTGTGTCTGCCCGATGCGGCCCTAACAGGGATGGGCGGGAGAGCTAACGCGTCGATTCCGGCAGTCTATCTTTGCCGGACGGGCTTTGCCGATTGGGCTCTGCCGGTTGGCGGCTTCTCCAGGAGGTACTCTAGGGAGACTAGCGTTCTATCCACCTGAGCCGCAGGCGCGCTGAGAAGGGCCGCGTCAGCCGCGGACCAGGTCTCGTATGTGTTTGGCCAATTTTTCGATCTCCTCGGACTTGCGCAGCACGTCGAGGGATAGGATCTCCGTCGTGTCGTTTTCCTTGAACTCCTTTTGCAACTCATCCACGAGCCCGGACATTCGCGTGACATCTTTGGCGATTGCCTCTCGATTGGCTTTGAGTATGACCTGGTCACGCTTCGGATTGCGCGTGGGTTCCGGCGAAGGCTGCTCCGGCGGCTTCGGAAATTGAGGACCAGGCTCTCCCTGCTGCGCGGACCAAAGGGGTGTAGCGGACGCGGCCAGAGAGATTGAGGCGCCGATGAAAGCTTTACGTGAGAGGCGCATAAGGTCCTTTCCAGGTGTTCCTAGTGCAACATCGCTTACGCGCGAGTGTACACCTTCCGCTTCTGTCGAAAGCACAATGGTATAATGCGCGGTTCCATTTTAGCGCGAGAGGATTCTCCTGCGGGCAACGGTTAACGATTACCCTATGGGATTATGACAGACCACGTATTCAGGTGGACGGAATTTGCGCTGGGGCACGGCACGCGGCTCCTCATTATTTTGTTGATCGCTCTGCTTCTGGTTCGCGTGCTGCGAATCGTAACGCGCCGTTTGATTGCGGTGGCGGGAAGCGAATCCGCCGTGCGCGTGGCCCGAATGCGAGAGCAGCAAACCCAAACGCTCGCGGGAATCCTCTATAGCGGCGGAACCGCCATCATTGTCATTGTGGCCGCGCTGATGGCACTGCCAGAGTTCGGCTTCAATGTGACTCCCGTGGCTGCCGCGGCCGGACTGGTCAGCTTGTCCATCGGCTTTGGCGCACAACATTTGGTGCGCGATTTCATCAATGGCTTCTTCACGGTTCTGGAAGACCAGTACGTCGTGGGAGACATTGTGCGCATCGGAGACGTGGTGGGACGAGTCGAGCACCTGACGCTTCGGCGCACCGTCGTGCGCGACCCGCAGGGGGCCGTGGTCACGATTCCGAATGGCGAGATTACCAAAGTGGCCAATTTGAGCCGGGATTGGGGACAGGTATTTTTGGATACTATTGTGGCCAGCGATCAGCCGTTGGACGAGGCCCTGAACACGCTAGAGGCCGTAGCCAGCGATTTTCGCGCGGACCCCTCATGGTCGCCCTTGCTGTTGGACGGCCCGCGTGTGCTGGGAGTCGAGTCATTGTCGGCCAATGGCACCACCGTGCGGCTACAGGTGCGGACCGCCGCCATGCGACAGGATGACGTGGCTCGCGAACTGCGCAGGCGCGTGCAGATGGAATTGGCCGGGCGAGGCATTCAAGTCGGCGGTGTGCAGCGCATGCAGTTGGTAGTTACAGAGCCGGAGGCACGGCCGATCGCTCGCGAATAGCCTTTTTAACTTCCTTTGGAGGAAAAGATGGGACACGTGACGCACGACCAGGCGGATCTGCTTCTACGGCTTTTTGAATTGCGGCGCGAACCGCGGCTGCGCGAAGCCCGGGCATGGTTTGGGCAGAACTTTGACGCTAAGACACCAGAGGAGATGAACGAGAAGTATCCCATGGGAAGCGAGGGCAACGTTAGTTTTCGCATGGTGGTGACCTACTGGGATATGGCGGCGGGCCTGGTGAATCGCGGGCTCATCGACGATGAACTTTTCTTCGAGAACTCGGGAGAGGCGTGGTTTGTCTGGGAGCGTGTGCGGGCGCTCGCGCCAGCCATGAGGGCCGCTTCCAAGAATCCGCACGCCTGGAGCCAGCTTGAGTCGCTCGCCAAACGCATGGAAGATTGGAACGAGCGCCGAGCGCCAGGACATCTGGCTGCTATGCGACAAAGGATGAACCCGGAACGAACTACCGTCGCACAAAAGTAAGCCGAGTTCCGAGCCACGCGGCGAGCTTAAAAAGGCCTCGCCTCTTAACGCCAGGCGCTTTCAGCTGAGGACCCGCCGCGAATTGGGCGGCCGGCCGTCGAAAGGCGTAGCTTTTGCTGTTACTTCGCCTTTGACACCCTCCTGGTACCTACCCTTACGCCCGTTATAGGCGTCCTACATTGTTTCGATTAGGCCGGTTAGGGACTATTACCGATTGTGCAAAAGCTCCTCCAAAGTCCATAGTTACAGCCACCTAGCCAAATCTCGCCCAGCGCTAGGGGAGGAAGCATGGAGGGGAACCGACGACCACGCGCGTATACGGGAGTCGTGCTCGCTGCCGGTCTTCTGCTCGTTGTTGCAGTTCTGGCCTATATGAACGTACGACTGGGCGTAAGCAATGGGTTCCGTTATGCAAGTGACCTCAGGCTCGCCTTTCTTTTTATATGCCTCGCCTTCCTGGCTGGTGCGATCAGTGGTCTGAGCCAGCTAAGTAAACGGTGAACCTCTAGGCGCTGCGCCGATAGCTTATCAGCGCAACGACGCAAGGCAATCGCCAGGATCTGGGGTCCGGGAATAAGGTCAGCCTCCCGCCACCCAGCCCAATAGCTCGAGGGTATAAACGCAATTTTAAGATGGGTCTCGCAAACAAGTTGAGAGCACGAGTGCGGCTCCCGGAAGTCCTACGCCACGGTTGGGAGGAACGCGTATCCGCGCTGCGGAACGTGCCTGCTGTGATGCGCATGTTCTGGGATTCGGCGCCGACGTCCGTCGCCTTGAGCTTGGTTTTTCGGCTGGTCACATCGCTTATGCCCCTCGGCATTTTGCTGGCGACGCGGCTGATCATAAACGGTGTGGTCGCCCACGTCGCCAGACACGAGGAGCTTCCCCAACACTTTTGGCTGTTCGTGGTGGCCGCCTTTCTCATGGCGGGACTTTCGGTGGTATTCACGCGCGCAATCGAGTACTTCGACGAGATACTCGCGAGCCGCTTCATGATTTACAGCAGCTTGCAGATCATGAAGCACGCCGCGAAGCTCGATTTGGCGTCTTATGAAGATCCCACCTTCTACGACCAGCTGGAGCGAGCGCGGGTCCAGGCTATCGACCGGGTGGGCATGATCCGGGCGCTCGGCCAGCTGATTCAGCAGTGCATCGTTGCCCTGAGCCTCGCCGCCAGCGTGTTTGTGTTCTCACCGTGGCTGGTATTGATCCTGGTGGGATGCGTTGTACCGGCATTCCTGGGGGAAACGCATTATGCCTTTCAGGGGTATGCGTTGCGCTTCCGACAGACGCCCATGCGAAGAAGGCTCGATTACCTTCGCACTCTGGCATCGAGCAAGGAGACCGCGAAGGAATCGAAGCTATTTGGACTGGGGCCTTTTTTCACCTCGCGGTTTGACAGCTTTTCACAACAGCTGCTTGGCGAGGATATTTCTCTTGCGCGACGCAAGCTCGCAGCGGGCTCGGTGCTCAGCTTGATGAGCACGGCCTGCTACTACGGCTGCTATGCGTACGTGATCTACCGGACAATCAACGGCGCTCTCAGCGTCGGCGACATGGAGTTTCTGGCCGGAGCGATCGCCGGGACGAGCAGCAACATCCAGGCGATGTTTTCGACTTTTTCCATTCTGGCCGATCAGGCATTGTTTCTTGGCGACTTGGTTCGGTTCTTTTCGATTGGCCCTAAGATCCGGACCCGGCCGAATGCGCTCAAAGCACCGCGGCCGATTTTGCGGGGGTTCGAGTTCCGCAACGTTTCGTTCACCTACCCAGGGCGATTAAAGCCTGCGTTTACGGATTTGAACTTCCGTATTGAACCCGGACAACGCGTCGCGTTGATCGGAGAAAACGGGCAGGGAAAGACCACCATCGTCAAGCTGCTGGTAAGACTTTATGAGCCTACCGGCGGAACAATCCTCCTGGACGGGATTCCCTTGCAGGAGTACGACCTCGAGGACTTATGGAAAGAGACCGGCGTCATTTTTCAGGATTTCGTGCAATACGAGATGACCGCGGCAGAAAACATCGCTGCGGGCCGAATCGACGATCTAGGGAATCTGCCAAATTTGATGGCCGCGGCGAAGAAGAGCCGCGCGCACCAGCTCATTAGTTCTCTACCCGAAGGTTACGGGCAAATTCTCGGCCGGCGCTTCGAACGAGGACTCGATTTGTCCGGCGGCGAATGGCAGAAAATCGCTCTCGCCAGAGCCTACCTGCGCGACGCGCAACTCTTGATTTTGGACGAGCCCACGGCGTCGCTGGACGCGCAGGCCGAACACGACGTTTTCTCGCGGTTCGCCGAGCTGACCGCCGGAAAAATGGCGTTGCTCATCTCGCATCGGTTCTCGACGGTGCGCATGGCGGACAAAATTCTTGTGCTTGCCAACGGAGGGATCGTCGAGGAAGGCAGCCATGCCAAGTTGATCAGCCAGGGCGGGCGCTACTCGGAGATGTTTGAAATGCAGGCGGCAAACTACAGGTAGGCGGAACGATGTTCGACACTCAAACAGGTCAGTACTCGGGGCTGTTAAAAAAATATTTTGTACAGCACATTTCCGCGCTGACCAGCCCGGCCTCGGCGGAACGTCAAAACCAGACGCTGGCCGATCGCGACGCTGAAAAGCTGGATCTGCAGAGCAGAGCGCTGGCTGAAGTTTCGGATTGGTCGGGACCGATTAACCGACCTCCTTCAAGCTTTCTCCCGCGGCAAGCCTTCTTGACCTCGTTGGGAATCCGCCAGCTATACAGCGGACTGCGCCAAGACAGCCGAGTGGAATGGATGGAAGATCTGCTGACCAACGGGCGCCTGCTGCATAACGTGACGTCCGCCTTCACCGCCGCTCTCCGGAATGCCACCAAGCTTCCCAAAGTAAGCGTCTCCCGCAGCCGCCCGCTGCCGCGCGCGTTCGTCGCCATGCGCAGCTATCTCTCCGCTGTCGGTGATTCTTTCCGGCAGGATACGTTCGTAGTTTTCGTGAATGCGATTCAGGAGCGCCTGACTTTCGATATCGATGAGCTATGGATCTTCAAACCACTATTGCAGCTTCGGCTCATGCAGCGATTGCTTCAGGTGGGCAGCGAATTGGATCACACCGCCGACCGGGAGGCGGTGGAGCGGCTATCGAACGAACTGAAAATAATTCTGGTGAGCCTGCGCGAACTGGACCATTCCAACTGGGACCGCATTTTCCGGAAGCTGAGTGTGGTCGATCGAATCCTCAGAGAGGATGTCATATACGCTCAGATGGAGCCTGCTAGCCGGGATTCTTACCGGCGCGCCATCTCGGAAATGGCTGGCGGCTCGCCCCTAACCGAAGCCGAGATTGCCCGGCGAGCCATCGAACTGGCGCAGCAGGACCCATCATCCGGATATTCGAGCCACGTCGGCTATTTCTTAGTCGACGACGGCCGTGAACTGCTGCGGAAGCTGGTTCGCTACCGGCGATCTCCGCTGGGATGGTTCAGGGAAGCCATCATCCGTCATGCGGCTTCGGCGTACTTATTAGGGATCGAGCTCGGTGCTTTCGTGCTGACAGCTTGCCTCCTTTTGGCCTGCGGGCGGACGATCTCGATGGCCATCCTGTTGCCGCTGCTGCTTGTGCCCGCCACCGGGGCCGCCATCGACGTAGTCAATCAGCTGATCGCTCTGGTCTTTCCCCCGCGCGTTCTGCCGAAACTCGATCTTTCGAAAGGCATTCCCGACGAGTGCCTGACTGTGGTGGCCGTGCCTACCCTGCTTTTGAATGAGTCCCAGACGCGCCAGATGGTTGAGGCTCTGGAGGTACGATTCCTCGGGAATAGGGATAAGAACCTCCATTTTGCGCTGCTAACGGATTCCGTGGATTCGCCCAGCGGCCCAAACGATGCAGATCCCTTGATCCGACTCTGCTCTCAATTGATCGAACGGCTCAACCGCAAATACGCTCCGCAGGCACGCGGTGGCTTCTTGCATTTCCATCGCAGGCAGATCTTCTGCGCTTCTGAAAACACTTGGATGGGCTGGGAGCGGAAGCGAGGAAAGCTGCTCGACTTCAACAGTTTTCTGCGGGGCGAGCGTGACGCTTTCCTGGTGAAGACGGGCGATCTATCGCTCCTCAGAAGAGTGCGTTATGTGATCACGCTTGATTCAGACACACAGCTTCCCAGGGACACGGCGAGAAAGCTGATTGGCACCCTTGCGCATCCCTTGAATCGAGCCGTGTTCGACCGCTCAGGCAAAAAGCTGGAACGGGGTTACGCCATCCTGCAACCAAAGGCGGGCGTGGACCTGCTATCGGCCCGCAAGTCGCGCCTTGCCGCGATCTTCTCGGCGGACGCGACTTTCGATGTATACACTCGCGCTGTTTCCGACGCTTACCAGGATCTCTTCGGGGAAGGCAGCTTCGTTGGCAAAGGAATTTACGACATCGACGCCTTCCATCGGCTGGTGGATACCTGGCTTCCCGAAGGAGCCCTGCTGAGCCACGACATGATCGAAGGGTCATTTGCCCGGGCGGCCCTGGTGTCGGACATCGAAATTGTCGAGGATTACCCTTCGCGTTACGCGGTTTACTGCCGGCGCAAGCATCGCTGGGCTCGAGGCGATTGGCAAACGGCCCCCTGGATCCTACCGCGTATCGCCGATCGGTTCGGCCGGGAGTTGCCCAATGCGCTGCAGATCATTTCTCGTTGGAAGATTGTGGACAATCTGCGCCGGGCCATCTACGAACCGGTTATGCTCGCCTTGCTCCTGGCCGGCTGGCTTTTTCTTCCGCGCGGACCAGTGTTCTGGACGGGCGCGACGCTGGTCGTCGTGCTGCTCCCAAGTTTCCTACAACTGATAGGGGGGCTAACAAAAGTCAGGCGTTATTCGGTTGCCTATCTCAAGAATCTTGCAATAGGTTTTGCTATCGAACAGGTGCGCATGGCGCTGTTCATTGCGCTGCTGCCGCATCAGAGCATCATTATGATCGATGCGGCGGTGCGCACCATCTTCCGTATGCTGGTGACCCGACGAAACCTGCTCGAGTGGGAAACGGCGGCGCAAGCGGAGATGAGTTCCGGGGCGCGTTCTCTGGTCGACCGATACCTTCAATGGATTCCCTTAGCGACTTTGGCGATCGCCGGAGCCATCGCCATTGCGAGGCCCCGGGCATTGCCTATCGCCCTGCCGTTTTTGGTTTCGTGGCTTCTAACAGGCCATATCGCGGCGTGGCTCGACCGGCCATGGTCGCAAAATAAGAGCAGACTTGCTACCCGCGATCGGGAGTTCCTTCGCGACACGGCTTTGCGCACGTGGCGTTTCTTTGGCGAATTCTGCGGCCCCAGCAACCACTGGCTGATTTCCGACCGACTGCAACAAGTTCCGGTGCGCGTGGTTGAGCGGCTCTCGCCCACGAACCTGGGTTTGGTTTTGAATTCACGTTTGGCTGCTTACGATCTCGGCTTCATCACCTTGCCGCAAGTAATTCAGCTAACCGAAACGACGCTTGCTACCGCGACCAAACTGGAGCGCTATCGCGGTCATTTCTACAACTGGTATGACGCGCGGACGCTGACGCCTGAGATGCCGCTCTTTATCTCTTCTGTAGACAGCGGAAATCTAGCCTGTTCTTTGCTGACGACGAGCCAAGCTTGTATCCAAATGGCAAGTCAACCGCTTTTTAGGCCACAACTATGGGCGGGCATCAAAGATCGCTTGCGCCTCCTTCGGGAGACTGCCGAGGCGGATGGTGCGAGGCTGCTGCTCGAGGCAATCATCTCCGTCGAGGATCGCGTCTGCAACCTTCCGGAAGTGCCGGAGCACTGGATTTGCCAATTGCACGCGCTCGAAGCGAGCGCTCAGAAGCTCGAAGGGACCATTCAATCAATCGGCCATAAATCGCCGGACCTGGCTTACTGGTCTCGCGACCTCCTATCCGAGATTCGCGAATTGCGCCGCCTCGCGGCTACGTTTGCCCCATGGCTGGTTGGTGAAAAGAAGGACGTAATCGAGAAGTTGGCCATTCGCCCTATGGTCGACATCGGCCAACTGACGCTCGACGATGGAATCAGAACGCTCGAGGGACTTGTCTTCTCGTTGCGTGAAGTCCCGCAGCGAGGAGATTTGACCAACGAAGAGAAAAGGAACGCGGCAGCCTTATTAACGGGTATGAGTGCTCGATTGGAGCGGGCCCGCGGTTTGCGGCGAACCATGGAGCAGCTTGCCGAGAGCTGCGAAGAACTCGCGCTCGACATGGACTTCACTTTTCTGTACAACCGCCAGCGGAAGCTTCTCTCCATCGGTTACACAAAAAGCACAAACCGGCTGGAGAGCGCCTGTTACGATCTTCTCGCCTCCGAAGCACGCATAGCTACGTTCGTCGCCATCGCCAAGGGTGATATCCCGCAGGAAAGTTGGTTTTATCTCGGCCGCGGCCAAACTCAATGTGACAAGGATCGCGCGCTGATCTCCTGGGCGGGGAGCCTTTTTGAATACCTGATGCCCAGCTTATGGATGCGCACTTACCCGAACACTCTGCTACATTCCAGTGCGCGCACGGCCATCAGGTTCCATGAGAGCACGGAGACTCTCAAAGGTCATCCCTGGGGTATCTCAGAGGCCGCGTTTAGCGATCGAGATCCGAATGGACTTTTCCAATATGAGGGCTTTGGAGTCCCGGGTCTGTCGCTGCGCCGTTATTCAATGCCGCGCTGGATTATTTCCCCGTACTCCACATTTCTCTCGTTGGGAATAGAAACACAAGCCGCGCTGAAGAACCTTTACCGCATGAAAGAGCGAAAGTGGATTGGCCGATATGGCTTCTATGAATCGGCGGAGATCAAGATGAACGGGGGCTCAGATTCTGTGGATCGCATTACGCATTGCTGGATGGCCCATCATCAGGGAATGATCCTCTTGGCGATATCGAACCTCTTGTCGCGCTCGGCGATGCACCAGAGATTCCACGCCGTGCCGATGATGGCGGCAACGGAACGGCTATTGCACGAAAAGATGCCTGCGGAAGTTGAAGTGGAGGATACGTTCGCCGTGCCCGATCTGGACCTTGCGCCAGCGGCACCGGTCGAACTTGCACCCGATACCCTTGTGTCCTAAACCCGGCACGGTTCGGGAGATTGCTGCTGCCTAAAATGAGTTTTCCATCCCCGGCAAGCCGGGGATGGAAAACGGCGACACATTTTCAACTAGAGGGCGGTGACGTTCGCTGCCTGCAGGCCCTTCGGGCCTTTGGTGACGTCGAATTCAACCGCTTGCCCCTCGGCGAGAGACCTGTACCCGTCTCCTTGAATCGCGGAGAAGTGCACGAAAACGTCCTCACCGGACTGGCGCTGGATGAATCCAAATCCCTTGCTGGCATTGAACCACTTTACTGTTCCTTGTTCTTTCACTTATTTGTTCCTTCTTTATTGTCTGAGCTATCTGGTGCATCTCGAGCCGCCCTCAGCAGAAAACAAAAAAAGCCGCGAGTTGTTTTGGACTCGCAGCCCCTTTTAACAAATCTAAAGGTTTTACAAGAGCAACAAACGCAACCGAATTGTAACACAGATTCCGACCAAAGGGTATACTAGAAGCGTCTAGTTTACACCCCTTACGCCGCCGCCCGCCGCAGGCGACGGCCCCGTGCCACCAGACATGCGAGCGGCAGATCGAGTACGACCCTAGGTTTGTTAGCAGTCGTACCGACGGTCGATGACGTCAGACGAACGCTCAGCCAGTTTGAAAGCGCCCAGCCCTCAGGCTGCCAAATGAATAGGAGAATCTTCTATGGCGAACAAAACCCCGGAACCATATTTGGACCCGGTCAGCGAAGGTCTTTGTGAAGTTCTGGACTGCTCGAGCCCCGCAAAATTTCGTGCCTCGTGGGTCCAGGGTGTCATCGTCAGGCTTGTGTGCACCACCCATAAGGCGGAGGTCGAGGGGAAGCTTTTTGGAGACCTAACGCCGTCTAAGTTCGCAAAGAAACGGCGCACCAAGTAAGCGTCTCCGTATCCATGATTGCGGTTTAGCGGCGTCAAACTGACAGCGCCGCTCTGAAGAAGCGTAAGACCGTGCGGGAGTTGGCTTTCACGATGCCAGCGGGCAGCCCGGAGGTCTTATTCACGGCAACGGATGACGCCGCTCTTCGCGGCGATTACTTCTCGGCGCGTCCTTCGGTCTTGTTATTGTGCTTATCCTGATTAATCTTGCGACTGGCCTGGTTCTGCTGATGCTCGACTTGTTTGTGCTCTTGCGCCGTCAGCTTGCCGCCATTCGCGCGACGATCAGCTGCCACTTCGTGATTGATGTTCGCTTCCCGGTTTTCTAGGTGCGAGGTCTCGCGCGGCGTCAGCTCTTCCGAACGAACTCCCTGAGCTATGCGTCCCTGCTGATTGAAGCGGCGCCCGTTGACGGAATCCATGGCGGCCGTCCCCGGCGTCCCATGGTTCGCGGATGCCCATTGATTGCGATCCTGGCTAGCCGTGTGCTCGTGGGAGAGCTGGTTTGACGTTGGCTGAAAATGTTGTTCGCGCATCGCGGCCTCTTCTCCGGCGGTCGGTCGTGCCACGATGCCGCCCGTGCCGTTGAAGCTCGTATGGTTGACGATGGTCGTGTTGTTGATCACGGCCCTGTTGACGTAGACATTTCTCACGATCGCCGTATTCACGTGCATCACCGCGGTGTTATAGGCAAATACTCCGCCTCTCCATTCGCCGCCCACGAAGCCCACGCCGCCGTAGCCGAAACCGTAGTTAATGCCGCCATAGAAGCCAACGTGCGGACCCCAGTAGCCCGCATGCCAGGCGTAAACACCGCCTGCAAAGCCCCAGTAGCCAGGTGTCCAGAGCACGCCGGCGCGCGGCGGACCTACCCATACGCCGGGCACCCAGTAGTAGCCCACCGGGCCATAGGCCCAATACCCTGGCGTCCAAAGATATCCCTCCGTGGGGCAGGGCGGCTGCTCGTAAACCGGCAGGGCCGGCGGTCCCACGCGTATCGAAACGCCCACGGCAATTTGTGCAAAGGACGTCAGAGGCATCACGCACATCGCTATCAACAGCAAGAGCAAAAGATTTCGAGTCTTCAGGAGGTCTCGCATGAATGATCATCCTCTCCGGCCGGGGCGGTCTCTAAACAATCGACATGGCCGCGACGCAAAAGAGTCGCGTCGATATCCAATCGATTAAACCCGGCGTGCGCCGGAAAGTTTTAGCGGTATCCTACCTGGTGAGTCGGAGTGTCCGGAAAGTGGCTCATTGCCACCGTTCCGCGAAACCATCCGCAAGGGCTGGAATCCCAAAAGGTAGCTTGGTTTTTGCCCAGGCCCCGAGGGCGAAGCCGGAGCCTTATTTCCCTGTAGCGGCTGGCACTCTCATTTCCTCTTTGTACTTCTCCTCGTCCGAGGGAACACAGACATCCTCGCGCATGGCGAGCTTTGTAGTCAGGGTCCAGGTTGACTTCATGCCGACCCACGGCGCCGTATAGGCTTTCGGATCGGTTAGCGTCATGGTCGCCTGGATCGTGTCATGGTCCACGCGCTGGAATCGCTCTTCGAGCTTCATCTCATCGCTGTGCGGGTGGCCGTCATTGTCGACCCAGGATCTTTCGTTAAAACCGTTCGTCTCGACCACCAACGTATTTCCGTCCCAGTGGCCCACTGAGTAGCCATACCACGTCGGATCCGGATCCGCGGGGAGCGGCCGCCCGTCGAGGTAGATTGTCCGGTGCACGTAGAAGTAATCGAAGAACTCGACCAGGCGGTCCTTCGTCTGCAGGAACTCCATGGGATAGGCGTTGTAAAACGCGATCCGCGGATAACCAACCGGATCGCACATCATCATGGGATCGTTACCCAGCGGCTCCCCTCTCGCCGAAAGCCCGGGTTTCGCGGCGTCGTATTTGGCTTGAGCCCACGGCGTCATCGGCGGCGTCTTACCCATGTTGCCCCTGCCTGTCCAAACTCCAGAAAAATCGTGTGGATCGAACGGCAAGTTAGCAGTGGGCGAGGGGGCTTGACCTCTTCCGCGCCCCTGGCCGGCCTCGTTCTGGGCCCGGGTAAGGGGACAACAGGCGACAATGGCCGCCAGCACAACGATCGAGCCGGCTATATGATTTCGCATCCTGGTAGCTCCTATTCTGGTTCGTTCCGGTGATCGGTGATTTTTTGCTTCTGCGGCACCGTGTTGCCCCTCGGCTGCTGTCAATTTCACTTCGCGAAGTGCACGCAAGGGATTGGGGTTCGAGTTCCCCATGTCCATCACGCCGTCCCTCTTTCACTCTTTCCTTTTTAGAGGGTGCTTATATTCGCATTATTCGTGGCTGATCGCTACTGTGCTCTATTTTGCGCCCGCCACCAGCTCGGTATTTGTCGGCTGACGGACACAATAGACACAGCCACCTGCTACGTTTTCTGCTACACCGTTTCACTCTGCAAGAGAATCGCTTCGGGGCTAAGTGAAATGGAATCTTGGAGGCGCGGGTGGGATTCGAACCCACGAATGGAGGTTTTGCAGACCTCTCCCTTGGGCCTCTTGGGTACCGCGCCGAAGCCCGTCAGTATATCGAAAAGCGATGGAGTATGTCAGTTGCTCGGGCGGAGTACGAGGACATAATGAGGCCAACGAAGCTCAATTCATGCCACTGATGTGGTAGCGGTGACCTGCGCTTCACGAAGGAAACGGGCTGACTCCTCTGGCGGAGTCGGGCAGATGTAAAAGCCGGTTCCCCATTCGAATCCCGCCACCTTCGTCAATTTCGGGATGATCTCAAAGTGCCAGTGATAATGGTCGTTGATCTCCTCGCCGACAGGCGATGTGTGCAGCATGAAATTGTATGCGGGATGATCGAGCACCGTATCCAGGCGACTCAAGTTATCTTTTAGCATTCGGGCCAGGCTGGAATACACCGAGCTCTGATTATTCTCAAATGCCGAGCTATGTTGCTTAGGGAGCAGCCACAACTCGAACGGGAAACGAGGAGCATAAGGAGCGATGGAGATAAACTGATCGTTTTCGCCGACTATGCGTACACCCGAGTCCGTCTCTTGCCGGATCATGTCACAGAAGATACAGCGCTCTTTCTCGCGGTAGTAGTGCTTCGAGGCGTCGAGTTCTTCCCGTACCCGCTTGGGCACGATGGGCAAGGCGATCAGCTGTGAGTGCGAGTGCTCCAGGGAAGCTCCCGCAGCATCACCATGATTCTTGAAGATGAGGGCGTAGCGAAAGCGTTTATCGTTCTTCAGGTCTAGCACGCGGTCGCGATAGGCCCATAGAACGTCTTCAATCGCGCGGACCGGCAATGTGGCTAAAGTGCTCTGATGATCGGGAGTCTCAATGATCACTTCATGCGCGCCCACGCCATTCATGCGATCGAATAGGCCATCGCCCTGGCGGTCGAGGTCACCTTCGATGCCCAATGCGGGAAATTTATTGGGGACTACACGAACCGTCCAACCCGGCGTATTCGGCCCTCCGCCGTTTCGCCCATAGGCTAGGACTTCCGGCGGGGTCTTTGTCTCATTTCCGAGGCAGAACGGGCAAAAGCCTTTCCCCTCAATGCGCACACTTTCGCGGACAAAGTCAGACGGCCGCTTGGCACGATCGGTGGAGATGATCACCCACCGGCCTGTGATCGGATCCTTGCGAAGTTCGGGCAACGCTTCCTCCCCAGACGCCGGCCGGATCGCCGGACCGTACGCCTGCTGTAATCTCTGATTGTATCCTTAGCAGTCCAATTTAGCTTGGCACCTCGGAAGCTGCCAGGGATAGCCGAAAATGCTGCGACCTATCGGTCAGTAAAGGCCCCTTTGTGCAACCGTACAAGAGGACGTTTGCCTGTTTGGGACTCAATCGCCAGCACGTCGAACCGCCAGTCCGTTCCGGTAAGCCTGCGCTCCGCGAGAAACCGCCTGGCCATTCGCGCGAGGAAGCGCCGCTTATCCGCTGTGATCGCATCTTCGGGCAATGCGGACGCGTTAGGCTTGCTGGTCCTGGTCTTAACCTCTATGAACGCTAATACCCCTGCATCAAAGCCAATGAGATCAATTTCACCCTTAAGGCCCGCGGCCCGGAAGTTGCGGCCAACGATGACGTAGCCATACCGCCGCAAATACCAGTAGGCAAACGTCTCGCCTCGTATGCCCATCAGATGGCGAGATTGCTGCGGGCGGCCGGAGCCTGGGGGCGCAGGTTCTGGGGCGAAACCGTTCCTGGCCGCCCATTCAACCAGGCCAAAGATTAGAGTGGAGAAAACGCGCAACCGATTGCTCTCCGCCGAATTTCCCACAACCCGGGGGAAAACCCTAACTCAATAGCCTTCCATTGCTAGTTGGGCTTACTACCGAGCGATTCAGCCTCTCGGATGCAGGTTTCAAGCGTATCGATCGCGAAATCTGCCTGCTCTTGATCGATCAGTAGGGGAGGCGCTAACCTCAATGTATTCGCTCCCGCGCCCAGAATGAGCAGCCCCTTCGCGAATGCCAGATTTTCGATTAAATCCCGGAGCTTGGGAGCCGGCTCTTTCGTTTGCTGATCTTCGACGATCTCGACGCCGATCATTAAGCCCTTCCCCCGAACGTCGCCGACAATGCGGAACTTGTTACGCCATCCGGCGAGGCGGCCGAATATGTATTCGCCCATGCGCTGAGCATTCTCCATGTAGCGCTCTTGAACCAGCCGAAGGGTGACCAAGGCGGCCGCAATTGAAACGGGATTACCGCCGAACGTTGACGCGTGGGCGCCGGGTTTCCAGTCCATAACCGTGGATCGTGCAATCGTTGCGCAAAGCGGCAACCCCGACGCAATGCCCTTGGCAACACACAAAATGTCCGGCTCCAGTCCGGCATGATCTCCTGCCCACCATTTGCCGGTCCGTCCCATGCCGCTTTGCACTTCGTCGGTTATGAAGAGAATTCCGTGCTCACGGCAGATCCGTTGCAGGTCCTGCAGGAATTCCGGAGGGCCCGGAACATATCCGCCTTCGCCTTGAATCGGCTCAACGACGATTGCGGCAACCTCCCGCGGGTCGACAATCTTCTTGAAAAGCTCGCGCTCAATGAACTGAGCGCAATCCCTGCAGCAATCTTTCGCCTGATGCCCGTAGGCGCAGCGGTAGGGATTGGCATACGGAGCGTGGAAAATACCGGAAAGCAGCGTTCCGAATCCCGTGCGCTGCCCCGCCTTGGAAGCGGTCAACGAAAGCGATCCCATGGTCCGTCCGTGAAAGGCACCGTAGAATGCGATGATCTTCTCGCGCCCGGTGTGGTATCGCGCGAGCTTTATCGCCGCTTCAATCGCCTCCGTTCCCGAATTTCCAAAATAGATTCTCTTTGAATCGCTGCCCGGCGATATGGCCGCGAGTTTCTGGGCCAGTTCAACCATGCCTTCGTAATAGAAATCTGTGCAGGACATGTGGATGAGCTCGGTTGCCTGCCGCTGAACAGCCGCCACGACTTCAGGATGGCAGTGTCCCGTTGCGACCACGGCTATGCCGGCGGTGAAGTCGAGAAAGATATTGCCATCAACGTCTTCAACCAAAGCTCCACGGCCGCGACGTGCCACCAAGGGATAGCTGCGCGTGTACGAGGGCGAGATGTAGCGGTTGTCGAGTTCGATCACCCGCTTGGCATGGGGTCCGGGAAGCGGAGTAATCAGGCGCGGCAGCTTCGATTTCAGGAGGGTCTCACTCCAGGGAGACTCTTTCGCCATAAGAGGATTGTACACGCGCTTCGAATCGACGGCCCCGGAAGAAAACCCGTGATCCACACCGTTCCAAATTGCTTGCGCTTGGGAGGGTTAAGCGGCCTAAGCGCTTTAACGAACGCTGCAGGGCCCGCTACTTACGTTTCCAGCGAACGATTCCATCTTTGCTGTCTTCCAGAATGATTCCCCGATTCGCCAGATCCTGGCGAATATGATCGGCTTTGGCAAAATCGCGCTTCGTGCGGGCCGCCTGTCGCGCGGCCACCAGTTCTTCGATCTCCGTATTGCTCGGCGCGCCGCCACGAGGGTCCAGGCCGATCGAGCCCAGCTTCTGATCATCATCGTCTTTAAGCACCGCAAAAATATCGTCGAAGGTCTGCAAAGCCTTCCGCACCGGTGCGACGTCGCCCGCCCGAAACTCACCGCGATCCATTGCCGCATTGGCTTCGCGAATTAGGTCAAAGATCGCCGCCAGTGCCTGGGCTGTGTTCAAATCGTCCTCGAGCCCCCGTTCGAACTCCTCCCGCGCCTGCTCAGCAGCCTTGCCGAGAGGGGAGGCGCCTTCCGGAAATTTGCCGCTATCAAGGCGCGTTGCAAAATTCCTTAGCCGTTCGACCGAGTTGGCGGCCTGCTGCAGTCCCTCTTGCGTGAAGTTGAACTGACGGCGATAGGGAACGGAGGCGAGCAGAAAACGCAACGTGGACGGCTTGTTTCCTTTTTCCAGCAGGTCGCGGAGGGTATAGAAATTCCCCAGAGATTTCGACATTTTCTGCGATTCGACCAAGAGGTGCTCGGCATGAAGCCAATAGCGTACAAAGGGCTTTCCGGTCGCGGCCTCGGATTGCGCGATCTCGTTCTCATGGTGCGGGAATGCGAGGTCTATGCCGCCAGAATGGATGTCGATCGTCTCGCCGAGGTACTTCATGGACATCGCCGAGCACTCAATGTGCCAGCCCGGACGGCCCGACCCGATTCGGGTATTCCAGAAAAACTCTCCCGGTTTAGGCGCCTTCCACAAAGCGAAATCCCGCGCGTCCGCCTTCTCGTAGCGATCCACGTCCACGCGCGCTCCGGGCTGGATTCCTGCGGTATCCACATGGGTCAGTTGTCCATAATTCTTAAATTGCGATATGCGGAAGTAGATTGAGCCGTCACTGACGTATGTGAAGCCTTTGGCTGTTAGCCGCTCAATGAGCTCAACCATGTCTTCGATGTGATCGGTGGCGCGCACCACATTTTCAGGCTTTTCGATTCCGAGTATCCGCTGATCGGCGAAGAACGCTTCGATGAACTTGGCTGTGTAATCGCGGATGTCGAGCTTGGCCTCGGCGGCTTTGGCGATGATGCGGTCGTCCACGTCGGTCAGGTTCATGACCTGCACGAGATGGAAGCCGCGCGAACGCAGAAAGCGCCGCAAAACATCCTGGAAAATGAACGTCCGGAAATTGCCAATGTGTGCGAAGTCGTAGACCGTGGGCCCGCAAGTGTACATCTTGACCTGGGCGGGTTGGAGCGGCACAAAGGGCTCGCTGCGCGCTCCGAGCGTATTGAAAAAGACGATATCTCCCATTGATGCTGCGGCGTCCTCCACCTAAGCCACTGGTTTGGGCCAAATGATGAGCGCGCGGGCCGGCAGCGCCCGCCTGCGCAATGACGTAGCATTCTAGCCGACACCAACAGTGGCAGCAACGAGCCACCCGAACGTGGTTTGCCGCGAATGTGCGTTTGCATTTGGAGTACAAAGCCACGATTAAGATTGGAACACCTCTGCTTACGGGCTTTGCACAATTCTTCCGTGTGTGGTATGGTGCCGCTTGTAAACGCCGATCCGAAGCGCCAGGACGGCTGGGCCACTGCTCAAGGACCCGCCAAAGCTGTTGTCGCGTATTCCTTCCTCTCGAGGAAATCGAACAAGTATCTGCCGAAGTTTCGCCTATTTGGCGAGACATGGCGGAATATAAAGGAAAAACTTGCTCAAACTACGCAAGGTCGAACTCGTTGGCTTCAAATCCTTTTGTGAAAAGACGCAGTTGACGTTTGGCGGCACCGGTCTGAGCTGCATTATCGGACCCAACGGGTGCGGCAAGTCGAATATTGTCGACGCCATCTCTTGGGTGCTTGGCGAACAGAGTCACAAGTCTCTTCGCGCCGAGCGAATGGCCGATTGCATCTTTAATGGGACGGCAAAGCGGCCTCCCTTGGGCTTGGCTGAAGTTACGCTGACCCTGGTGGATGCCGAACTGGCCGATGCGGCGCGGCGCGTGCTGGGCGATTCCGAACTGGCGATTCCGGCCGAAACCGCTGCTGAAGTAGCCGAAGTTCCCGATCCCGCGGCGGAGGGCTCAGACCTCGAAGAGGTCACTCCGATCGATGGTATTAATAGTGAGGACAGGCAGTCGGATGGTCCCAGGGGCAAGACATCGAAGAGGGCTCGAGGTGGGCAAAAACACGCAGCACTAGCACGGCCCGGGGAAGTCGTCGTTGGCCGGCGGCTCTACCGCTCGGGACAAAGCGAATACCTCATCAATGGCCGCACTGCCCGGCTGCGCGATATCCAGGATCTCTTCATGGGTATCGGTTTAGGCCCGGATTCCTATGCGATCATCGAGCAGGGGCGCATCGGGCAGGTGCTCAGTTCCAAACCGTCCGACCGCCGCGCAATCATCGAAGAAGCCGCTGGAATCACGAAATATAAGACAAAGAAGCGCCTGGCCGAGACGAAGCTCGAATCCTCCAAACTTAATCTTTCGCGCGTCAACGATATTTTTGTCGAAGTCGAGAAACAGCTTGCATCCCTCAAGCGCCAGGCGTCCAAAGCGCGGCGGTATGCGGAAGTGCGGGAGCAAATGCGAACGCTCCTGCGCGCCGTGTTGGCCAGCAAAGCGTGCGAGTTGCAACGCGAGGCCGAACGGCTTTCCCTGGAGCTCGCCGGAGCGGCAGAGAAAGAGAGCGAGCGAGCGCAATCTCTCGCCGCAATGGAAGCGGAGCAGGAGCGGCTGGACCGGCGCGTTTACGAACTGGAGACCGAGCTGCGGCAGAACCAAAACCTCATCGGTCAGGCGGCCCTGGAATTGGATCGCGCGGAAAACCGCATCGTATTCAACCTCCGGCGCCGGGAAGAGCTCGCCGAGCGAGCGCGCCAGTTGGCTGCGGAGCGCCAGCAAGCGGACGCGCAAATGGACCGATTCGGATCACGAGTAACGGCCCAGGATGCGATCGTGGCGCGGCTCCAGGAGGAGACGGCGCACCTCGAAGGCATCCTCGCTGAGTTAGCGACCCGCTCCACAGAACTATCCACGATCAACCTTTCCGCTGAGACGCGTATTGCCGAATCGCGCCGCCGCATTCAGGAGTACGATCAAACGCTCGCGCAGATTCAGCAGACCCAGGCTCAGGCCCAACAGTTGCTCGCGCATCATTCGGGGGCGCTCGAAAAGCTGGAGAATTCCGAGCACGCGCTTCTGGAAGAATCCTTACAGTACCGGGAAAGCTCCCTGGCGGCCGATTTGCGCTGGCAGTCCGAGACGGAGGCCTCACGCGTTCTCGAGGCTTCAGTGGCAGACGCACAGCAGCGGCTTGCTGAGTATCGCCGCAATCAGGCTGAGACGGCTTCGCGATGCGACACGGTTCGCGATTCCCTGGCATCGGTTCGCGCTCGCCGCTACGCAGTAGAGCAGGTCTTGAGCGATCGTTCTTACAGTACAGAGACCGTGCAAAAGCTGTTCGCTAACGGGTCTTCCACCAGCCAAGGAGGAGCCCAAAATTTTCGCGCCGTTGGTTTGCTTGCCGACTACGCTGAAGTCGAGCCTCAGCACGAAACCGCCTTGGAACAATTTCTCAGGGATGAGTTCGAGTACGTAGTTGTCGAAACCTTCGATCATGCACGTGCTGGGATCGCTCTGTTACGAGAGGAATTTGGAGGACGGGCGACGTTCTTTGTGGATTCCCTGCGTAGCTTGGAGCTTCGTCCTCATGAGGTAATGCTTCCGTTCTCCAATGAGCCGGGCGTATCGCGCTTGGACCGCTTAGTTGAATTTCGAGATCCGCTAGGTCCAGCCGCAAAGCAATTCTTGCCCCGTCTGCGTTCCGCTTTCCTCGTGGAGGCGCCGGAGACCGCGGAGCGCCTGGCGCGCGACAACCCCTCGTACATCTTTTTGACTCCCGACGGAACTTCATATCAGGGACGCGCCGTCACAGGAGGCCGGCCGACGGAAGCCGGGCCCTTGGCGATGAAGCGTGAGCTGCGAACATTGACGGCCGAGGCTTCACGCCTCGAAGCTAATCTCACTGAGTTGAAATCGACGCTCGAACAGCTCGATCGCGAACGAGAGCAAGCTGAGAAATCTCTCGAAACGTTGACGCTGGAGCACGTCGAAGCCGGCAAGAGAGTGGTCGGCGCGACGCTCGAACGCGACCAGGCGCACGCCGAACTGGCGCGCCTCAGCGCGGAATTAGCCGCCTGCCAGACTGAGGTTGAGCACCTCCGGCGGGATGCCCAGTCCGCTAGGCAAAAGGCCGACCGCGCCAATGCGGATCGTGAAGCGAGCGTGAAGGCGCGTGAGTCAGCTGAGTGCGATATGGCGGAGGCCACGGCGCTCATCACCGAAATACGTCACTTGGCACAAACGCATCAAGACGAGCTAGCGGTCAAGCGGGCTGAAAAAGCAGCGATCGCGGAACGGCTTTCCGCGGCTATGCCATTGCCGTCCGAATCAAAGAGGAACGCGAAGAGCTTCTCGCCCGCTTAGCTGTGGTCTCCACGCAGCAAGGGGCAGTCGAGGCGGAGGAAGCGGATATCGTTCGTCAGAGCGAGGAGCACCGCCAGCAACTGGAATCGTTGCGTGCGGAACGCGAGCTCCGCGAAAAACGGCAAGCCGAGCTCGATCGCGAATGCACCCAGACCCGGCTCCGCACGGCCGAAGTGGATCATGAGCTCCGGAGCGGCCGTCAGTTCCTCAACGATTTGAGGGAACAGCGGAACCGCCAGGAGATCGAACGGGCCCGCAACGAGGCCGAGCGAGAGCATCTTCGCACGGCCTGCCTGAACGAGCTGAATGCCCACCCGGAAGATCTTATGGCCGAGCAGCAAACCCTGCTCGAGGGCGACAGCCTGGCTGCCTCCGAAGCCCAATATCAGGAGATGAAATCGCGCGTGGAGGCCATGGGGCCCGTGAATATGATGGCTCTGGAAGAGTTCAACGAATGTGAACAGCGATTCGGATTCTTAGAGCGGGAACGCGCCGATCTGCTGCAATCGATTACGGACACGCAACAGACCATCTCGGAACTGGACCAGGTTTCGCGTCAAAAATTCGAGGAGGCCTTCGCAATTATTAACACCCATTTTGCGGGCGCCTTCCAGACGCTTTTCGGAGGCGGTACAGGACAAATGCGTCTCTCTGAGCCGGACAGTTCCGGGGAGGCGGGAATCGATATTGCCGCTCAGCCTCCTGGCAAACGCTTGCAAAATATCATTCTTCTCTCCGGTGGTGAAAAGGCGCTTGCGGCGCTTGCTCTCTTGATTGCCGTTTTTCGCTACCAGCCCAGCCCCTTCTGCATTCTGGACGAAGTCGACGCGCCCCTTGACGAAAGCAACGTGGGACGGTTCTGCCAGATGTTGGCGGAGATGAGTACGGATGCGCAGTTCATCGTCGTGACCCACAACCGGCGCACGATGGAGATGGCTTCGGTCCTATATGGTGTCACCATGCAGGAGCCCGGCGTGTCTAAGCTCGTCTCCGTTAATTGGGAACAAGCTCGCTCCAGCGCGAGTCATGCAGCTTGATTTCCACAGCCCTCATCCTTTTAGGTTGCATCTGAAACATTTTTTACGCCGAAATTAGAACTCTCCTGAGGCATTTCCTGTTTCCATTTTTCTTCACTGTTGACATCGCCTAGCTCTGCGCTAGAATACCGCCCTCTTCACCAGGACTAAATCACTCGTGGCTTCTCCTTACATGACCGCGGTTGTTTGGCAAACAGATTTCCCCGGACTCAAGTTAGCGTCCAGGGGGAAGGTTCGGGACATCTACGAAGTCGGAGACGACCTTCTTCTCATAGCAACGGATCGCCTCTCCGCTTTTGACGTGGTGCTGCCGACCCCGATACCCGACAAAGGGCGCGTGCTGACGCAGCTGTCGCTTTTTTGGTTCAAGACCCTCGCGGACATTATTCCTCATCACGTCCTGAGTGCCACTGAGTTTCCACCTCCAGCTGATGTTTATAGCCAGCAGCTCGCCGGGCGGTCGATGTTATGCCGCAAGACGCGCCCCCTGCCCATCGAATGCGTCGTGAGGGGATACTTGGCGGGATCGGGCTGGAAGGACTATCGGACTACCGGGAAGGTGTGCGGCGTGGCGCTACCGCCCGGCCTGCGCGAATCGGATCGTTTGCCCACTCCGATATTTACGCCGTCCACAAAAGCCACGTCCGGCCATGACGAAAACATCTCCTTCGATGAAGTGGTCGCTCGGGTTGGAGGAGAACGGGCCGAGGAACTCAAGTCTGTCAGCTTGGAAATCTACCGCCGGGCGGCAGCCTATGCCGAACCCCGGGATATCCTCCTGGCGGATACGAAATTCGAATTCGGTCTGATCGGCGATCAGCTTATTTGGATCGATGAGGCACTCACGCCCGATTCCTCTCGCTTCTGGCCTGCGCAAGGCTATCAGCCGGGCCGTTCGCAACCCTCCTTTGATAAGCAATACGTTCGCGATTACCTGGAGAGCATTGGTTGGAATAAACAGCCGCCCGGCCCCCAATTGCCCCCGGAAGTAGTGGAACGAACTCGGGCCAAGTATCGTGAAGCATACCGCCTCCTGGCGGGTGTTGAACTACCCTGATCTATAGAACCGAAACAATCAGAAGCGTCTTGCGGAGCGGAAGATCGTGAAAGATCAACTCGAAGCGCTAGTGGGGCAGATGGTTGAGCGAGGCATTCTGTTTGAGGAGGCGGTGAACGAGTTCGAGAAAAAATTCATCAAGCGGGTTCTCGATCGTTCCAATGGAAATCAATCCCGCGCCGCACGGCTTTTGGGCATTCACCGCAATACTCTGAGCCGCAAGATCGACCTCTACAAACTGGACCATCGGTCTCATCGGCGTCCCTGAACTCGGCATCTCTGATGGCAAAATAAAAACGGCCCCCGTGGTTCGGGGGCCGTTCTCCATTGCGATTTCTTGCGCTAACCCAAATTACTGAGCAGGCTTCTTGGGCGCCGCGGTGCGCGCCGGGCGTTTGCCGCCAGCGGGCGCTGGCTCCAAATCCTCGGCATTTACCTTGGCATTGTCCCAGGTCAGCATAAAAGGCGATTGCTGATAGCCCGTAAGCGTCCCGGTGAAGCGCACGGCGTCGTCCTTCATCAGCCGCTTTGCATCGGGCTGCCCGACGACGTGCAACGTCATATTGGGCGTGGTTGCCGCATCCATTTGCTTCGCGGCGGCATCGGGGTCTGAGGCATCTGGCCGATAGACTTGCAGCGTAAAATTATCGGCATCCGCGGGCATGATATCGAGCACTTTCACGCCGACATCGGGATATTCCAGTCCACAAGTCGCCAGCCACATGACTTGGCCGTGCGCGCCGCCTTCTTGCAGCCACGGCAGGAAATTCGCGGTATCGTCGCGAGCTTTCTGCAGATCAGCCGAGCTGGGGATCACCTCGGATGCCGGCAGATCCGTGCTGGTGCCAGCGAGGGTTATCATTTGGTTGATTTCATCGTCGGCCAGTTTATCGCAGGATGGCTGTTGATAGTGCAGCAGTTGGTTTCGCAAATACGTGCGTACTTGCGCTTCCCCAGGGCCTTTCAAAGCAATCGATCGCGCCAGTTCCCAAAATCCATCCGGATTGTCCGCCGGCATCTCTTCCAGGAAGGCGACTCCGAGCCGGAAATGCGTCACGGCATCGCTGGGATCGAGCGCCAGAACGGCCTTGTAGGAATCAGCCGCGGTTTTATAGTCCTTCAGACCCGATTCGGCAATGCCTGCGACTGAATTGAACAGAACTCCGAGCCCTTTCTTACTTGTCGCGAACTGGTCGTCGCTTTGGCCTTGCGGTTTCTGCCACTGGCTCAAGGCCTGCAAACCCTGCGCCGAGGCGTCTTTGGCCTTCATATAAGCTTCCGGAGTCTGCAGGGTCTTGTCACCCGAGCCATAGAGCATGGCTTGCGCACGGTAGCCTAGCGCTTGCAGCTTGGTCCCTAGTTGTTCCGGTTTCGCTAGATCCGGAAGGGCCAAGAGCTTGTCCACGAATTCAATTGCCTTGGGGTAATTCTTCGTCGCGTAGTAAGTCTGGTAATAGTCCCCATAAACATAAAGCAACAACGCCGAACTCGGATATTTCATGACAAAATCGTCAAGATCCTTCAGCTTCATCTGCGGATCTTTTTCGTTATGCGCGGCCTGGTAGGCGTTGTACTCGGCCAAGGTATAGTTTGGTTTCGCCTGCTGCTGCTGTTGATCTTGAGGAGCCGCCCAGGTTGCCGCGGCGGCGCTGACCAACAATGCCGCTGCCAGAATCGGCACCACCCATTTACTTGCTGGTTTCATTCCACCGCCTCCTCGGCAAATTTCTACTGCGAAGCATCTTTAATGATTTGCCGACCATGACGAACTGCCAACCAGGTCCAAGATGGCCCAAGGTGGCCCAAGATCAAAGGATTATAGGGATGTTTCTCCGAGGGCGCAAGCGCGTTCCCGGCGACTCCAAACCGTACGAATTTCGCAGACCTGGCCAGCTTCAATTTCCTAAATGCTAAGATGAGTTTTGAAGCGAAAGGGATTGCGCGAGGTGAAGAAATGTCCAGCAATGTGCAGGGCGAGGCTCACTCCCCAGGCTTGCCGCTCGCCAATAAGGCCGCCGTGGTCACGGGTGCTAGCCGAGGCATTGGCCGAGCCATTGCTCTTCGACTCGGCCGGATGGGGGCGTCAGTCGCCATTTGTGCCAGAAAGCGCGCTGACATCGAGCACACTGCCGCAAGCTTCCGGGAGGAAGGCATAAGAGTTCTGCCGATCGTCGCGGACGTGACCCTGGCGGGAGACGTCGAGAGGTTAATTGAGCAGACCTCAGCCGAGTTCGGCGAGATCGAAGTCTTGGTCAACAACGCAGGAATTGGTTTGTTTGGCTCATTTTATGAGCGCGGCGAATCCGATTGGGACACCGTCCTGGATACCAATCTGAAAGCGGTGTTCCTGACCAGTCGGGCCGTCGCCGCGCGAATGATTCGTTCGGGAAGGGGGCATATTATCAACATCAGCTCCCTCGCCTCCAAGAGCGCTTTCTCCGGTGGCGCACTTTATTGTGCCTCGAAGTGGGGCCTGATGGGCCTGACTGCTTGCATGGCGGAAGACCTGCGAGCACATGGCGTTCGCGTGAGTGTCATCTGCCCTGGCAGCGTAAATACCGAGTTCTCTCCCCATTCCGGCCGGACATCCGCAACTCTCCTTCAACCTGAAGACGTGGCGCACGCTGTCGCCACGCTGCTAACCCAGAATCCTCAGAGCTTTATCAGCGAAATCGATCTGCGGCCGCTTAAGAAGGCGTAACACAATAGCCCTCGCCAACATACGCTTTCGGGATCAGCCCTTCCGAAGAGTCAAAACGGGCTGACTGGACTCCTAATAAGTTTTATCACAGCAGTTGACGCACCTTCTCCACCCCGCCTTGACAACCCCAATGCGAGTGTTAGGATGGGCTTCCGTTTTTTTGGCTGCAGGAGGCGTGCGTGATCAAGCTCGACATCGTGAATGCCGTCGTCACTCGAACCAATGTAACGCGCACTAAGGCTGAGCAGGCCGTCGAAACCGTCTTCGAAAGCATCAAAAGTGCGTTAGGCCGAGGCCGCCGCATCGAGCTGCGCCGGTTCGGGGTGTTCAATGTCAAGCCGCGCAAGACCGGAATCGGTCGCAACCCGCGCACCGGCCAGGAGGTCAACATCCCTCCGGGTAAAGCTGTACGCTTCAAGCCTGGCAAAGAGCTGCAATCGATCTAACTGAGGGCTCTGCTCCCCCGCTTCTCCGCCTGGCTGCATCCTAGGTATGCACATCTCTTTGGTATGCACGACCAATCAGAACCGTTCCCTATAGATCTCATCGGACCGGAACCTGTGGCCTGGATTCCGGCTCGCCAGCCTGTTTTCCCAATAGAACCGCGCTCAATCCGGTCCCTGATATTGGCTATCGGCTTGTTCGTGATCACCGCGTTCTCCACGCTCGCCGCTGGGACGCAATTCGCCGCCGCCTTCGCCGCAAATGAATCGCCGGGATTCGATCGTTTTTTTTCCGATTATTTCAGGCCTTTTATCGAACCGCGGCTCTTCCTCGCGGGCATTCCGTTTGCCGCGACGCTTCTAGGCATTCTCCTCGCCCACGAACTCGGCCATTTTTTTGCCTGCCGCCATTACCGCATCAGCGCGACTTACCCTTACTTCATTCCGGCGCCAACTTTAATCGGCACTTTAGGGGCTTTCATCCGAATTCGCTCCCCGATTTTTAATCGCCGGGCTCTTTTCGACATGGCTTTGGCGGGGCCTCTGGTGGGGTTCCTGATCGCGGTACCTGCTCTTGCCATTGCGATTCTTTTTTCAAAGGTGATTCCGGCAAGCGGCGCTTCTTCGCTCGTTTTCGGCCGGCCCCTCATCGAACAGATATTAGAACTGTGCCTTCGTCCCGGTGTGCCGCACGCATCTCTTTTGCTGCATCCGGTGGGCCGGGCAGCGTGGGTGGGGCTGTTTGCAACGGCGCTCAACCTGCTTCCGGCCGGGCAGTTGGATGGCGGACACATTCTCTACGCGGTGGCAAGTGAAAAGCACCGCCGGGTGTCGTTTGCTGTGGCGCTCCTGCTGGTGCCCTTGGCCGTGAAGTTCTGGGCCGGTTGGATTGTCTGGGCGGTTCTATTGGTGGTTATTGGGTTCCGTCACCCGCCGTTGATTGATCGTTGGGAACCGCTCGACGCGCGGCGCCGTATTCTGGCGGTAGTGGCGCTGGTGATTTTCATTCTCTGTTTCATGCCGGCGCCGTTTGTGGTCTGAGGCCTCACAACAGATTCACGGGATCCACATCGATCAGGACGGCGCGATCCGGAATCTCTTTCTGCCCGCAATAGCTCAGGCACTTATTCAATAGCTGATTGAGGCTCGCCCTCCGAGGCGATTTCAACAGAAAGTGGAAGCGGTATTCGCGTTTCAACCGCGCGAGCGGAGCCTCCGCCGGCCCTAACACCCTGATTTCGGCCTGGCCTTGCGCTTCGAAAAAAGTTCCAATCAGCCGAGCCCAGCGAATCGCGTTTTCCAGCTTTGTGTCTCTCACCAAAATGCTCGCCAGCGCCACAAAAGGCGGGTAACGCATGAGACGCCGGAAGTGCGACTCTTTCTCGAAGAACGAGCCATAGTCCTGGCTCGCCGCCAATTGAATCGCATAGTGTTCCGGATGGTGGCTTTCCACGATTACCCGCCCTGGCAGGGTGCCTCGCCCCGCACGTCCCGCCACTTGGGTCAATAGCTGAAATGTCCTCTCGGCCGCGCGGAAATCGGGGAAGCCCAATTGTGCGTCGGCGGAAATCACGCCAACCAGGGTGACACCGTGGAAATCGTGTCCCTTGGCCACCATCTGCGTGCCCACCAGAATGTCAATCTTCCCGGCGCCGAATGCTCCGAGCACTTGGGCGAAGCTGCGTTTGTGACGAACCGAATCCCGGTCAAGCCGCGCGATGCGCGCTTGAGGAAACAGGGTGCGCAAGTGCTCCTCCACTTGCTCGGAGCCGGCCCCGACAAAGTAGATGTGCTCCGAATTGCATTTCGGACAGATCCGTGGAACCCGGCGAGAGAAGCCACAATAGTGACAAGCGAGGCGCTCTCGCTTCTTGTGATAAGTGAGCGCAATGCTGCAATTCTCGCAAAGAACACTTGCCCCACAGCTGCGGCAGAGCGCAAACCAGGAATAGCCGCGGCGATTAATCAGCAGGATCGATTGCCTGCCCGCTGATAGCTCACACGCGAGGGCCTCGCGCAAATTTTGCGAAATCGGCGCGGTGTTGTGAGTGTGCCGAAAATCCTCGCGAAGGTCGACGATCTGCACCGCGGCCATGGGCCGATTCTCCACGCGAGATCGCAGGCAAAGGAGTTCGTATTTGCCTTCACGCGCGCGCTGATAAGTTTCCAGAGCCGGTGTTGCGGAGCCAAGCAAAGCCACCGCACCTTCGATTTTCGCCCGCATCAGGGCCACGTCGCGGCCGTTGTAACGCGGCGTTTCCTCTTGCTTGTAGCTGGACTCCTGCTCTTCGTCGACGACAATCAATCCGATCCGATCTAAGGGAGCAAATACGGCGGAGCGCGTTCCGACGACGACGCGAACCTCATTGTGCCGGATTCGCCACCATTCGCGCGCGCGTTCCCCATCCGAGAGGCCGCTGTGCAGCAGGGCAACAGCGCCGCCAAACCGCGCCAGGCATAGCCTGCTGAGCCAGAGGGTGAGCGCGATCTCGGGAACGAGAATGAGCGCGGTGCGGCCCAGCGCCAGGGTCGCTTCGATCGCGCGGACATATACCTCCGTTTTGCCGCTGCCTGTGACGCCATAAAGCAATGCGGGGTGAAAGCCACCCTTCTGCAACGACTGGGCAATGCTTTCCACAACCTGGGCTTGCTCGGCATTGAGCGAGTTCCCAGCCAAAGGAAAATCGTTGTCTAATCGCCAATCGTCGGCGTTCAAAGGAGCCGTGCCCACTTCCAGTTTGCCTTCCTTCACCAGTCGTTGGATTACCCCGCGCGATACACCCGCTTTCTGCAGTACGAATGCCAAGGTCGCAGGTCCGAGGTTTTCCGCCAGAGCGCGCTGAATCCTTTGCTCGGCGGGCCGGGACTGAGCGGGGACGGCCTGATTCCTCCACGTGATCGTCTTTTGCGTACGCACGGCGCGATGCTGGCCTGTTTCCCGAAGAATGAGTTCGGTTTTTCGCAAAAGACGAGCGCCCGCCGTCGAACTACCCGGGAGTTTCCGAATAAGCCCGTCGGAGGCAATTCCTCCTTTGGTTGCGCAGAGCTGTAAGACCGCATAGTCGGCCGATTCCGCCGCCGTCGGAGTCGACAGCTCGCGCAATTGTTGAAGGCGTGCCTGCCCTGCCTCGCTGATCTGCCATTGGCGCTTGAACCGCACCTCAACCGCGGGCGGCAGCATCGCTCGAAAGGTTTCACCAACAGGAGACAAGTAATAGCTTGAAATCCAGCGGCCGAGTTCAACCAAGTGAGGTGAAAGCGCCGGCACGGGATCGACGATCTCGTTTATCTCTTTCAACCCGGCGCCATCCTGGCTATCTCCGCGCCCGAGTACGATCCCGAGCATCGCTCGATTCCGGAAGGGCACCAGGACACGCGTTCCGGTCACTGTGGCTTCGTCGAGCGCGTCGGGAATTCGGTAGGTGAAGGTCGTGCGCAGCGGAAGGGGCAAACCGACTTCGCACGTTCGGACCATGGGAGCGCCTAGTTTATCAGTCCCTGACGGCGGAAGAGGGCCAAGTCCGGCGCTCGTCAGGCGCGCTTTCCTCGCGGCGGTGTGAGCCCGAGCAAAGCCATAACTTTTTTCAGGTCGGCCCACACTTCCGGCTTGGCGTGCGGATTGCGCAGCAGATAGGCGGGATGATATGTAGCCATAAGCTTGGCGCCGCGAAAATCAAACCACTGGCCGCGAAAATGTGAGATGGACTTGTTCGTGTTCAATAGAGCTTGAGACGCGACGCTTCCCAGGCAAACAACGACTTTAGGGTTTATCTCCGTGAGTTGGCGAAAGAGAAATGGCAAGCAGGTGGCAATCTCGTCCTTTTCGGGAGTGCGGTTCTCGGGCGGCCGGCACTTCACCACATTCGCGATATAAACCTGGTCCCGGCTGAGTCCCATGGCCTGGATCATCTGATTGAGCAACTGACCCGCTCGTCCAACAAAAGGGACTCCTTGAACATCTTCGTCATGTCCAGGCCCTTCACCTACGAACACCAGTTCGGCATGAGGATTCCCCACGCCAAAAACGATGTTCGTGCGGCGTTGATGCAGTTTGCACCGCGTGCATCCAGCCAGGTCCCCGCAGATGCGCTCGAGCGAATCGCCTTCCACCCGCTCGGCCACCTCGAAGAGGGAGGGTCCCCGGCCGGTCAACTGAAGCTTGGGAGTAGCCGTGTGAGTCGGCGCATCCGGCCCGCCCGCCACCGCGACTACACCGCCTGCTTCTCGTTCTTTTTGCTTAGTCATCGATGGCCCGGCTTCCATGGGGACTTGTTGAGGCACACGATCGCGATAGAACGCTCGAATACCCAAATCTTCGTAATAGTGCAGCCAGGATTGCAATTTTTCTTTGCTGGAAGTAGGCGATCCCGAATCCATCAGGCCTCAGCGACTTTTGTGGCGAACTGCCAACGCTCTGCGCGGAACGCCGAAGCTCGGCGATTTCGTCCAGAATGCGATGCGCGACCTGAATCTTGGTCAACTTTGGCAACGATTGTTCACGCCCTTCTCGATGGAAAATCGTGACGATATTCGTATCGTGATCGAAGCCCGCACCGGGAGCCGTCACGTCGTTGGCCACGATCATATCCACTGCCTTCTCTGTCAGCTTGCGCCGCGCGTGTTCGGCCACTTGCTCGGTTTCAGCCGCGAAGCCGACGAGAACTCGCTCGCCTCTCCGCTGAGAAATGTCGGCCAAAATATCCGCGGTAGGCTCGAACTCGATTGTCAGGCGTCCTGATCCACGCTTCAATTTACCCGGATAAGGAGCCACGGGCCGGTAATCCGCAACTGCGGCGGCCATGATAACCACCGTCGCCTGATCCAAATTGGCCAGCACCGCCGTATGCATCTCTTCCGTCGTTCGAACGTCAATGCGTTCGACGCCAGCCGGGGTTTCCAAAGAAACGAGGCCACTGACCAGAACAACATGAGCCCCCCGCCGCGCCGCCGCCTCGGCCAATGCGTAACCCATGCGCCCGGAGGAACGATTCGTAAGGAACCGCACCGCATCCAGAGCCTCACAAGTGGGACCGGCAGTCACCAGCACGGTTTCGCTTTCCAAATCTCGCTTGACCCCGAGGGCTTCCAGAACGGCTTCGACAATCGCTTCCAAGCCGGCAAGCCTTCCGGCGCCCACCATACCGCAAGCAAGGTAGCCCTCATCGGGCGCCACCACGCGCACGCCGCGCTCACGCAAGATCCGTACGTTCTCTCGAGTCGCCGCGTGCTCCCACATATTTACGTTCATTGCGGGAGCTACGATCACAGGTGCGGTAGTCGCGAGGTGTAAAGTTGTCAGGAAGTCGTCGGCAATGCCGCGGGCCAATTTCGCTATTACGTCCGCAGTCGCCGGCGCGATAACCAGTGCGTCGATTCTTTGTGCTACGGCGATGTGTTCGATGGCGCTTTCGATATTGGCCGGCGCTTCGGCCCCAAACAGCCCGGTGATGACTTTTTGTCCTGTCAGAGCGGCAAAGGTCAGCGGCGTCACGAATTCCTGGGCGCTCCGCGTCATCACCACCTGAACATCAATCTGCTCTTGCTGCAGCCGACGGACTAGTTCGGCCGCTTTATAAGCCGCCACTCCTCCGGTAACGCCGAGAGCGATGCGCATTGCTGAGCGGTGCTAGTCTTTCCGCCGCTTGTCCTTGTCCGCGGCGTCTAGGTCCGGCGTCCGATATTCGAGTTGGCCGGCGCTAAGTTCTTCCATAGCCACGCGTGTGGCCTTATGAGAACGAGGGTTCGCCACTAGCGGCGCGGCGCCCGACATCAACTGTCGGGCCCGCTTTCCCGCCACTGACACGAATGCGAATTGGCTATCCGGAGCCTGATTGAGAACGGCCATGCTGTCAGCAACCTCCAAAAGATTCAATGATTTTGCGAAGCCGTTCATCGTTGTCCGGCTGGCGGCAGCGGGAAGCTACGGCGATGGCTCGCAGTTCATCGCTGGCCCGCTCGAGGTCGTCATTGACGACCACGAAATCGTATTGCCCCGAACTCGCTAATTCCTGCCGCGCTCGCTCGAGGCGGCGCGCGATTGCTTCGTCCTCATCCTGCCCGCGCGAGCGCAGGCGCCGCTCCAAATCTTGCCTCGAAGGCGGAACAATGAATATGGCGATCGCCTCGGGCAACTTCTTCTTCACCTGCTGCATGCCCTGAACGTCGATCTCCAGCACCAGGTCCAGTCCCTCGCGGCGCGCGTCATCCAACTGCTTTCGCGGCGTACCGTACCAGTGCCGCCCGAAAACCTGCGCATATTCCAAAAATTCGCCAGCTTCGACTCTGCGCTTGAATTCGGCTTCCGTAATGAAATCATAACATTTCCCGGGGCTTTCCGTCAGGCGCCGTGGGCGTGTAGTCGATGAAATAGAAAACCTGAGGCCCGTCAAGCCGTGCAGTCGTTGCACGAGCGTTGACTTTCCTGAGCCCGAAGGGCCGGAAACGATGAATACTCTCGAGGTTGAGCCGGTCATCGTTATTCTACGTTTTGCACCTGCTCGCGCAATTTCTCTATATCCGCCTTGACGCGTAACCCAAGCTCCGTCATATCCAGCCCTTCCTGCCCCAGCCCAGGCGTCTTTGAAAGAAGAGTATTCGCCTCGCGCTGCATCTCCTGCAGCAGGAAGTCCAGTTTCTTTCCGAGCTCGCCGGCTTCTTGGATCAGCCGGTCGAATTGGTCCACGTGGCTGCGCAGTCGAGCCAGTTCCTCGGAGACATCAGCCCGTTCGGCGAGAATCGCCGCCTCCTGCGCAACGCGTATCGGATCGACGGGCAGCGTACCCAGCAACTCCTGTAGCCGTACTTTCAGCCGTTGAGCATATACGGGACGGCTCCGTTCCGAAAGAAGTTCCAAGCGCGCTGTCTTCGCTCCTATGCTCGATACCAATTCGTTCATCTCTCGGGCAAGAGCGCGGCCCTCTTCCCGCCGCATTTCGTCCAGCTTCTGAAGGGCCTCCGCCAGGCAATTGTGGAGTTGCTGATCCGAGCTGCTCCAGCTCCTTATCGTCGAAAACCGAGGGCGTTGCACTGGCGGACGCAGGCGAAACAACCACCCCAGGAAGCCGCAATAGGGCGGAAAGGTGAGGCTCCGGCGCGAGATTTAATTCTTGCCGCAGTTCTTCGATTGCTCGCCAATAGGTGCCCGCGAGTTTGCGATCGATATGCAAACCCGCTGAACGGGATAGTTCGATGTGAATCGTCAGATCAACGTGCCCGCGCTGAACGTGATCCCGTACCAATTGCCTCATCTTAGGCTCGAAAGCCTCCAGTCCTTCGGGCATGTGCACGCGCAGGTCGAGAAAGCGATGATTGACGCTGCGCAGGCTCAGCCGCAAACTCCAGCCGTTCTGCTCCGCTCGGGCTTGAGCATAACCCGTCATCGAACGCACCGTTTTCGCCGCGGGCCTATCGCTCATGGCTCTAGAGGACCTGCGGCAGAAGGCGTTGCGTCACCATCGGCGAATTGCAGCTCATAAAGGCGTGCGTAAGTGCCGGTGCGCGCAAGCAGCTCCTGGTGGGTGCCAACTTCCGAAATAAGGCCGTCTTCCAAAACCACGATTTTATCCGCGCGCCGAATCGTCGAGAGCCGATGGGCGATCACAAACACTGTGCGTTCCTTCATCAGATTCGCCAGCGCTCTCTGCACCAGTTGCTCGGATTCGGAATCGAGTTCGGACGTGGCTTCGTCCAGAATCAGAATTGGGGAATCCTTCAGCAGAGCGCGGGCAATCGCCAGCCGCTGCCGCTGCCCGCCACTTAGACGCTGCCCACGTTCACCCAATACCGTTTGATATCCCTCGGGCATGGCCATGATGAAGTCGTGCGCCAGAGCCGCCCGCGCCGCCGCGTGCACGCGCTCTTCACCTAGATTGGACTGTCCGTAACAGATGTTGTTCCATACCGTATCGTTGAAGAGAATCGTTTCCTGCGTCACGATGGCGATCTGTTCGCGCAGCGAGCGTAATGTGGCATCTCGTACGTCGACTTCGTCGACTCGCAAAGATCCGCCGGTCACGTCGTGAAAGCGGGGCAAGCAGATTCGCTAAGGTCGTCTTTCCCGCTCCGCTCGATCCTACGATGGCTATCACCTCGCCCGCGCGCGCGTTGAGCGAGACGCCGCGCAGGATCGGTACCGTGGGATCGTAGGCGAAACTTACGTTATCGAATACAACCTCGCGGGAAAATGGCCGCAGAGACACGGCGCCTGGATGCTCCTCTACTTCCTGCTCCAGGGCCAGATAGCCGAAAACCTGTGTCGTAGCTCCGTGGGTTTGCTCCAACTGCTGGTACACGCTGCCCATTCCTTTTACCGGTTCGTATGCTTTGAACAAGGCGTAAACGAACGTAAAAAACGTGCCGGTCGTCATTAATCCCGATTTGATCTGTTCGCGAGCGTAGAGCAAAACTACTGCGATCACCACTCCGCTCAAAATATCCATGAGCGGAGAGGTGATCACAAAAGAGCGGATCCACCGCATATTTTCATCAAATAGCCACCGTGCTCGCTGGCGAAATCTGGCGATTTCGAACCTTTCCATGCCAAAAGCTTTCACCACTCGATTGCCGCTTAGCGTCTCCTGCAGAATTTGGCTGAGTTCGCCGAGATGCAATTGGCTCGTTTCCGTCGATCTGCGAATGCGTTTGCCGAGCTTCCGGACAGGCAGAAGCACAACCGGCAAAAGTAAGACCGAGGCCAGCGCCATCTTCCAGTTCACCACGAACATCACCACCAGCAGGAAGAAAAGCGTGAAGATATAGCGGAAAAAGAGGGCCAGCGAATCCGAAAGCACAATGCGCGCCCGTTCTACGTCATTCACGACCGCGGAGATCAGCCGCCCGGTGGATTGCCGCTGCAGGAAATCGATCGGTTGGCGAACCAGCTTCTCATAAACCTGATTGCGCAAATCGGTAATTGCCGCCTGGCCGGCGTACTGTATTTCCACTACTCCCAGGTACTCCGCGATGGCTTTGACGACGAAAATCATGACTAAGGCAACTGAAAAAATCGTCCATCCCCAATGGAGACTGCGCGGCAAAAAGGAATTTAGATAAACGGTGTGATTGCCCGGAAGCTTTACCAGAGGCAGCCGAGGGTCATTGCTGGCGGGGGTTAGGACGCGATCGAGTGCAGGCGTAATCATCAGAGCGATGAGACCTTCTGCCATTCCTAATAGCGCCAGTGCAGCTACGCCCAGGAAAAGGCGCGCACGGTAAGGCCTTGCGTACTGAATCAGCCGCCGCAGTTCGTGAATGCGCTGTTCCGTCCCCACTCCTCACTCAATCTACGCGCCCGAAGGCCGCGTTTGGAAGCACAAAAAGCGTCAAGCCGTCCACTTATCGAGATCGCGGTGAACCACTTTTGTGGTATAGCCGCGCGCGGCCAGCGAGCGGCGCACAGCCTCCGCCAGCATCACCGAACGATGGCGCCCCCCCGTGCACCCGAAGGCGATGGTCAGATAGCTTTTGCCTTCCCGGATATAGTGGGGAATAAGATACGTCAGCAGGCTCTCCATGCGGCGCAGAAATTCGCTTGTCTGCGGGAAGGAACGAATATAGCGCGCCACCTTGGGATTGCGCCCCGAAAGTTTCCGCAGCCGCGGAATGAAGTGCGGGTTCGGCAGAAAGCGGACATCGAAGACGAGATCCGAATCCGCGGGCAAGCCGTAGCGATACCCAAAACTGACCAGCGAGATCATCATCGGCCGCTTCGTCCGGCTTTGGAATCGATGCGTGATGAACTGCCTAAGTTCGTGGACGTTGAAGCGCGTGGTGTCGATCACCACGTCGGCAAGCTTTCGAATCGGCTCCATGAGACGCCGCTCGCGGCTCAGCACCTCGCGCACAGGGCGGTCCTGACCGAGCGGATGCGGACGCCGTGTTTCGCTGAAGCGGCGCAGCAAGGCTTCATCCGCGGCCTCGATGAATACCAAGCTCGCCGGCACATCCCGCCGGATTTGCTTGTAGATCGCCGGCAGGCGTTCAATCTGATTGCCTTCGCGCGCGTCCACTAAGAGCGCGGCGCGCTCCACTTCGGAATTGCCATAAAAATTGAGTTCGCTGAAGGTTGGAATCAGTTCTACCGGCAGGTTGTCCACGCAGTAGTAGCCCAGGTCTTCGAAGGTTTTGAGAACGGTGCTCTTTCCGGAGCCGCTCAGCCCCGTCAGAATCACCAGTTGGCGGCCGTCCGAAGCGGCGCTGCGTTTCACGTTGGCTTGGCCTAAGCCTTCACGCGGCGCTGATGGGTGCTGGGGATACGCAGATCTTCGCGATATTTGGCCACGGTGCGGCGCGTCACCTGGATGCCGCCCTCGGCTAGCTTCTTAGCAATTTGGTCGTCTGTAAGCGGATGCGAGGTATCCTCTTCCTCAATCATCTTCTTCACAAGCCTCTTCAGCGTCTGCAGGGACATGTCCCCGCCTTCGGGACCGTTCACGGATTCGCTGAAGAAGGAACGTAGTTCCAGGACTCCCTGTGGAGTGTGCGCGTACTTGCTCGAAACCGCCCGGCTCACGGTCGATGGGTGCACCCCCACTTCCTCCGCCACTTCCTTGATCATCAAGGGCTTCAGATGATCCGCTCCGTATTCCAGGAACTCCTCCTGCCGCTGAATAATGCATTGGCAGACGCGCAGGATTGTATGCTTGCGTTGCTCGATGCTCTTCATCAGCTGCAACGCCGCGCTGAAGCGCTCCTTCACGTAATTGCGCACCTCGCGATCGGCGGCGTCCCGAGCGAGAAGTTTTCGGTAGACGTGGCTCAACCGAAGCTGCGGCACGTCATCGTCGTTCATGAAGACATGCCAACCTTCGTCCATTTTGCGGAAATAAACGTCGGGTTCCACCAGTCTCGCTTGGGTCTTGTTGTAGCGCAAGCCTGGACGAGGGTCCAAGCCTCGGATCACTTCCATTGCGCGTTTTATCAGCTCGATCGGGCGATTCAGGGCTCGCGCGACTTCCTTGAGCTGGTTGCTTTGAAGCAGCTTCGCCAAAGGACTTTCCGCGCTTTGCTGCTCCTCTTCACTAGCCGCCAGCGGGCGCTTGGGCATGCATTCGGAAACGATCTGCTGCGCCAGGGCATTCTGCGGATCGAGGGCTTTGAGCTGTGTCAGCAGGCATTCCCGCAAATTACGCGCGCCCACGCCTAGCGGATCGAACTCCTGCACCGTGGCTAGAGCTTCTTCCACATCCTCTAGGGAGTAGTTGCCATTCTTGGCGATCTCCTCCAGGGAGGCCGTGACATACCCATTTTCATCGAGGTTTCCGATGATCACTTCGGCGATTTCACGCACCGTTTCATTACAAACCGTCACGCTCAACTGCCAAATCAGGTGGTCGGTCAAGCCTTGAGGCGAGGAGATAAATTTCTCGAACGACGGCTTTTCGATCACTTCGTGTTCGCCGTTGCCGTTTCCGCCGCCGCTATCCAGGTATTGGTTGAAGAAGGAGTTGATGTCGAATTCGTCGAAAGGATTGGCGGGTTCCGTCTCCGGAACCTTCTCTGTTTCAGCTTTTATGAACGTCTCTTCGGTGTAATCCTGCTCGGCGGGACTCTCGTCCGTCATCTCTTCGAGCATCGGATTGGCAACCATCTCCTGCGTGATCATTTCGCGGAGTTCCAGGCGATTCAGAGCCAGGACGCTTACCATCTGCACCAGGCCGGGCGTCAGAATCTGCTTCTGTGCGACCTTCAGATGGAGTTTGGGTTGGAGCCAACTCATGGGAGTCTAATTCAGGCGGAAGTTATTACCGAGATAGATTCGGCGCACTTCCGCATCCGTGCTCAGTTCGTTAGGAGTTCCCGCGCACAGTATGCGCCCGCCATGAAGAATATAGGCCCGGTCGGCCACCGCCAGAGTCTCTGGAACATTATGATCTGTGATGAGAATGCCGATCCGTGCGCGGCTCAAGTCCGTGATGATCTTTTGAATGTCCATGACGGCTAGAGGATCGATGCCCGAAAAAGGTTCGTCCAGAAGAATGAAGGCCGGATTCAGAACCAGGGAACGCGCAATTTCCAAGCGGCGTCGCTCTCCGCCGGAAAGTGTGTAAGCTCGACTATGTCTTACCTTTTGCAGTCCCATCTGCCCCAGTAATTCTTCTAATCTGTCGCGCCGCTGCTCCGACTTCAACGGAAGAGTCTCTAGAACAGCGAGTAGATTTTCCTCGACTGTCAATTGGCGAAAGGCCGAAGGCTCTTGGGGGAGGTAACTGATGCCGCTCCGAGCCCTTAGATACATCGGAAGATCGGTGATGTCTTCCCCGTCCAGAAGGACACGGCCGGAGTCAGGGCGGGCCAAACCAACGAGGATATAAAACGTCGTGGTCTTTCCTGCACCATTCGGACCCAAGAGGCCAACCACCTCTCCTTGGCCAACCTCTAGGTCGAGAGCGTCAACAACCTTGCGTCCCCGGTAAGACTTGCAAAGGTCGACCGCCTGAAGTTTGAACATATCGCATCATTTCTCGACCTGGTGCAGCGTCAGCGTCCGCAAACCTTCCGCCGAATCGATGTTAATGCTATCATCGCCAAAAACGAAGGTCAATTGAGGCCCTTTCGTGGCGTTTCCCAAAAGGTCATATACTGTCGGAGTTCCGCCGGAAAGCACGAATTTCCCGTCCTCGGCGGTGTAGTCTCCACGATTTGCCGTCCCTTGGCGGCCTTCCTGCTCAACTCTCACATTGCCAAATGCCGAGGCGCGAACGAGCTGCTGGCCACTCCCGGCATTTTGCCCGGACCCAGCGGCCGCCCCGTTCGCCTTTTCATCTTTTGGATCGAAGTTTCCGGCGGGCGCGAAGAAGAAATCCATCGCGTCCGCGACCATTGATCCTTCCTCCGAATAAGCGTGGACTTTCTCCTCCATCCGCCCGTGGCCCTCGTCGCTCCAGTAGGTCAAGCGATCGCCTTGCGCATGCCAGAACTCGGATTTGCTCGGCCCCTTCTGTGGTTGGGCGACTCTGTCCTTGGAGCCCGGGTTAGTCGCCCCGGCCTCTGGGAAGACGGCATGAACCTTGCCTGTTGCCGTAAGCACGTGTGTCTGCCGGTCAAGTTCCACCTTCTCGCCTTCTACAATTGAATCTCCCTGCCACAGCCTCGCGTTTCCGGAATAGACTGCGTGTCCCGTCGTGCTGTTCGCATCAAGCCGATCTCCCGACGCCCGGCCCGGTCCCGGCGCAAAGTTCACCAATTGGCTGCCGCCGCTCGAGCTTTCGACCGTGGCTACCCGGCCAAATGCATGAAATTCTCCGCTCGTCTCGTTAAATGTCGCGCTGCGCGCCGTCGTCCGGGACGTCGCGTCGGTGAGCACGACGGAGCCGTCCAGCGATGCGTTATCGCTTGCCCTCTCGAAGTGGGCGCGGTCCGCATGTGCATCCCTGCTGTCCTGATGCAATTCCACCTTGCCGCTCTGATCTACCGTCGTCCATCCTCCACCCGGCTCAAAACGGGCAACCATCTCCTTTGAAGTCGTGGTCTGGGGAGCGGATACTCCTATCTGCCGCTCAAAATGGGCGCCATCGGAGCCTCGCAGTTCCCGCAAGTCGTTCTTGTCGCTAAAATCGGCTTCCAACTTCTGCGCCATCAGGTGTATGTGCTCGGGAGCGGGTTTACCCCCGACCATACTTGAGTCCTGCAAGTCGATTGAACCAGCGGGTGTGACGCCGTGCTTCAAGTGCAGTTCAGCTCCCTTCTTCGAGGGAGCGAAATCCACGTGTAGCATCGACGTTTGTAGATTTCTTAGGGCGCCTGCCCGCTTCGAGCGAACCATAACCTTTCCTTCGGCGTCCAGTTCGCGAGGCTGATTGGAAGCGGGATCGAGTTCGGTATTCACGTGATCCGCATCCAAATGGTCCTCTCCAGCCTCGCTCTGTGCAACGGCATGTACTTCGCCGTCGGCGACAATCGCCTCCACCCGTGTGGGCGAAGCCAAGGCGGTAATGCTATTTGCTGTGACCGAGATGTGCAGGGCTCCCGTGCTCTGAAGCACAGGGTGTTCCGTGGCAATCAAGCGGCGAGCATACATGTGCTCGTCCAGTTCAACGTCAAGCTTGCCGCATACCAGGTCGAAATTGCCTTGGCGGGCGTGGACGGGCCCAAGGAGGTGAATGTATCGCTGATCGTGTTCAAAGGTCATCTGGCTGCCGGAGAGATGCAACACCTGTCCCGGCTCAGGCCTCTGGCCGGAAGGATCAGCTTGGTGCAATGCCAGCTCCACTGCGCTAAGGAGTTGCATTTCACCCTGTTGCGTTTCGTACCGGAAGCCTACCCCCTGGCCCTCACCCTGGGAAAAACGAAAGCTCACTGGCCGGTCAGTTGTCGCCAACCCCGTCTTGTGGTCAAACAACACGTGGCTGGTGGCCACGTGCACGAGCCGGGGATCCTCCTCTCGCGGGCCATTTGGCGCCTTGGCCTGATCGGCGGCGCGGTCCAGTTCGATCTGCACGTCTCCCGCACAGCTGATCCTCTCCGAAGCAGTCATATAGTCGCAGGTGTGCGTGTGAAGATTATCGAAGCGCTCGCCTGCGCCGCCATAGGCCGTGATCCACACGTCTTCTAGAAGGCTGCGGCCGCCCTCCACGAATTCGGTCGCTTTGGACGCACGCACGGTGAATTCGGTTCGGTTCCCCACCATCTTAGAGAAGGAAAATCCCTCGGAACGCTGCTCCACGCTCGAGGGCACAGCCGCCGGCACTTTCCCCCGTGCTTGCCGCGATTGCCAGTAGCGCGTTCCATAGACGTAAGCCACGACCAGGGAAAGCAGGATTGCAATCCCCGCCGACCAGCGTGCGTAACGCGTGGCTTGGGTGGTGCGCATCGAAGGCGCCTCGCGATCTTAGAAGCTAGATATGGGAAGAAGGTTTGCGCCCGACCTTCATCTAACGGCTATTTCTAGATACCGCAGTTCTTACGAGACAGCTGGAGCCGAAGGTTCCGGGGCCTAAGGGGCTGCAGCGATTTGCGCGGAAACTTCGCGATGGCATTGGCTGTTGGCTGACTGCATCCGCACTACCGCGCCTCGCAATTCCGAGACGCGCGCAAACCCTCTGCGAAGCGAGACTAGCACTCCTGACGCTTATCAATCAAGACGCTGCCTGGATGCTGCGCTCATTGCGTTGTCAGCAGACCTTGCTTGGCGGCCGCGACGTTATCGCGGCTCGTATTCTTGACCAGATACATTGCCTCATCAGCCAGATGCAGCAGTTCCGCTTTCGTCTTCGAATCCGTGGGATAAGAAGCGACCCCGGCGCTCGTTGTGATGCGCACGTCAAGCCCTTCCGATGTCAGCCAAGGGGTCTCGCGGATCAGTTTGTGCAATCGACGGGCCACAACGCAGGCGTTCTCCTTGGATGTCTGAGGAAGCAAAATCACGAACTCGTCTCCTCCATAACGAAACGCGAAATCGATCAATCGGCAATTGTCCCGCAGCACTTGGCCGATTTCGGCCAGTAACTTGGAGCCTGCCAAATGGCCGTGTGTGTCGTTCACGCCCTTGAAGTGGTCCAGGTCCAGGAAAACGAGGGAAAACTCGTAGCCATAGCGTTGCGACCGGTAGATCTCCGTCTCCAGGATGAAGTTGAGATGCCGCGCATTGTAAAGATTGGTGCAATCATCGGTGATCGTAAGTTCGTGAATGCGCTGCACGTGGCGGGCGTTCTCCAGCGCAATCGCGGCGAAATCGGCCAGAGCCTCCAGGAGCGCGAGATCCCGATCGCGAAAGCCTTCCATCCCCATGCAGTTGATGAGCTCGATCACGCCGAGGCAGTGATCCCGAAAGCGAACCGGCACGGCCACGATCGACCGCGTCTCCATCTTCGTCTTCTCATCCACTTTTCCGAAGAAGCGGGTGTCTTTGCTTACGTCCGGTACGATGACGGCTTGCTGATTTTGCGCCACCCATCCGGCGATGCCCTGGCCAATCTTGATGCGCACGTCTTTGAGGCCGTGCGCGTTCTTGCCAATCGCCAGCTCGAAGTAAAGTTCCTGTTTGGCCTCATCCACCAACAGCATGGACCAGGTATCGGGATGGAGAAATTCGTCGATCTTCTCCATGATCGTGCGCAGAACCTGGTCGAGTTGCAGCGATGACGTGAGGGCTTTTCCGAGTTCGTGGAAAACGGCTACTTCTCCCGCCTCCCGATGCTCGGAAGGGAGGCCGGGATTTCGTCGGCGCTCGATGCCTGTAAAAAATTTGCTTTCGGACATTTTTTCGTCTGTCAATGGGTGCCCGTGGCCTTCCAGTTAAAGGCCTAAAAGCTTATAAATTATAGGCATCGGTCAAAACACGGTGCAATGCCGGATTCAAGGGGGTGTTCCCGATTGGTTTCGGTAGCCAAGATAGCACTTATGTCGAATTTGACAGCCCTGGGATGCCCGCCTACTATGGCCTAATTCGTGTAGCGATGCGGGTGCATGAGTAAAGGGAATTTCGGCCAACGCCTCAAGCGGGAGCGCGAAATGCGTGGCGTTTCCCGCGCTGAAATTTGCGCGGCAACGCGTATCGGCACTCGCTTCCTCGAAGCGCTCGAAAATGAACAATGGGAAGTCCTGCCGGGCGGAATTTTCAACCGGGGCTTCATTCGCGCGGTGGCGCGTTTTCTGGGCCTGGACGAGGATGATCTGGTCGCTGAGTACGATCTGGCCGTCAGTGAGCAAGCTCCCGCGGCTCCGGTGCTCGTGAGTGCTCCCCCTCCGCGGAAGTCTGCGCCCAGGCGCGTTCTCCTGGTATCCCTCGCTGCTCTTTCTGTGCTCGCCTTGCTGGGAGGGGTTTGGCTCGGCTGGAGATGGCAACACAACCGTCTTCGCCAAGCTGCCAATGAAGCCCACGGCATTTCGGCAATTCTTGCGCTGGCCGCTGGGCGACAGCCTGACCGGCCACAGCCACAGCCAGTAAGCGATCAGGAGCAGCCCAGCTCTTCAAACGTGTCTGTTGGAGATTCAACTCGTGTCGCCGGGCTTGCGGTTAGTGCATCGAGCCAGCCGGGGAGCCAAGGACAAGGGCTCGAGCTTAAAATTGAGGCGGGTAAGGAAACCAGAGTCAGCATATCCCTAGATGGCGCCAAGGCTTTCGACGGCAGCATCATCGCGGGGCAGAGCCGGACCTTTACCGCGCGCGATGATATCGACATTTCAGCCAATGATGCGGGTGCTTTGCTTTTGGAACTGAATGGACAGACTCTGGCTCCATTGGGACCACCGGGACAGCCGGGCACTGCTACTCTTACCCGGAGTGATTTAAAACCAGCCGGCGGAGGCGCCAATTAGCTCCGAAGTATACGAAGAAGTTCTGTCCGGTCGTACGACCCGCGAGCGCAAGATGGCCGTCTGCACTGGCTCTGCCTCGCTGACGCCGCCCGAACGAGCGGAGTTGCTGACTCTGCTCGTCGCGGATGCCGATGAAACGGTGCGGGACCGCGCGGAGAGCGCACTGCTCAGCCAACCGTTGGACGCATTCGCTGCCGCCCTTGCAGGCGAGAGTCCTGGGGTTCATCTCCTCAGGTATTGCGGTAAGAATCTTGTCGGCAAACCGGTGATCGCCGCAGCCCTCATGAAGTGTTCCCGTTGCCCGATTGAATTTTTGACCTCTGCCGCAAAAGCTTTGCCTACCTCCGAGGTGCAAGAACTGATGCAAGACCTGGACCGGCTTAGCTCCAATCGAGCGCTGGTTTCCGCTTTGGTGGTGTCTCCTTCGCTTACCGCTGAACAGCGCCTGCAACTGGAAGAACTGCTGGCGGATAAGGCAGAGTCCGAATCGACATTCGCGCAAGCCGTGGCCGTTGTCGACATTCCGAATGAACACCGCGCCACGCTCCTCCAGCGGCTCGCCACCATGCGCGTCGTAGAACGAGTACAGCTCGCCTTGAAAGGAGGTCGCGAAGAGCGCATGGCTCTGATCCACGATCCCTGCAAGGTTGTGCAACGCGCTGTCCTGCAATCCTCCAGGCTCACCGATCGCGAGGTGGAGACGTTTGCCTCCATGGCCAGCCTCACCGATGAAGTCTTGCGAGTCATCGCCAACAGCAGAAAGTTTCGCCGGAATTATGCGGTGACGATAAACCTGTTGAACAATTCCAAGACTCCTCTTGACGTCAGTCTGCACATGATCCCGGCCATCACCGCGCCGGATTTGAAGAAGTTGGCTGCCAACAAGAATATCTGCGATCCGCTGCGCACCGCCGCCATGCGCTTGCACGTTCAGCGCACGCAGAAGCGTGAATAATCCTCGGACTATCCTGACTGTTCGCTGCTCACAACAGGGCAACGCGCGTGAAAAGCGGTTCCCCGTTCGATTGCTGTTCGTTTGATTGCCGTGCCTAGACGGAAATCTTCCAGAAGAAGTCGAAGCTCGATTCTACGAAACCCTGGGCCACTCGCGCTGGTGTGGCTCGAGCTCGAGCAACGGTACCTCCGCCGGGCAGCGCCATCGCACCGGCAGAACAATGGTTCCGATGCCGCGGCTGACGTAGATTTGTGTGCCCCCCAGTCGGTCCCAGCCCTTTTTGAAACGCATCTTCTCGGGTGACCGCCCGTAGACGGTGCCCAGCAGCGGGACGTTCACCTGGCCGCCGTGCGTGTGCCCCGATAGCACCAACCCGATACCGCGACACGCCGCGGCCGTCAATAACCGCGGATTGTGGCCCAGGAGAATTGTGGCTGCGCGCTCCGGTATGCCGCGGAGAGCTTGCTCCATGTCCGCGCCATACCCGTAATCGTCCACGCCGGCCAGATACAGCGATGCTCCGCCACGATGCAGCAGCCGATGTCGGTTGCGCAGCACCTGAATCCGTTGCCGCCGAAGAGCTCTCTCTACGGCATCCGCGCCTACCCGAAAATCATGGTTCCCCAGCACGGCGAGCACTCCTGCCCGCGCCCGAAGGCCGCCCAAGATTTCCGCCACCGGTTCTATGGAAGCTTTCGAGTAGGTGACGAAATCCCCGGTAAGCGCTATGAGGTCGGGTTTGAGCTTGTTTGAAAGTTCAACCACCGCCTCTACTTGGCTTAGCGGTACAAACAAGCTGTGATGAATATCGCTCAGTTGAAGAATACGAAAACCGCGAAACTCTTCCGGCAGTTCGCTCAGCCAGATGCGTTGCGTGGTGATCCCCAGGCCGCCGCGAAACCGATGTGCCAACTCATGGGCGCGTGCAGATTCAGAGTAGGTTAGGCGGTTCCTGAGCCTCGGGCCCTCGAGATAACGGTCACGTAAGGCCGTCCACCGGCTGGCTGGAAGAGACGATGTAAGCAAGGTTCCCATAACTTCATAATGGCATTGCCGGACAGTTTTGCAAGGTCGCGGACACGCCGGTTGGAGCAGACGCTGTAACGAGACCCGAGCCTAGCATCCTGGAAAGAGGCCAGTCAATCGAGCCGCGGTACAGGCGAGGCGCGAAAGTTATTCCCCTCCCGGAGTGGTCTGCTTCTTCCCCTGAGCGGTCTCCGTTTCTATGCGTTGCTCTATATTCGCGGCGAGTCGGCGCATCTCCTCATGGATTCGCCCATTGGAGGCCACCGTTTCGTAATCACCCGGACGATAAGGCTTACCTGAAAAATCGGTCACCACTCCCCCCGCTTCGCGCACCAGAAGTGTACCGGCTGCCGTATCCCAGGAATGCAGGCCAAATTCCCAAAACCCGTCAAATCGGCCGCAGGCTACCGCGGCAAGGTCAAGCGCAGCCGAACCGTCGCGCCTCACACCATGCGAGCTTAGAGTGAAATCCCGGTAGTAATGTATGTTCGGGTTCCGGCTGCGTTTGACGCTCGGGAAACCTGTCGCCAGCAAGCTGGTGGAAAGGTGATCGATTTTGGAAACCTCGATGCGTTTTTCGTTCAGGTATGCGCCTTCTCCCCTCGCCGTCGTGAACAGCTCTTTCGAGACCGGCTGGTAGATCACTCCCGCCAACAGTTCGCCGTCTTTCTCGAATCCGATGGAAACAGCGAAACAGGGGTAGCCATGTGCGAAGTTGGTGGTGCCATCCAACGGGTCGACAATCCAGCGATAGCGTGCATCTGCCTCCTGCCCGCCGCCCTCCTCCGCGACGATTGTGTGCGCGGGGAAATAATTTCGCAGGCGCTCCACAATGGCCTCCTCGGAGCGCCGGTCGGCTTGCGTCACCAGGTCTACTTCGCCCTTGTAGCTGATTTTTACTGGCTTATCGAATTCGGAAAGCAAAATCCCGCCGGCTTCGACCGCCGTTTCGATAGCCACTTCCAGGAATTGATTGCCCATTCGTCAACGGGACAACGGCTTCAGTTTGCAACCCCACCAGTATAGTAAGTCTTCCGGTAGCGTACCTTGTAGTCCCCTTTGAGCCGGACCTCAATCGAACGGTAAGTGCCCTGCGGAGGCCTGGGCTGCGGATAATAGCCCAGGCGGTATTGCGTGCGCAGTTCACGGTTGATGCGATTGAATATCTCATCGAGTTGCGAGAGTTGATCCGGATAATACATGGCGCCGCCGGTGTTGTCGGCAATCGTCTCCAGCGCATGTTCACCCGCGGTATTTCGTCCGTTTTCGCTTCTTCCCGGTCGAATGACGATTGTGTAGAGCAGCGCCTGAGCGCGTACTGCGGCCCGCCGCGCGGTTTCAAAATCGGCGCGGCTGGTCGTTTCGCCGGCGTCCGTAATCAGGATTAAGACGTTGCGGCGATCGGCCGGTCCTTTGCCCAGCGCATCCGATCCAAGGTATACGGCGTCGTAGAGCGCCGTGCCGTCTCCCGGCGTGACATGCCGCACCGCTGTTTGCAACTGCGGCACATTATCCGAAAAGGTCCCCAGCTGCGTTACCGCGTCCGCGAATTCAAAGACGCCCACGCGATCGTTCGCCCGCACCACGGCGCCGATAAAACGTGCCGCGGCCTCCGTTTCAAACTGTAGCTCTTTGATTTCGCTTAAGCTGGAGTCGATCATCAGCGCCAGGCCCAAGGGCTGTTTGGTTTCCGTCTCGAAAAGCTCGATCTTCTGCGGCTTGCCTTCCTCGTAGATTTCAAACTGGTCTTTTTGCAAATCCGGAACCGGCCGATTGTTCTCGTCTAGCACGCTGGCGATCACGTTGACCAAATTCACGTCCACGCGGATGGAGCCCCGCTGGTCGGCCCCACGATCCTGCGCGTGCGTCTTGCTGATAGAGTGTGGAAAGGTCTCGGCTGATAGGCAAAAGAGGATCAGACCCGCCGAAGCTATGAGTGGGAAGCGCAAGATGCGTAAGAGGCTTAGCCCGCAAGGCCGCCTCACTTGATAGATTCCGTTTGGCCCGAATTGGATGGCAGCGGTGGAATCTCGCCCTGCGCCCAGACGGCGCCATCCTCGAAGTACTCTTTCTTCCAGATGGGAACCGTTTGCTTTAGCGTATCGATGCCGTACCGGCAGGCCTCAAATGCCGCCCGGCGATGCGCCGACGTCACCCCGATCATGACGCTTGCTTCCCCGATTTCGAGCCGTCCCAGCCGGTGAACCATCGCCACGCCGTCAACGCCAAACCGGGCGCGCATTTCCGCCGCGATAGCTCCCATTTGTCGCAGTGCCATCACCTCATAGGCCTCATATTCAAGGTACAAAGTGCGCCGTCCGCCGGACTCGTTGCGCACAATCCCCTCGAATACGACGACGGCGCCATCCTCGGGAGCTTTCAACCTGGCCGTGATCTCTGCCGTTCGGATGGGGTCTCGTATCAGCTCAATGATCGTTTCGCACCGTGCCGCTGCGGGTGTGCCCGCTCCGCCGCTCACCGGAGGCAGGAACGCCACTTCGTCTCCGGCAGCCAGAGTCGAAGCCCAATCGGCAAACGACTGATTCACGGACGCCACCACGGAACGGCGAAAACTCGCGAGCCGGGGATAGCGCTGGCCATAATTCTCGAACAGGTCTTCGAGCCGCGCGCCCTCGGCTAGTTCCACACGATCCTCGCTGCGGCCCACGATCTCTTTGAGCTGTCCAAAAAAGAGAACACGCACCAGCATGGACGTATTCTATCGTTTCTAGGCTCGCTACGAATCCATTTTCATGTCCGCGATGCAAGATCCAATCACAGGTAAGGTGTGACGCCCACTCCCGCTATTTACCATAGGAATTGCTTGACGAAACACGCCATCTCGCCATACCTTTTTTTGTACTAACAATACAATGAACGGGTTGCCGAACTCCTGGACCGGTCGGCTCGTAGAAGTCGGAGCAGTTCGATGAGGATACTTGTTTCCGGTTCCACCGGTCTTGTCGGATCCGCCGTCGCCGACCTCTTCGCCCACCAAGGCCACGAAATAATTCGTCTCATTCGCCCTGGAACGGTACTCCCTAGGGAACAGCTTACATCCCCTGCCGAACCGAGACATGTGGTATGGAACCCCGGAACCGGCGTCCTGGACTCCCGGGCCGAGGGTGCCGACGCCCTGATTCACTTGGCCGGCGCATCCATCGCCGGCCATCGCTGGACTCAGGCATGGAAGCGCGAGTTGCGCGAAAGCCGCGTCGCCGCCACGCGCTCCTTGATCGCTTCGTTACGCCAGTTTCGCCAGCCTCCGCGAATCTTCATCGCTGCATCGGCGATCGGCTTCTATGGAAACCGCGGCGACGAGGAACTGACCGAGTCTAGTCCGGCGGGGAGTGATTTTCTCGCTCAACTCACGGCCGATTGGGAAGCGGAGTCGTCGCGCGCGTCGGAATTCGGGGCGCGAGTCGTCGTTTTGAGATTCGGGATCGTTCTCGCCAGACGCGGAGGAGCCCTTCCCCGTATTGCGCTTCCGTTTCGTTTGGGTTTGGGAGGAAAAATCGGCTCCGGCCGCCAGTGGATGTCCTGGATCGCCTTGGAAGATATCGTCGGAATCATTCGTTTCTCGTTGGAAACGAATCTTCTCAGCGGAGTGGCCAATGCCGTGGCGCCCGCCCCCGTGCAAAATGCGGAGTTTACTGCGACTCTCGGACGCGTCCTTCGCCATAGTCCAGTACGCTGAACAGGTCCGCGCGGCCGGCCGCCGCGGCCACGGGAACGCCGTTGCCCAAGCCCTTGCCCAAACCACCACGTCGGGTTCCAGGCCGATAGGTTTCATATGCGAACAGGTCGCCGGTGCCGTCCGAAGTTGGATTGCATTCATCAAGGATGAAAATTATATCTTTTTGACGGCACAACGTTCTAGCATTTGCAAGTATGCGGCGGGCGGATGGTAGGAGCCGCCGCCGCCCAGGTACGGCTCCGTGACGAGTACACTCAGCCGTCGGCCGAACTGTTGGTGCATGCGTCTAACTCGCGGCCGACCCCGCCGGATCGAAGGCTTGGCCGCGCTGGTCACGTCTCGCATTCGGTCGTCGGAAAGCTGATGAGCACCTCGCGCCGTCACGGTCGCGGTCGGTTTCGCTGCCGGTGACGGTGTTGGCCAAGCCTTTTTTGCCGTGAAAGCCGTAGTGCGTCGCCAGGTTCACATCGCGCGAGCGGTCGCGGGCGAGCCCGCCCACAGCGCTTTTTGGATCGCCTCGGAACCGGACGCCGCCCACAATACTTGTTCCAATCGACCGCCGCCGGGTCTGTCCCGCAAGGTCTCGATCGTGGCGCCTCGCTTCGATTTCCAAGCTGTCACGGCGTTGTACGCGGTCATGGGCAGCGCGGAGAAATATCCCGCCGGCGTCGGCGGATCCAACCCATGTACGCACGGAACGCTTCATCCACGACGCGGAATTGTGGCCGAGGTTCGCCACTGATACGCCGGAGTGAAGTCGTAAGGCGGCGGCCTTCCGGCGTCCAATGGAAGGCGCCGGCGCTGCGACCACACCGCTTGGCGGAGTTCGAGTTCCGCTACAACACTCGCAAGCTGACTGATATGGAGCGCAGCATCCTCGCGGTGCGCGGTGGTGAGGGTAAACGCCTCACCTATCATCAACCTCACTAGGCGGAATTTGAGGTTTCAGGCAGCGCGGTTTTTGCGCAGACGGAAACGACGCCGCAAAAAAGTGATGAAAAATCAATATGTTAACCAGTTTGGGGAACAATCATCGTTGGTATTGGTACCAATTCACCCGTAGTGGCTACATTGCCTATTGCGGTTGGGAGAGCTGCGTTTACGCGGTTAATTGAGGATCGTTCATCTCGCCCAGCTGCGTTTCTTTTGCTTATGGAGTTCTTTCCGGCGCACGCGGGAGCGTAGTGTCATGCATATTCTCTATGTCGACAACTCGGGTACGGTTGATGATCCGACCGAACGATTTTTCGTTCTAGGCGCGATTTCAGTTTTTGAACGCGGTTTATTCCACCAGATAAAAGCAGTCGATGAATGTGTAGCAAGTTTCGGCCTCGGTGATCCGCACGATATCGAATTGCACGCAAGCGCGATGTATAGCGGGCGCGATGGCGTATGGCGAACGGTACGTCACCGACCTGCGCGCCGGAGTCGATTCACAAGGCACTGGCAACCCTTCACGGACACGCCAGCCTTCGCTTATTCGCCGTCATCATCGACAAAGAGGCCGTTAGCCCTCGCGATCCTATCGAGATGGCATTTGAGAATCTGCAACCATTTCAACCTGTACATTACGAGGACGAATGATCGCCGAGGCAATGAAAACCAACGTGGTTTAATCGTGATGGACGAAAGCAAGCACGAGAAGCCGCTGCAAACTCTGGCGAGGAAATTTCGGATTGATCGGGGCGCGATGGGGTCATTTTAGAAAACTTGCTGAAGTCCCGCTGTTCGTGGACTCGCGAGCGTGCCGAATGATTCAGCTGGCTGACCTTATTGCGTGGTCCACGTTCCGAAAATACGAATTTAAAGACGGTCGATTTTTTGACCAACTTATTCGGTTGTTTGATGCCGATGGAGGCGTCATTCATGGGTTGGTACATCATAAGGCGCGTGCTGAAGAGTGCTATTGCCCGGCATGTTCCACAAGGGGACGCCGTGACGCTGCACTGTTACGCTTAGAAAGCGTAACGACTATCGTACATGAGCAAGTGTCGATTAAGCCGGAAATCACCGGAGAATAATTAATTCATCAAGCCGCACGGTTCTTACGCTGGCGGCGGCGGCGCCGTTGAGGGCTTTTACGCACTAGCTTCAGTCTTGCCGTGGCGGGTTGGGATGTCCTTTAGCGGCGTGGGAGGGCCGTCGAAGGCGCCTTAGAAATCTTTTGCAGGCGTTCGGCTTCACTTAGCGGCATAAGGCCCTCCGTAAACCATTGTCGGGACTCACACTTTGCTACCGCATTTCGAATATTATATAAAGCGTGGCAGCGCGCCACCGGGGATCAGCCGATGGCGCGCCACGCTCATGCAATCATTGTTGCATGTTCCACCTCCAGTCCCAGCGGCCTTCCGTGCCTGCCACCGGGTAGTTAGGGCCTCCCTGGGAAGAGAGACCTGCCACCCTCGCGGTGGCTGCCGACTGCACCAGTGACACGGCCTGGATGCAGCCGGGATTTCATCCCGACTTTAGTGAACGCGGGTTGTCGAAGGATCATCCTCCGCAACCCGCTTCTTTTTGTTCCCCCATAAGGCTTTCCGCGTGTGGGGTCACGGTAACGCGGCGAAGTGTGGCTTCCTTGGCGCGACTGTCGGCGTAGCGCACCTCTTCGGAACTCCGACCGCCGTGGCAATCTTGCGCCAATACCAACGGAAATCGTCCCCCAACCAAGGAAGACTTGTGTGCTCGTTGATGATAATGGGTCCGGTCGCCGGATGTGAACCGCGAAGCTGCAACTCCTCCATCACCATACGATTTTCTTCAGCTTCAATACGATTTCACCTTTGCCGTTGCTCGCGGGGTGACGCAAAATCAGATCTGCATCGATCTCTTCCCAGCGGAGTCCGGCACCCATTCTTTGTCGCCACTGCTGTTGATGACCCTGGACTGCTCAGGGTCGCTTATGGGTACCCACTCCCCAATGACCTCTTTCTGAGTCAATGCAGTGTTGAACTGAAATGCCATCGCCAGAGCGATCGATCCGCGATTCTGGTTATGGGATGTTCGACGCGGATTGCATCCGCTAGGTCCTCGCTCAGCGTCTCCCTGCGAGACTTTGGAATTTCAAATTCCAGTTTACTCATGATGAGAGACAGGCGGGTACACTCAGAGTGTTCGTGGCGGGTGAGGCCATCGGAGAACAGCATGCGCAGCATCGTGATAAGGGCGCGCGCCATTGATACGCCGCGGCTGATATGGCCCACGCCTTTGTGCCATTCCTGGATAATCTGTGCGTTGATCTGATCGAGCCGCATATCACCGCAGTCTTTGAAAGCCGTTTCAGATTTGCTTCGTAATATCGCTGCGTAGCAAAGCGAACTTTCTTTAGGGGCGACGCCTCGTCCGCTCGATAGAGTTCGATTAGATCGAGCACTCTCGTAATCGTGCCACTGACGTCATTTTTGATCTGTGTTTCCGAAGGCTTGGCCACAGGCGCAATCTGGGCAATCGGCAAGGTCGGCGCCGGAGTGTCATGCCAAAACGCGCGGCGGCCTGTTCGCGCATGCCCAGGATCGCCGCGTATTCGTTGACTAGCGTTTCGAGCGTTTCATCCGCTCGCTTTACGCTGGTCGGGGAATTCAATTCCCGCGTGATCGCGGCAACTCGTTCCAGGAATGTAGTCTCTTTGGCCATCGACTCGGTATTAGCACGGTTTTTTCCACTTTCCACCTCTTTTCCTGTATTTTTATCGTCTATTAACAGCCAATTTGTCGTAAGCGGCCCGATTGGGAGGGATTTGAGAAGGTGCTTATCGGATTAAGCCATTGAAAATACAGTGAAAATATTGAAATAAATCAATTAGTCGCCAACCGAAAACCGCTAGGGATAGGGTTTGTGGTGTTAAATACGTAATTGCCAAAAATATTCCAAATCAAGCCCGCTTTGCCAGGAACGCCTCGACCTCCGCCCGGGTCGGCGCCCCGGCCGAGCCGCCGATCCGGCTGCATTTGATGCCGGCGACCGCGGCGCCGAAGCGCATCGCCTCGACCTCGCTGCGCCCTTCCGCCAGCGCCAGCGCAAAGCCGCCGTGAAAGGCGTCGCCGGCGCCCAGCGTATCCACCGCATCGATGGCGAACACCGGCAATTGGCAGAGCTTGCCGCCTTCGCGAAACAAGATGTCGTTCGGCCCGTTGCTCACCGCGATGAAAGCGTCGGTCTTGCGCGCGATGCGCTCGAGCCCGGCGGCGAGATCGGCGGCGCCGGTGGTGGCGCGCAAGCATTCCGAGGAAAAGATCACGTGGGTGGCGATGCGAAATAACGGATCGTCCTCGATCGGTCGGCCGGTCGCCGTCGAGGATCACCGGCAATTTGCGCCGCCGCGCCGCCGCGCAAATCGGCTCGACGAACGCCGGATAGCGGTTGTCGGCCAGTACCGCGTCCGCGCTTGCGACGATCTTGTCGGGATCGGCCGGCGTCGTCGCGGCGATTCTTTCATCGCGATACGTGACGATGGTGCGGTCGCCGCGCGCATCCATGAAGATCGCCGACAACGCCGTCGCCAAACCGTCGACGCGCTGACAGAACGTGCAATCGATCTTTTCGCGCGCGAATGCAGCCAGCACGCGGTCGCCGTTGGCGTCGTCGCCTGCGGGTCCGCCCATCGGGCCGGCGAGCGAAGCGCTACCGCCGAGGCGGGCGATCGCCACCGCCGCATTGGCCGCGCAGCCGCCGTTGACCACGAAAAATCCCGTCGCCTGCACCTTGCCGTCGGGCTGCGGGAATTGCTCGACGCGAAACACTTCGTCGAGCACGATGATGCCGGTGCAGAGGATGCGCGGCGCGGCGATCGAGGACATGTCAATCAATCAATCAAGGACATGGCGATCAAGGATTTGGCAGCCGTCCTCGACGAAGCCGCGAATGAGGTGATGGGCGATGGCGACCGGCGGCGGCGTGGTCAAGCCGTCGGGATGGCGGCGGCCGAGCATTTGCGCCAATTCGTCGCGTCGAAAACCAGCGCGCGTCCTCGATCTCGCTGCGGTCGATGACGATGGTTTCCGACAGCGCCTGCGCGTGGCAGCCGATCATCATCGAGCATCGGGAACGGCCACGGCTGCGACATGGCGAAATATTTGACCCTGCCGCAGCGCGATGCCGGCTTCTTCGAGCACTTCGCGCCGCACCGCTTCCTCGATGGTCTCGCCGGGCTCGGCAAAGCCGGCCAGGCCGACCACATGGTCGGCGCGAACCGCGGCGAACGGCCGAGCACGCAGCGCTCGCCCGCGATCGCCAGCATGATGACGACCGGATCGGTGCGCGGAAAATGCTCGGCCTTGCAGGACGGGCAATCGCGCCGCCAGCCGGCCTGCACGACGCGGGTCGGCGCGCCGCAATTGGGACAGAAGCGGTGGCGCGCATGCCAGCCGATCAGCGCCTTGGCTTCGGCAAGCGGCGGCAGATGCGCGGCGTCGACCAGGCCCTGCACCGCGATGGTGCGCAGGTCGGTGATTTTCAGATCGTTGCGCGCCTTGAGCGGTTCGATCGCGGCCGGATCGAGGCCGAAGCCGAAGCGCGGCGCCTCGTCCACCAGTCCGAGAAAAATCGTCTCGCGCGCATTGCCGAGCGCAGCGGCCTCGGCGGGCGAGAACAGCGGATCGATGGCCTCGCCGCGCGCTTTCATCACCACGAGCTCGCCGCCGATGACGTAGCCGCCGGCGCGATCGTGCTCTCAGGAATTTCGCCAGCGCCGCGTCATCGTCGCGGCGGTGCGGCGGCGCGATCGATGCGCGCTCGCCGTGTAGCCGAGGTGCGGTCGCGGGCCGAGTTCGGGGCGGGCGGGCACGATGCGCGCGATCGGTCGATCACTCAGCCGCTTCGCGCAACGGCCGCGGATAGAACGCGTCGTAAAGCTCCGGCCGCTGCCATTGCGGGCCGAGCACGCCCTGCTTGGCGGCGCAGCCTGCCGACGAGCCGACCTCGTCGCGCGTCGGCGCGCAGCTGGCGCACCCGATCGAGGCTGACATCGACCAGGCTCATGCCGGCGGCCGTGCTCTCGAACACGATCTCCTCGGGCGCCGCCACCATGGCGAGCCCGCGCTGCGCCGTGATCGAACAGATTTTGCGTCGTCACCACGATGGCCAGATTCTCGATGGCGCGCGCCCAGATCAGCGTCCGCCACGTCGCCCATAGCCGGTTCTTGTCGGTGCCCGCCGGCATGAAGATCAACTCGGCGCCGCGCAACGCCAGCGCCCGCGTCACTTCCGGCATGTAGACCTCGCTGCACATGGCGAGCCCGACCTTGCCGTGCGCGGTGTCGAACACCGGAAAATCGTTGCCCGGCGACGTATTGGAATTCCCAGTCCTTGCCGCCGGTATAGATCCACGGCCCGTTCGGATGGGTGCGCCGGTAGCGCGCCGGCGCGCGGCCGTCGGGATAGGCCATGACGATGAGGTTGTAGGCGGTCGCCGCCTTGCGATCGATCGGCTCGATGGTGCCGAACACCACGTGCACGCCGTGGGTCGCCGCCGCCTCGCGCCATGCGCCGCGGTCGGATCGAAGGTCGCCGGCATGCGCCATGGGCCCGGATAGGTTTCCGGGAAACAGACGAAATCGGCGCCCTCATGGGCGGCGTGCTCGATGGCGCGCACGGCGTCGGCGACATTGCGCTCGTCCTCGCCCGGACGGTGCGAAATCGGCTGCACGATGGCGATGCGGAAGGTCATTGCGTTCTCCTGGCGGGCTCCTGGCGGGCTCCTGATCGCGCTTTTCCCCATGGATTCCGGGGCTTCCTCTTGGCGGCGGATTGAAGCCGCGGCGTTCGATAAGGTCAAGTCGCAGGGGCGGTCATCCCGCCGATCTGCTCTGCCTTGGCGATGCTTGACCCGGCTATGCATCCCGGACCAACGTCGGCAAAACGAAAGGAAAGCTCCATGTCCCGCCCGCCTCGCATCGCCATCATCGGCGGCGGCATCGGCGGGCTTGCCGCGGCGCTGGCGCTAGAGCGGCGCGGCGCCGAAGTGACGGTGCATGAGCAGTCGGCGCGTGCTCAGCGAGATCGGCGCCGGGCTCAATCTCACGCCCAATGCGGTCAAGGCGTTGCGCGCGCTGGGCCTCGAACAGCGACGTCCAGGCGATCGCGGTCGGAAACCGATTCCTGAACATCCGCAGCTGGAAGAGCGGCCGCTACATCTCGCGCACCAAGCGCGGCGATTTTCGCGCAAAATTCGGCGCGCCGAATTTGTCCGTGCACCGCGCCGACCTGCTCGAGGTTTTGGGCGCGGCGCCTCAAGACGACGCAACTGCGCTTCGGCGCCCGCTGCGTCGGCGTCGAGGGCGGCGCGAGGCGCGCCGCCGTGGCGCGCTTTGCCGACGGCAGCGCGATCGAGGCCGATGTCGTGGTCGGCGCCGACGGCATTCATTCGGCGGTGCGCGAAAGCCTGTTCGGCGCGGACAAGCCGCGCTTCACCGGCTGCATCTGCTGGCGCGGCATGGTGCCGGTCGAAGCCGTGCCGGCCGACATCGACACCAAAAACGGCGCCATGTGGATGGGCCCGCACGGCCATGTCGTGCATTACCCGGTGCGCCGCGGCGAACTTCTCAACATCGTCGCCCATGTCGACAGCGACGCCTGGACCGAAGAATCCTGGACCCGGCAATGCGACGTGAGCGAAGTGATGACGACCTATGCGGCATGGCATCCGGCGCTGACGAAACTCTATCCGTGCAGCGAGCGCTGGTACAAATGGGCGCTGTACGATCGCGATCCGCTGGAGCAATGGAGCGTCGGCCGCGCCACGCTGCTCGGCGATTCCGCCCACGCCATGCTGCCCTATCTCGGCACCGGCGCCGGCATGGCGATGGAGGACGCCTGCGTGCTCGCGGCCGCGATCGCGCGCGGCAGCCGGACGATCTCGGCGCGGCGCTGGCGAACTACGAGCGCGCTGCGCGTGCCGCGCACCAGCGCGGCCGTGCTCGGCTCGCGCGCCCGCGCCCGCGAAAACCATCTCGCCTCGCCCTGGGCGCGGCTCAAGCGCGACCTGAAATTCACTCTGCGCGAGCGCTTCGGCGGCGGCGAGGGGACAACACCGCGTTCAAGGTCGGCTGGCTTTACGACTATGACGTCGGGCGCGAACTGTCGTAGATGGGTAACGGGCCGGCGGCGGAGTAGCCGGACAGGCGGTCGTCCCTCACACTGATGGTGTAACGGAGTCCGGCGTGAGCCCGCTCCAAGCATCAAGGAGGGACGACCATGGAGCATTATGCAGGAATTGACGTGTCATTGGAATGCTTGAGCGTGTGCGTTGTGGATGCGAGCGGCAAGATCGTTCGCGAGGGCAAGGTTGCGAGCGAGCCTGAGGCGGTGATCGCTTATTTTGGGTCGCTGCGGCTGTGTGTTGTGCGGATCGGACTGGAGGCGGGACCATTGTCGCAGTGGCTTTACGCGGCGATGAAGGAAGCTGGTTTGGCGGTCGAGTTATTGGAGACCCGGCACGTGCGGAAGGCGCTGGAGACGATGCCGGTGAAGAGTGATCGCAACGATGCGCGCGGTATCGCCCAGCTGATACGGCTGGGCTGGTTCCGGCCGGTTCATTGCAAGTCGATTGGTGCGCAGGAGACGCGGGCGGTGCTGACGGCCCGCAAGCTGGTGCAGTCGAAGCTTTTGGATGTTGAGAACAGTGTGCGCGGGATTTTGCGCGGCTTTGGGCTCAAAGTCGGCCATACCACGAACCGGAGCTTCGCCGGACGGGTCGAGGACCTGGTGGTCAACCATGCGAGCCTTCACATGATCGCCGCGGCGCTGCTGTCTGTGCATGCGGTGCTGTTGCGCGAACTGAAGGCTTTTGACAAGCGAGTTCGATCGATGGCGCGCGTCGACGTCAAAGCCAAGCTGTTGATGTCGGCGCCGGCGGTTGGGCCGATCGTGGCGCTCACCTATGCGAGCGCGATCGACGATCCGGGACGGTTCACATCGTCAAGACGGGTGGGCGCGCACTTCGGGCTGACGCCCAAGAAGTACCAATCGGGCGAGACCGATTACACCGGCCGCATCAGCAAGATCGGCGACGCCACGGTACGCACGGCACTTTATGAGGCCGCCCACATCATGCTGATCAAGCCGATCAAGGGCTGCACGCCGCTCAAGAGTTGGGCGATGCGGATCGCCAGGCGTGCCGGTATGAAGAAGGCTAAGGTGGCGCTGGCGCGCAAGCTCGCCGTGATCCTGCATCGGATGCTCGCCAACGCAACGCCGTTCAACGCCGCTATGACAGCGGCCTAACAGGAGACAAGCGCAACAGTTTTCGAGCGGGTCACGACACCAGGCCCTCTCGAAGCGAAGTCCCCTCGCCGGGACGATGGATCAGGTCAGACCGCAGCCCATCCAGTCGGCACTGCGACCACGCGTTCGTAGATTGGTCGGCCTGTCCTCTTCAAACCCCATCAGGTGGCGGCCTTGCGCCGACCCCGTACAGAAGCGAGAACCGGCGAGTGGATGACGCAAAGAGGGATTGACCCTTCAAGGCCCGTTACAGAAGGATGGG
>CAVPFR010000035.1:0-5363 GCA_963703785.1 uncultured Acidobacteriota bacterium | reverse complement strand
CAGCGTTCCGCGCGCAAACTCCGGGTGAACGATCATGTTCTGTAGGCTGACAATCAGGCTGTCCCGCCCAAAAATGGTCACAAACCACGGAACTCCCGCGGCGATAAGCAGCTCCTGCTTGTGTTCCTCCTCCTGCTTCAGCCGCAGCGCCGCCATGTCCTCCACGGACTGGTGATAGAGCCGGTAGAAATCTTCATTGGATGTCGTGATCGAAGTGGTCACTTCCTTCCATTGAGCCAGATGTTCCGCGCTCTTGGATTTATCCAGGTCCCTTGTGCACATCCGCGGAACGGCCCCTGAGTGCTTCCCTTCGTTCAGCTGAAAAAGACAACACGTGTGCCAGGAGCCGCCGGGCTCGAGGTCGATCGGGAAAGCAATCCGCCCGTTTGCGTAGCGAGCTTTTACCTCGCCGCCTTCGATCCTTAGACCCACCGACCTCTGAAAATCTTCGTGAACGTAGCAATTCATCAACTCCTGTCGCTCATCGCTCCATTGCGTATCGATGCTTCCCCTGCGCAAGAACCGTTTCGCTTTGACTTCGAAAATATCCGCGAAATCACTGCGCAGCAGAAGTTCCAGGTTAAAGCACGCGCGTGTCGTCCCGTAATTGTGAATGTCTATATCCTCGTGAATTCCTTCCCGGGCTATCCTCCCCAGCGTGAGCCCCATACTCCTTCCCTGATGGCTCCGCGCTCCGTCCGCAGTGCGGGATTGGTCATGTAGACGCGCTCCGCGTAGTAGGCGATTGCGCCCGAATTTAGCAATGTCCAACGATAGCCGTTGAGGTACAGCTGATAACGACTGATGTACCGCGTATCGTTCGAGAACAAACCTTGCTGGGTGGCGTTGCTGACCGAACCATCGAGTTCCGTCACCAGAAAGGTCTTCCCGTGGTTGATCGTAAGAGTTGGCGGGCCAACTTGGACTTCGAGCGGCATGCGTTACACCTCGATTCAGCGCAACTATCCGATTCGATTAGCAGACGGCTCGGAGAGGCACAAAAGGCGTGGAGATACTTGCGGCCTGCGAGATATGACCCACAGGAATGATGGACCGGTTCTTGGGAACCTATCGGCTCCTTCATTGTGCGGCTTCGACGAAAGGCTCGGAACCGGCGTTTCGCGGGCTCTCAGCTTTTGCAGCTAGGATTCGCCCACCAATTGCTTCATGGCCCAATCGGGGAATACCGGCGCACGATGCTCGCGCGGCCCGCCCGCATTCATCGCCTGCGCATGGCCCGTGCCCTCCACCATCTCGCGCTTGGAGTTCACCGCTGCCTGGTAGAGCTTCAGCGCTCCCGCGGGATCCATGATGCGATCGTCTTTGCTATATCCGATCAGCATGGGGCAGTGGATCTTCTCGGCGCGGCCTTCCAGTGTGTACTCCCGCAGCATCTTTCTCGCATCGGCCAAGTCGCGCGCGCCGACGATCCATCGCACCCGCTCCTGGATTGACGGCAAGTAATCGAAAAGATCGCGGCCCAGATCGTACGAACCGCTGCTCATGAACGCGGCCGCAACGCGAGGTTCGTTGCTGGCCGCTCGCGGGACGCCGTAGCCTCCCATGCTGATGCCCTGCAAACCAATCTTTTTCGTGTCCACATCGGTGCGAGTCTCGAGGTAATCGATCATCGCCTTGATTACGCGATCGGTATCCGGCGGCAGGTGCAAATCCTTCAGTCGCAGAGCTCCGCCCCTGGCCGGGAAAGTCCACGGCCAGATAAGCCATGCCGCGTGCCAGATACGCTCCCGCGCCTCCCATGATCGTCGCTTCCGCCATCGTATCCGCGCCCTGGAAGGCGATCACCACGGGATATTTCTTTCCCTGTTGAGCTCCGCCCGGCTTCCGGAAGTAGCCATCGAGCGCTTGGTTTTCCCACTTCACCTCAATGCGCTCGAACGGCGCTCGCTGTAATTCCCACGCCCGGTCGAATGTTTGCCGCGCCTTTTTGTAGGTCGGCAGCATGCGGTCGTCGGTCACCGGCATCGGCCAGGATGCGAAGCGATAAAATTCGGCGGCGCGCAGAGAATACTCGGCCGCCGTCACCTTGAATCCCTTGGACGCAAAATCACCCGCCGTTTTTTCATTTCGCTCCGCCACGCGCGTCCATTCCGTCACCCAGGAGTCGAGGTCGTACGGCTTCATCCTCTGCGCCACTTCGAGCTCGTCGGGATCGCTCGTGTAGATCGATTGCGTCAGCCGAATCTCCAGTTGAGCTCCGCCAGGCAAACCTTTACCCGTATAAAGCTCTCCCTCAGCCCGGCCTCCCACCTCTCCCATCTTCCCGCTCTCGGCGCCGGCGTCCTGCGCGAGCGCGGACGATCCCAGCGCCTTGGAGATCGCGGGAAGGCCAGCCGAAGCGAGGCCCCATTTCACCAGCGCCCGTCGACTCAGATTTGAAATCGAACTCATGGTCGCTCCTCATTCGCAGATCGAATGTCTGTGTTCTAGAGTAAGCCCGATTGAATGCCCGTGTTCCCAGAGAAGCCCGTGTCCCAGAGAAGAATGAGCTGTTGGACGAATTCTCGCTGACTTATCGACGCTATTTCAAGCCATAAAATCACGGCCGCTATCGATAATTGCCCGACGAAGGGCGCTTGCCTTCGCGGCAGATTCAGTTCGGCACAGTATACGCCGGCCCAGGCTCCCCAATGCTAAGGATCCCTCTCAACCGCGGGAAAACTCGCACTTTATGCGAAAAAGCTGGGTAAGGTTATTCCCCGATAGCCAACCATCAGTCCAAAGACCCTACACTACGTCCGTTCTATGGGGGATTCTATGCGACCCGTACACATCCTTTTAGCCGATGATCACGAAGTTGTTCGCAAGGGCCTTCGCGCCTTACTGGAGACCCAGCCTGGGTGGAAGGTAATCGCCGAAGCTACCGACGGCCGCGAAGCGGTAGAAAAAGCCCAAAGTATGCACCCCGATGTAGCGATTGTGGATATCGGGATGCCTTCTCTTAACGGCCTGGAAGCCACGCGCCAGATCGTCAAGAAAGCGCCGCGCACGCGCGTTCTCGTCTTGACCATGCACGATACCAATCCGCTCATCCAGCAGGTGGTCAAGGCCGGAGCTCGCGGCTACGTGCTTAAGTCAGATGTGGCCAGTGACTTGGTCGCGGCGGTCGAAGCGCTCATCCGTGACCAGACCTTCTTTACCTCGAAGGTTTCCCAGATTATTCTCGATCGCTACGTGGGCAAGTCTGATGTCCCGGAGAATGTCGCCGATCCGGATTCGCCTCTCACTCCGCGCGAGCGTGAAGTCGTTCAGCTCCTCGCGGAAGGGAAGAGCAGTAAGGAAGTCGCTGCGGTGCTGGGCATCAGTGTGAAGACAGCGGAGACGCACCGCATCAACTTGATGCGAAAACTGGATTGCCACTCCGTGGCCGAGGTTGTTAGATACGCGGTGCGCAACTTGATTGCGGAAGCGTAATGACCTCATTTGCCCCGGCGAGGCGCGAACCTCACGTTCCGCAGCTTGATTGACGCGGGCCACGCCCGGCGGCTGCTGTCGGGGTCTTGCGTGCACGGACGGTTTAGTCCGTGCATTTTTTGTGGCGAGGATCTAGGTGGCCGTCAAAATATTAATTGCTGATGATCACGAAATCGTCCGCCAGGGCATCCGCAGGGTGCTCGAGGTGAAGCCCGAATGGGAAATTTGCGGTGAAGCCTCCAATGGGCAGGAGGCCGTCCGCATGGCGCAGGAGCTTTCTCCCGACATTATCATTATGGACGTCACCATGCCGGTGATGAGCGGCTTCGAGGCTGCCGACGAGATTTCGCGGTCTAGCCCCTCGGCTCTCGAGTATTGTTCTTTACCATGCACGATTCCGGTAGTATGGCTGGCTCCGTGCGCAAATCGGGAGCTCACGGCTACGTTGTCAAATCTCGCGCCGCGCAAGACTTAGTTCAGGCTCTCGAGCGGCTTCTGAGGGGCGGTACCTTCTTCGATTCGGGCATGTACGCTCATTAGTCTTCAGGGACGCCGCGCTGCATTAAGGTTCAAAGTCCGCACAGGCAATAGTTTCCCCAGGTAAGGTGAATTCACCGTCTGAATCCATTGCTGCACGTATTTCGACGGCCCCCGACACGCGGTAAGTTCCTGTGACGGTAGCTAAATACCGAATCATTCGATCCTGAGGCCACATTTATGCCGAAACCGGCGCGAGTAGCAATCCTTATGGCCATCATGGTAATTTTCGCCATCGCCATGCTGGACCTTGTGCGATCCAAGGTCGAAGCCAGTGGACGTGCGTTCCGCAGCGCTGCCACCCAATATTCCACCCTGAAAAAGATTTATACCGCGCCAGCCGATTTGGTTCGGGGAACCCATCCCCCCGCCCAGGACAAAGGCCAATAGGGGCCAATGGCTTTCACTTACGTAGACCAAAAGAAGTAACCAGGAAATCGCCAGGAAATCGCTAGGAAATCGTCAGACGAGTAGGTTTTGGCAGGCCCAGGCGAAAGGATGCCTTACGGTCTTCTCCTGGGAAGCCGCGAACCTTGAGGTTTTCCGGCAGGTTGCATAAGTCGAGTAACTACTGTAACTACCGCCAGATAGTAGAAGTCAGGCGTTGATGGACAGCACGACCTCAGGCCTCACTTCCGCTTCCGAACGTCTCCACCTGTACGCCACGTCCACCGCATTGCTGTCGCAATGTGGGCAGCGCCCGTGTCTGCTCAACACTTCGATCATTTGAAGGCAATTCGCGCAAAACCATTCGCTTTCGTTCTTCCGTTGCATTTCCTGCCCCCTTCTTTCTCGGCCCCTGCCTGGTATCGGCGTGTTTCCCCTGTATGTACTGGGGTAACAATGCATTCGACGCCACCGTATGCTGTTAGGGTGCATCGGAGAAACCTGAGTCGACGATCCGGCAAAACCCTAGATCGTTAGTCTCTTTTCGTTGATTTACCTTAGAGGCGGATCCGATTCCGAGAGGCCGTTCCCAAAAATGTATGATCGTGCAGGAGTTAAGCTGGCTATCCGCGAAATGGCTTTCGGAGCGGGTCCCGAATTCAGGTTAGGTGAGTCTTCTAGCGTTCTTTGTACGCTGTCGTTCTCCGCATGCGGAACAGGCCCCGCCGGCTCAGGGTACCGGCGGGGCTGGTTTGCCAACTACCTTCCCCTGAACTGATCTATTGATGCAGAAATGTTGAACAAGGGGCAGTCTTACGCGCATTCGGCGGCTTAATGACATCGGCTCCGTCGTTCGCGCTAGAATGTTCGCATACTCGGGAGCCTCAAAATCGTATGGCATTCCCTAGGCCGCGCGAGCGCAGGACGTGGGCCCATCGATTCGCCTGTCGAATTGCCCGTCGCATCGCTGGACGACAGGATTACGAAGTTTAGGCGCGCGCTTA